>NZ_JAYEXN010000007.1:0-141458 GCF_044435015.1 Ochrobactrum sp. S1502_03
ACCGCCGTCTTCATGTTGTCGTAAATGCCGCGACCAGGTACGCCGCCAAACACCCGGAAGCCGTGCCAATGGGCATCGAAGAGCATCTCGTGTGTCTGGAGCAGATACGCCCGCACAAGAAACGCCCGGCTGTGCGATAACTTCATGTGCGCCACCTGCAGCTTCACGCGTTCCCCGCCGATCACGGCATAGTCCTCACTCCAATCGAATTGGAATGCTTCGCCTGGCCGGAAAGACAGCGGAACGAATATGCCTCGTCCAGTTGTCTGCTGCTCGCGTTGTCGCTCCGCTCGCCAATCACGAGCGAAGGCGGCAACCCGGCCATAGGAACCGGTGAAGCCGAGAACAACCAGATCGGCATGAAGTTGCTTCAGCGTTCGCCGCTGCTTGCGTGATTTGTTCGCCTCGGTTCTAAGCCAACTCGACAGTTTATCCGCAAAAGGATCCAGCTTGCTTGGTCGCTCTGCAACCGTAAATGTCGGCTCAATCGTTCCCGCGTTCAGATATTTGGTGATCGTGTTGCGTGAAAGACCGGTACGCCGGCTGATCTCCCGTATCGATTTCCTCTCGCGCAGTGCCATACGGCGGATGATGTTTAAAAGTCCCATGTGGATCACTCCGTTGCTCCCATCGCTCATAGCGGGGGAGTAGGTTCACATGGCTCAATTCTCGATGGAAATTAGTCGCCCAACCGGCTCAGTTCCGCGTGAAAACCAACAGTGGGACACCTAAACCCACCTCCTCCGGGCTTTCAGGAGACTTTTCAAGTCTTCTCGACCGCACCACTCTCTTCCTGAGAAAATTTGATTTGCGCCTGATTGGCAGCAACGATTTATCTTCAAAGACAAAATGAAAAGCCCGCTTGAAGCGGGCTTTTCTTATAAATTATCGCTATGTTCGCCCAGTTTCGGCGAACGTCTGTCGAGTTTTAACTCAGCATCCGAGAATCGGATCGGCGTGCGCAGCCCCGGGATACCATCTGGATCGATTCTCATCTGACGCGCGATAAATTGCGGGTCGGAAAACACATCCTCAACCGTGTTGATCGGCCCGGCGGGCACACCTGTTTTGGCAAGCGCTGACAGAAGATCATCCCGTAGCCATTGCTTCGTACGCTCTTCCAACAAAGCCGTCAGAGCATCGCGATTGGCAACGCGCAGCGAATTGGTGACAAATCGGGAATCACTCGCCAGTTCGCCAACTCCAAGCAGAGCCGTCAGCTTTGCAAACTGACCATCATTGCCGCAGGCGATAATGAAATAGCCATCCGATACAGGCAGCGTTTGATAAGGCGCGATATTGGGATGCGCATTACCCATACGCTTGGGCGAAATGCCGGATGCCAGATAGTTCATGCCCTGATTGGCAAGAACCGCTGTCATACAATCAAACAGCGCCATATCGATATGCTGGCCCCTGCCCGTGCGCTCACGCATGATGAGCGCCGACTGGATAGCGATGACACTATAAAGCCCCGTAAAGATGTCTGCGAAAGCCACACCAATCTTCTGCGGTTGCCCGTCCGGCTCACCGGTCAGGTCCATGATACCGCCCATGCCCTGGATCATGAAATCATAACCCGCACGCTCTGCATAAGGCCCGGTGTGGCCAAACCCCGTGATTGAGCAATAGATCAGGCGTGGATTGATCGCTTTCAGGCTTTCATAATCGAGACCGTATTTATCAAGACCGCCGAGCTTGAAATTCTCAATCACCACATCAGCATCGGCAACGAGCTTACGCACAAGTGCCCTGCCCTCTTCGGTGCGAAAATCAGCGATGATCGACTGTTTGCCACGATTGCAGGCGTGGAAATAGGCGGCCGACTTTTCGCCTTCAACCTCGATAAAGGGCGGCCCCCATGTGCGGGTATCGTCACCTTCAGGGCTTTCGACCTTAATAACATCCGCACCGAGGTCGGACAGTGTCTGTCCGACCCATGGACCGGCCAGAATGCGGGCCAGCTCAATGACTTTCAGACCCGCAAGCGGTGTATTCTGCATTTCTCAAAACCTTTCCGGTGATCAGAAAAAGGCCTGAATGCCGGTCTGCGCACGCCCGAGAATCAGCGCATGAACATCATGCGTGCCTTCATAGGTGTTGACGGTTTCAAGATTTTGCGCGTGGCGCATGACGTGATACTCGATCTGAATACCGTTGCCGCCATGCATGTCACGCGCCTGCCGTGCAATATCGAGCGCCTTGCCGCAATTGTTGCGCTTGACGATAGAAATCATTTCAGGCGCCATTTTGCCTTCGTCAAACAGACGACCAACGCGTAAAGAGGCCTGCAAGCCAAGCGTGATTTCAGTCTGCATATCGGCGAGCTTCTTCTGATAAAGCTGCGTGCCAGCCAGCGGCTTGTCGAACTGTTTGCGATCAAGACCATACTGACGGGCGCGGAACCAGCAATCCTCTGCCGCACCCAGCACACCCCATGAAATGCCATAGCGCGCACGGTTGAGACAGCCGAACGGACCCTTGAGGCCTGACACATTCGGCAGCAATGCATCTTCCGATACTTCCACACCATCCATGACGATTTCGCCAGTGATCGAAGCGCGCAGCGAAAGCTTGCCGCCAATCTTCGGCGCAGAAAGACCCTTCATGCCCTTTTCAAGCACAAAGCCACGGATCGCACCGTCGTGCGCTGTTGACTTGGCCCAGACTACGAACACGTCAGCAATCGGCGAATTGGAAATCCACATTTTGGAACCGCTGATGCGATAGCCGCCATCGATCTTGTCGGCGCGAGTTTTCATGCCCGCAGGATCGGAACCCGCATCAGGCTCAGTGAGACCAAAGCAGCCGATCAATTCGCCGGAAACCAGACCCGGCAGATATTTCTTACGCTGCTCATCTGAGCCATAAGCATAGATCGGATACATGACGAGCGACGACTGAACACTCATCATCGAACGATAGCCGGAATCGATGCGCTCGACTTCACGCGCCACCAGACCATAGGAAACATAACCGGCATTGGCTGCGCCGTATTCTTCGGGAAGCGTTACGCCAAGAAGACCAGCCTGCCCCATAAGGCGGAACAGGTCCGGATCGGTCGTTTCATCCAGATAGGCTTTTTCAATGCGTGGCAGTAGAACATCGCTTGCAAAAGCCTGCGCCGAGTCGCGGATCATCCGCTCGTCTTCGGTCAGCTGCTCATCAAGCAGAAACGGATCTTCCCAGTTAAATGCGGCACGCGACATGAATGGTCTCCTCAGATTTGGTTGGAGAGACTATGGCGCAGCCTATTTCGACATGCAATTTACGTTTACTCATCGATCTATTCCATTTAGTAATAGATCATGATTTCGCTATCGAGACGCCTGCTTCCTTCAACAAGCGCGCTTGCTGCCTTTGATGCAGTGGCGCGGCATGAAAGCTTTTCGAGTGCTGCGGAAGAGCTGTCTCTGACGCAAGGCGCAGTCAGTCGTCAGATCGCTCTGCTGGAAGAACAGCTTGGCGCCGCTCTGTTTGAGCGCACCAGCCGCCACGTTATGCTGACCGATGCCGGGCGCGCTTATCTTCATGCGATCAGCCCTGCCCTTGCCGCCATTCGTGCGGCGTCATTGCAGGTCATGTCGCAAATGCGTGGAACGACGCTTAATCTCGCATTCCTGCCGACATTTGGCACCCGCTGGCTGATCCCACGGATTCCCCGTTTTGTGGCGCAATATCCGGATATTATTCTGAATTTTGCCACCCGTATTGGCCAGTTCGACTTTGAACGTGAGGGCCTTGATGCGGCAATCCATATTGGCCAACCAGACTGGCCCAATGCCGATTGCACATTTTTAATGGAAGAAACGGTTGCGCCTGTGTGCAGCCCGGCTTTTCTGAAACAGCATCCCGTCAATTCGCCTGCGGACCTGTTACGCCTGCCGCTTTTCAACATGGCATCACGCCCCGGCGCATGGAACCACTGGTTTAAAAGCCTCGACATTGCTGCACCTGTAGCAAGCGGAATGCGCTTTGAGCAGTTCTCGAATGTCTCTCAGGCTTGTGTCGCGGGTCTTGGGATTGCGCTTATGCCGCTGTTTCTGATCAGTGCCGAAATTGAAAACGGGCAGCTTGTCGTGGCCTATCAGCACACCGTCAAAAGCCCGAGCAGCTATTACTTTGTAACACCGCAGGCGCGCGCAAACACGCCTGCCGTTAAAGCCTTTCGCGACTGGCTTCTCACCGAGATCAATCGCGAGTTTGATCCTCACGCCATCGAATTGCTGACAATCTCATAAGAACGAAGACGCTTCTGATGGTCATAGATCATGCCTGTGACCATCAGTTCGTCAGCGCCGGTGCGTTTAGCAAATTCGCGAATCCCCTTGTCGACGGTTTCAGGGCCACCCACAACACGACATGACAGCATCTGGCGCACCAGTGCTTGTGCTGAGGGATCAAGTTGCTCCAGATACCCCGCGACAGGTGCTGGCAGCTTGCCCGGACGACCGCTGCGCAAATTCACAAATGCCTGTAATTGCGATGTGAACAGATAATGTGCTTCTTCATCCGTATCCGCCGCAATGACATTCAGCCCAAGCATGACATAAGGCTTTTGCAGATATTCAGATGGCTCAAACCGTTCGCGATAAAGCTCGACGGCGCGCTCCATGTCAGCCGGTGCAAAATGGGAGGCGAAGCTATAAGGCAGCCCCAGCATAGCAGCCAATTGCGCACCAAACAGGCTGGAGCCGAGAATCCAGACAGGAACATTCAGCCCCGCGCCCGGCACTGCCTGTACGCGCTGCCCCGGATCGGCTGGCTTGAAATAATTGAGAAGCTCCACGACATCGCGTGGAAAATCATTGGCGCTGCTTTCCAGATTGCGGCGAAGTGCATGCGCAGTCATCTGATCGGTGCCCGGCGCACGACCAAGCCCCAGATCGATACGCCCCGGAAACAGCGAGGCCAGCGTACCAAATTGTTCTGCGATCACCAGTGGCGAATGGTTCGGCAGCATGATTCCACCCGCACCAACGCGGATGGTGGATGTGCCCGCTGCCACGTGGCCAATCACAACGGAGGTTGCAGCACTGGCAATGCCCGGCATGTTGTGATGCTCGGCCAGCCAATAGCGCGTAAAGCCCAATTTCTCGGCCTGCTGGGCCAGTTCGAGCGTGTTGCGCAGAGACTGCCCTGCATTACTGCCTTCAGGGACGGGTGAAAGATCAAGGACGGATAAAGGTATCATGCTTGCTCATATGGTGTGTAACAGCCGGGATGCAACTTCATCCCAAGAAAAAGGGCGGCCCACATGTGACCGCCCTCAATCCGATTATTCAATACAAGTTTCAGTGATGGGCTGCCGCCGCAGCCTCCTTGCTATCTTCCGACGACGGCACGAATTCGCCTTCAACGTCCTTCTTGGCAATAAATGTATAGAACATTGGCACCACGAACAGCGTGAAGACCGTACCGATTGTGATACCGGTGAAGATCACCAGCCCCATCGAGTAACGCGCGGCCGCACCCGCACCACTTGCCATAATCAGCGGCACAACGCCGAGCGCCATGGCAGCCGTGGTCATCAGAATCGGCCGAAGACGCGTTTCAGCAGAGAGGATGATGGCCTCACGACGCGAATGACCATGCAAGCGACGTTGCTGATTGGCGAACTCCACCATCAGAATGCCGTGCTTGGTTATCAGCCCGACAAGTGTGATGAGACCGACCTGTGTGTAGATGTTGAGCGTTCCAAGGCCAAGGTTCAATGGCACAATCGCACCGAAGATCGAAAGCGGTACTGACATCATGATGATGAACGGATCGCGGAAGCTTTCGAACTGCGCCGCAAGCACCAGATAGATCACGATAACGGCAAGGCCAAAAGCGATGAGGATCGTATTGCCCTGCTCGACTTCCAGTCGTGACTGACCGGAATAGTCGAGGAAAAATCCTTCCGGCATCTTCGAGCGAGCCAGATCAACAAGCGTCTGCAGGCCCTGACCTGTCGTGACACTAGGCATTGGCAGAGCGGAAATGGTAGCGGAATTGAGCTGATTAAACTGCTCAATAGCGGCAGGCGATGCATTTTGCTTGATTTCAATAACCGACGACAACGGAATCATTGCGCCGGAAACACTGCGAACAAAGAATTCGCCGAGCTTTTCCGGGGTCGAGCGATAGGCATCCGGCACCTGCGTGATGATGTCATAGCTATTGGAATCGCGGTCGAACTTGGCAATCGATGCACCGCCGGTCAGAAGACCAAGCGTCGAACCAATATCGCTAACCTGAACGCCAAGCGTTGCAGCGCGATCACGATCAATGGTGATCGTGGTCTGCGGCGCATTATAGGACATCGAGTTCTGGACGATGATGAACTGGCCTGTTGCCTGAGCTTCGTTCTTGATTTCTTCAGCCAGTTCAAAGACCTGACTGGATGGGCCAGTTGATTGAAGCGCAATCGAAATCGGCAAGCCACCGCCAGCACCGGGCAGAGACGGAGGCGCAAAAATAAATGCGTCAACGCCCGCAACCTTGGTCAATCTTGCGGTCAGATCTTCCTGAATTTGCTTTTGCGAACGCGTGCGTTGGGACCAGTCTTTAAGAACCCAGAGCGCAATACCCGATGTTGTTCCGCCATCCATACCAACGATCTGGAAGCGTGTATCCAGTTCCGGCAGATCTTTGGTCAGGCTGTCAATCTGTTCTGCATAGAGGTTGGTATAGGCAGAGGTCGCATATTGCGGAGCCTGGAACATCGAGAACAAAGCGCCGGAATCTTCTTCAGGAGCAAGTTCCGTCGAGGTGTTCACGAAAAGGAAGCCTGTGAGCCCCACCAGAGCAATAACGATCATCAATGTAATCGGACGATAATTAAGCGACCCGGATACCATCCCATGATACCACTTTTCGAGCTTCTTAAAATTCTCGTCGATGATTTTCTGGAACCGGGACGGTTCACCGTGTTTGAGCATACGGGCGCACATCATCGGTGAAATCGTCAGAGCAGCAATACCGGAAATGATAACCGCGCCGGCCAGCGTGAAAGCAAACTCTCTGAACAGCGAACCAGTCAGACCACCGGTAAATCCAAGCGGTGCAAACACCGCGGCCAGCGTAATCGTCATCGCGATAATCGAACCGGTAATTTCCTTCATGCCCTTGAAGGCGGCATCCATCGGACGCAATCCCTCTTCGATATGGCGGTGAATGTTTTCAAGCACCACGATCGCGTCATCGACCACAAGACCAATCGCCAGAACCATCGCAAGCAGCGACAGAAGATTGATCGAGAACCCGAGAACATAGAGAAAGAAGCATACGCCAATCAGCGAAATAGGGATCGTGACAATGGGAATAAGAACCGAGCGGAACGACCCAAGGAAAATGATAATGACCAGAATAACGATCGCGACAGCTTCACCAATGGTGGTGAAAACTTCATTGATGGAAGAGCTGATCTGCTCGGTCGCGTCATAGACGAGATCAAGTGTCATGCCCTCCGGCAGAGATGCTTGAATGGCCGGCAGTTCTTTCTTGAAAGCCGTTGCAACATCAATCGGGTTCGCAGACGGTGTCGGGTAAATTGCTAGGAACGTACCGGCCGAACCGTTGAACGAAACAATCGTATCTGTACTTTTCGCAGCAAGCTCAACTTTCGCCACATCGCGCAGACGCACAATCTGATCGCCGGTTGATTTAATCGGCATTGCGCCAAAAGCTTCCGGTGTCTGCAAGGTCGATTCAAGCGTAATCGATGATGCAACATACTCGTTTTTTGTCTGTCCAGGCGCAGACAGGAAGTTCGACGCTTTAATCGCCGCCAGTACTTCAGCCGCCGTAACCTGACGCGCGGCAAGCTGGATCGGATCAATCCAGACGCGCATCGAATAGACCTGACCACCCAGAATATCAGCCTTCGCCACACCCTGAACGGTGGAGATACGCGGCTGCATGACGCGCTGCAAATATTCAGTGATCTGTTCGCTGGTCATATTGGGGTTCTGCGCAGCCAAATACATGGTTGCGAAGCTCTGCCCCGTTCCCTTGACGATCACGGGATCATCAGATTCAGTCGGCAGATTGCCGCGAACCTGATTAACCTTGGCAATCACTTCCGTGAGTGCCGCATCGGGATTAGCGCCCAGTTTCATCTGAACCGTCACCGTGCTCGACGATGGACGGCTGGATGATGTGACGTAATCAATGTTTTCAGTCGTCGCCACCGACTCTGCAATTGGAGAGGTGATGAAACCCTGAATAAGCTCAGCGCTTGCCCCCGCATAAGCGGTCGATATGGTAATAACTGTCTCATCGACTTTCGGATATTCGCGCACAGAAAGCTGCGCGATACCCTGAAGGCCGAGAAGAATGATCATAAGAGCGACCACGGTAGCAAGTACGGGTCGCCGGATGAAAATATCGGAAAAACTCATCTTGCTCGCCTATTACTTGTCAGCCGCTGGGATCGGATTGACCGTGTTGTCAATCGTTACGGGCGTTCCCGCTGAAAGCCGGTTCTGGCCTGCTGTAATCACGATGTCGCCAGCCTTGAGGCCATCCGTGATCTCAACCACACCACCATAACTCCGGCCGATTTTTACGAAAACCTGCTGGGCAACCAGCTTTTTAGCATCACCTTCAGGCGCTTTTTCGCCCTCTTTTGGCTGTGCCGGACGAACAGCATAGACATAGTCGCCATACAGGCTGCGAATGACAGCAGTCTGTGGCAGCGCCAGCACATTGTCTTCCTTTGGCAGTTCAACACGAACCTGAACAAACTGACCTGGTGTCAGACGAGGTTCGTCATTCTGAACTTCCGCACGCACAGAAACCAGGCGGCTCGCAGGATCGATCTTGGGATCGATACCAACGATCTTGCCATTATAATTGAGCTGTTCCATGCTTGGACCAACCTGCACGGGTTGGCCGAGCCTAAGCTCAGGCAACGACTGTTCCGGCACCGTGAAATCGATGCGCATCTTGTCGGTTTCCTGCAAGGTCCCGATTACGGTGCCCGGTGTCAGATACTGACCGATATCAACCTTCGCAATACCAATAACACCCGTAAACGGTGCTGTTACCGTCTTCTGATCAAGTACAGCCTGCATCTTTGCAACAGCGGCCTTTTTGGCACTCGCCGCAGCTGCCGTCGTATCAACGTCGGAAACCGCACCTACACCGCGCGTGCGCAAGGTTTCAGCACGCTTCAGATTCTGGTCTGCAAGCACGGCCTCGGCCTTCGCAGCAACAAGGTCCGCAGTCTCGATGCTGTTTTCGAGTTGGAGAAGGACCGTCCCCTTTTTTACTTCCTGGTTGGCTTTAAAGTCGATTTTATCGACAATGCCACTAACCTGAACCGTCAGGTCAACACCATTGATTGCATTGGCCGACCCAATCGCTTCGATGCCCGGCGTCCATGTCGTCGGCTCCAGCGTGATCGTGGAAACCGTCTTGGCCGGCTGCTGCATATTGGCGAAGAAGTCCTTAATCGCCTGTGTCCTGAACAGGTTAAAACCGACGAGCCCTCCCACGACGATCACGAGGAAAATAATTGCCAGAATAAGGCGTTTGATCATTGCGGAAGCACTCCAGGGTGTCATTGGCGCGCGTCCTATTTGTTGCTCACAATTTGGTCGCACGTATTTTACTTGAATAACTGTCGAAAATAACTGTACCGTCTGGACGGTATTGTCAACTATTGAACTGTCAGGAGACCACTGGAATTGCATACCAAGAATAAGGTCTCTTCGCGAGAGCGCATTTTGCGCGCAGCAGTGGAACTCGCCCAAGAGGTCGGCCCAGCCCATCTCTCTCTCGACGCGGTTGCCGCTCGCGCGGGCCTCTCAAAGGGCGGATTGCTCTATTCGTTTCCAACAAAAGCAAAATTGCTTGAGGGTGTGGTCGAAGAATATATGAGAGAACACGAACGGGCGATGGAGGTTCAGGAAACCCTTCAACGCGGCGATAAAAATCGGGTTGTACGCGCCTTTTTTGATGTTTTTCGTCTTCAGGCAGATGATGAGCCGCCAGCCAGCGGCATCCTTGCTGCCCTCGTCGAAAATCCGGATTTCATGATCCCGGTCAGGCGTTACCACCGAGCCTTGTTGGATCGAATGTTGAAAGATGCAACCGATAATGATCTTGTTTTAATTACTTATCTGGCGCTGACAGGCTTAGAATGCGGGCGCTTGCTCGACTGCGACATTGTGAACGACGAAGAACGCCATTCCGTCATCTGCCGCTTGGAAAAGCTGCTCGAAGCCGGGTAACTTATTGATTTAACATACATACAAAAAACGCGCCTATGAGGCGCGTTTTTTGTTAAATTAAAGAGCGGGTATATCGCCCCTCTCCCATCCGGCTGTCGTTTCAGCTGCAAAATCTTCAAAACGACCTTCCGCAATCGCTGCACGAATACCCTGCATAAGATACTGGTAATAGGCCAGATTGTTCCATGTGAGAAGCATTCCACCCAGTGCTTCACCCGATTTGACCAAATGATGCAGATAGGCGCGGCTGTAATCGCGTGTTGCCGGGCAGTTTGATTCAGGATCAAGCGGACGATGATCATCGGCATGACGCGCATTGCGCAGGTTCACCTTGCCAAAGCGCGTGAACGCCAGACCGTGACGCCCGGCGCGTGTCGGCATCACGCAATCAAACATGTCGATCCCGCGGGCAACGGATTTCAGAATATCATCCGGCGTGCCGACGCCCATCAGATAGCGTGGCTTTTCTGTTGGCAGGATCGGGCAAACTACTTCGAGCATGTCGAGCATGACGTTCTGAGGCTCACCAACGGCCAGACCACCAACGGAATAGCCCTTGAGGTCCATCGCTTTCAGTGCTTCCGCCGAGCGCTCACGCAGGCGCGCATTGTCACCGCCCTGCACGATGCCGAACATCGCTTTCCCTGGCTGCGTGCCAAATGCCACCTTGCAACGCTCAGCCCACCGCAGCGACAGTTCCATCGCGCGTTCTGTGTTGCTTTCCGGTGATGGCAGCGCCACGCACTCATCGAGCTGCATCTGAATATCGCTGTCGAGCAGCCCCTGAATTTCGATGGAGCGCTCCGGCGTCATTTCATATGGCTTGCCGTCGATATGCGAGCGGAAGGTCACGCCATTTTCATTAAGCTTACGCAACTGTGCGAGCGACATGACCTGAAACCCGCCGGAATCGGTCAGAATTGGGCCTTTCCAGCCGCCAAATTCATGCAGGCCGCCAAGACGGGCCACGCGTTCGGCACCCGGACGCAGCATCAGATGATAGGTATTGCCGAGGATAATATCCGCGCCCAAATCCTTCACCTGATCCATATACATGGCCTTGACGGTTCCGGCTGTGCCAACCGGCATGAAGGCAGGCGTACGTACCACGCCGCGCGGCATGGAGATTTCGCCCTGACGGGCTGCGCCATCACGCGCAAGCACTTTGAATTCAAAATTTTCGCTGGTCATGGCGTGTCTCTAATGAATTATGCCGGAAAAGGAAACAGGTTCATGCACGTTCTAAAAGGGAAGAGTCCCCGTAGGAATAGAAACGATAGCCTGTGTCGATGGCGCGCTTATAAGCTTCATGCATGGTTTCAAAACCGCTGAAGGCCGAAACAAGCATGAAGAGCGTCGAGCGCGGCAGATGAAAATTGGTCATCAGCAGATCGACTGCCCGGAACTTGTAGCCCGGTGTGATGAAAATATCCGTCGGCCCGGCCCATGGGCGAATGATGCCATCTTCACCGGCAGCACTCTCAATAAGACGCAGCGATGTTGTACCAACACAGATCACCCGGCCACCGCGGGCATGAACGGCATTGAGCGCATCGGCAGTCTCCTGCGAAACATAACCGATCTCGGAATGCATCTTGTGGTCCGTCGTATCGTCGGCTTTGACCGGCAGAAATGTGCCCGCCCCGACATGCAGCGTCACGAAATGCTCTTCGATGCCACGCTCGCGGATTTTTTTGAGCAGCTCTGGTGTGAAATGCAGCCCGGCAGTCGGTGCAGCGACAGCGCCTTCTTCGCGCGCGTAAACAGTCTGATAATCGCTGCGGTCGCGCTCGTCTTCAGAGCGCTTGGATGCGATATAGGGCGGCAAAGGAATATGGCCAACGGAAGCAATGGCTTCATCGAGCATGGCACCCGAAAGGTCAAACACCAGCAGCACCTCCCCCGCATCTCCCTTTTCGGCAACGGTCGCGTCGAGAGTTCCAAGGGAACAGCTTGAACCGGAATGACCGAAACGGATGCGATCGCCTTCTTTCACGCGCTTGGCCGGGCGCAGAAATGCTTTCCAGCGATCCGGGCCGGTACGCATGTGAAGCGTCGCACTCACCTGCGAAATATTGCCATCGCGCTCACGCATCCCTTCAAGCTGTGCGGGAATGACTTTTGTATCGTTGAAAACCAGTGCATCACCCGGCTGCAACAGATCAGGCAATTCAAATACCTGTCGATCTTCGAATGGCTGGCCGGGACGCACACGCAACAGCTTGGCGTGATCGCGCGGCTCGGCTGGACGCAGAGCAATACTCTCTTCCGGTAAATCGAAATCGAAAAGATCAACACGCATCATAAACCTCGGCAAAGCAAGAGCGGCCCCGGCAAAACCGGAGCCGCTATATTTCTATAGAAATGACAGAATTAGATGTCGGAAGCGATGCGTGCTGTGACGATCACGTCTGGATCAGTAACAGGTTCGCCACGCTTGATCTTGTCAACATTGTCCATGCCTTCGATAACCTGACCCCATACGGAGTACTGACGGTCAAGCCATGGAGCATCGGTAAAGCAGATAAAGAACTGCGAGTTAGCCGAATTCGGGTTCTGCGAACGAGCCATCGAAGCTGTACCGCGCTTGTGCTGGGTGTTCGAAAATTCAGCCTTGAGGTCAGGCTTATCCGAACCGCCCATGCCAGCGCGTGCGCCGTTGAAATGCGCACCACCCGTCTTGCCGAACTTCACGTCGCCGGTCTGCGCCATAAAGCCGTCGATTACACGGTGGAATACAACGCCGTCATATGCGCCTTCGCGTGCCAGTTCCTTGATGCGTTCGACATGGCCGGGAGCCAGATCAGGGAAGAGTTCGAGAACGACATTGCCCTTGGTGGTTTCAAGAACGAGCGTGTTTTCCGGGTCTTTATAAGCCATCGGGCCTCTCCTATTGAGCGTATCCCCCCAAATTTGATTGGTTTTTGGGACAGGGATACGCGTTGAATTTAAAACTTATTTCTTTTCGATTGTGGCTTTGATGATTTTGTCAGGGTTTTCAACCGAGCCATTGTCGGATTCACTTCCCTTTTTGATCTTATCAACCACATCCATGCCACTGACAACCTTGCCAACCACAGTGTACTGGCCGTTCAGGAAGGCGCCGTCATTGAACATAATGAAGAATTGCGAGTTGGCCGAATTTGGATCCTGGCTGCGTGCCATGCCAACCGTGCCACGCACAAAAGGCTCCTTGGAGAATTCGGCTGGAATGTTTGGCAATTCAGAGCCACCAGTACCCACACGCGATGCATTGAAACCCTTGTCGACATTACCAAACTTCACATCGCCGGTCTGAGCCATGAAGCCCGGAATCACGCGGTGGAAAGCAACGCCATCATAAGCGCCTTCCTTTACCAGCTTCTCAATCTGAGCAACGTGTTTTGGTGCAAGCTTTGGTTCAAGCTCAATTGCAACATTACCATCTTTAAGCTGCAAATTAAGCGTGTCCGCTGCCAAGGCAGCCCCGTGAGATAACGCAACAATGCTGGCTGCGGCGAACGCCGAACGAATAAATGACATAACCGAGAAACTCCCTGAATCAGGATTTGAATTTTGCTTCCAGTGCTTTAGCGACAGCAACCGGAACGAAGGGCTTTATGTCGCCTCCCATTGAGGCAATCTGGCGAACCAATGTGGCAGTAATTGTGCGCACAGCAGGATCGGCTGGCAGAAAGACAGTCTGCAATTCCGGTGCCATTGTCCCATTCATGCCTGCCATCTGCATTTCATAATCAAGATCGGTGCCATCGCGCAGGCCGCGCACCATGAGCTTTGCGCCATGCTTGCGCGCCGCATCAATCACCAGTGCATCGAATGAAATTACCGACACACGCTTTGCATCAGCGCCAAGCAATTCGCTGGAGCTTGCGTTAATAAGCGCAACACGCTCCTCAAAGCTGAAAAGCGGTTTTTTACCCGGATGTACGCCGATAGCAACAATAACCTGATCGGCAAGACGGAGCGCGCCTTTCAGGACATCCATATGGCCATTGGTGATCGGGTCGAATGAACCCGCATAAATCGCGATCGTCATTTCTACCAGCTAGCCTTTTCTCATCAGATTTTCAACAACAACCACAATTGGAAAGAAATCAGAAACCAAGAAAACAAATTGAATGAGCAATGAAGCACGATTTCACGACAAGTTCACAACCGATTTACCATCATGAGCGCACCTTTGCTGCAACCTTTTTGCTTCTCAAGCGTATCTATAATGAAAGGATACCGCGATGATGATATTTCTTCTGGCATTATCCATGATGGTAGCAATGGCTGCATCGGCGATTGTTTTGCTTCTGGAAGAGAATGAAGCAAAGCGCCAACGCATACGTCCCGCCGCTTTTAATCTAAACGCCGTGCGTAAATTGAGTTCGCGTTAAATAAAGTTTCAAAGATCGTCAGTGCCCTCCAGTCCTGACATCTCAAAAAGGCCGATGGCTTCCGCCACCGGCCTTTTCATTTGGATCACAGAGCGCGCTGACACTTGCGTATCAGCGCATTTTTTTACTCTTCGCCACCGGCTGCAGGTGCATCACCTTCAACCGCGATTTCATCAATCTCGGCAGCGCCATTCTCTTCATCGCTTTCCGTTTCCGAAATGCGCTCAACCGAGACGACCTTTTCGCCGTCAGCCGTATTGAAGATCGTGACACCCTTGGTCGAACGTCCAGCGATACGAATGCCGCCGACCGGCACACGGATCAGCTGACCGCCGTCTGAAACCAGCAAGATCTGATCGCTGGCCTCGACCGGGAACAGAGCAACCAGCTTGCCGATTTCATCGGTTTTCGACGTATCGGTTGCGCGAATACCCTTACCACCACGGCCGGAAACGCGGAACTCATAAGACGAAGACCGCTTACCATAACCATACTCACTAACGGTAAGAACGGTCTGCTCACGCGCCTTCAGTTCCTGATAGCGTTCGTCGTTAAGCTCGGTTTCATTTTCGACGTCTTCACCGACAACAACAATATCATCGGCATCGTCCGCACCCTGCGCACGGCGTTCCGCAATCGAACGCTTGAGGTAAGCTGCACGTTCGGCAGCATCCGCATCAACGTGATGCAGAATAGCCATCGAGATGACCTTATCGCCTTCTGCCAGATTGATACCGCGCACGCCAATCGAGTTACGACCAGCAAAGACGCGCACATCAGTGACAGGGAAGCGAATGCACTGGCCACCAGCACAGGTCAGAAGAACGTCATCGAATTCCGTACAGGTATCAACCGAGAGGATTTCATCGCCCTCTTCTTCGAGCTTCATCGCGATCTTACCGTTGCGGTTGACCTGAACGAAGTCGCTGAGCTTGTTACGGCGAACCGTACCACGCGTGGTCGAGAACATGACGTCGAGGTTTGCCCAGGATTCCTCATCCTCCGGCAGCGGCATGATCGTGGTGATGCGCTCGCCCTGCTGCAACGGCAACATGTTGATGAGCGCCTTGCCACGCGACTGCGGATTGCCGACCGGCAGACGCCAGACTTTTTCCTTGTAGACGATACCGCGCGAGGAGAAGAACAGAACCGGCGTATGCGTATTGGCGACGAACAGACGGGTTACGAAATCCTCGTCCTTGGTGGCCATACCGGAGCGGCCCTTGCCGCCACGGCGCTGTGCACGATAAGTGGCCAGCGGCACACGCTTGATATAACCGGCATGGCTGACAGTCACGACCATATCTTCGCGAGCGATCAGGTCTTCATCGTCCATTTCGGCGCCACCAAGACCAAACTCGGTACGGCGCGGCGTGGCAAACTCGTCGCGAACAGCAATCATCTCTTCCTTGACGATTGTCATAACGCGAATGCGCGAGCTGAGAATATCCAGATAATCGCGAATTTCTTCGCCAATCTTGTTCAGCTCATCCGCCACTTCTTCGCGACCGAGCGCTGTCAGGCGCTGCAGGCGAAGATCAAGAATAGCACGCGCCTGCTCTTCCGAGAGGTTATAGGTGTTATCCTCATTGATCCTGTGACGCGGATCATCGATCAAACGAATCAGCGGCGCCACATCAGCAGCAGGCCAGCGACGCTCCATCAACTGCTCACGCGCGGTTGCCGGATCCGGCGCACGACGAATGAGAGCAATGATTTCGTCAATATTGGCAACTGCGATTGCCAGACCAACCAACACATGCGCGCGATCACGCGCTTTGTTGAGCAGGAACTTGGTGCGGCGCGTTACCACTTCTTCGCGGAACGCCACGAAAGCGCGCAGCATATCGAGAAGATTAAGCTGTTCAGGCTTGCCGCCATTCAGCGCCACCATGTTGCAGCCGAAAGAGGTTTGCAGCGGTGTGTAGCGGTAAAGCTGGTTGAGCACGACATCCGCAACAGCATCACGCTTGAGCTCGACCACAACGCGATAACCATCGCGGTCCGATTCATCGCGCAGATCAGAAATGCCCTCGATACGCTTGTCGCGTACCAGTTCGGCCATTTTCTCGATCATCGATGCTTTGTTCACCTGATAGGGAACTTCAGTGATGATGATCGCTTCACGATCACCACGCATCGGTTCAATCGCCACGCGACCACGCATGATGACCGAGCCACGACCCGTCGTATAGGCAGAATTGATGCCAGCACGTCCAAGGATAATACCACCGGTCGGAAAATCCGGGCCGGGAATAATTTCCATGATTTCTTCCAGCTCAATGGCTGGATTTTCAATCAGCGCAACGCAACCATCAATGACTTCGCCCAGATTATGCGGCGGAATGTTGGTTGCCATACCAACCGCAATGCCGCCCGAACCATTGACAAGCAGGTTCGGAAAGCGGGCTGGCAGAACCATTGGTTCCCGCTCACGGCCATCATAGTTGTCCTGAAAATCAACCGTATCCTTGTCGATATCCGACAGAAGGGATTCAGTGACCTTCTCCAGACGGCATTCGGTATAACGCATCGCCGCTGGCGGATCGCCATCGATGGAACCGAAGTTGCCCTGGCCGTCCACGAGTGGATCGCGCAAGGAGAAGTCCTGCGCCATACGCACCAAGGCGTCATAAATAGAAGCGTCACCATGCGGATGGTACTTACCCATCACTTCACCGATCACACCTGCCGACTTTCGGTAGGGGCGATTGTAAGCGAGGTTCATCTCGTTCATGGCATGGAGAATACGACGATGCACTGGTTTCAAGCCATCGCGCACGTCAGGCAGGGCGCGGCTCACGATAACGCTCATTGCGTAATCGAGATAGGAGCGCTGCATCTCCTCAATAATGGAAATCGGTTCGATACCTGTAGGGCCGCTCGGGCCGCCATTCATATCTTCGGAACCGGGTGGAGGCGTTAGATCTGACACTATTCAGATATCTTTCTCAACAGAATCGATAAAGTCACTTTATAGAGCAAAATGGTGCAAAACGCCAATTTCGAGGCCAATTCGAGCAGCTAATTTCGCCCATCTTATCAAGCACTTGAAAGATATTCACATAAACATCGCGTAATGATGTTGCCTGAGCGTGTGCTTTACATCGACCGCGCGGCTTTGATCAGCTACACTCTGCTTCACAAATCAGGCAAAAAATATCAAAAAAAGAGGCGCGTTTAGCATGGGGTTCTACGATACGGTTTTCAGCGCCTTCGTCACCCTGCTTGTCACAATCGATCCGCCCGGTCTGGCTCCTTTGTTTCTTGCATTGACACCCGGCATGGATCGCAACCATCGCGGACAGGTTGCGCTGCGCGCATCCATCATCGGCTTTGGGGTAATGGCGCTGTTTGCAATTGCTGGCGCGCAGATACTCGGCATGTTCGGCATCAGTATCGGCGCTTTTCGCGTCGCAGGCGGTCTGCTTCTGTTCTGGATCGCCTTCGAAATGATTTTCGAAAAGCGAACCGAGCGCAAGGAAAAGAGCGCCGAAGTTGCCATCACCAAGGATCATATCCGCAATATCGCAGCCTTCCCGCTTGCCATACCACTGATAGCCGGTCCGGGTGCAATTTCCGCCATTGTTCTGACGTCCGATTCGTTCACTGGACCGGCAGAACACGCCGTTCTGCTACTGGTCATATTTACCTGCCTGCTCATTACATATCTGGTGCTGTTGCTTGCAGAACGCGTTGACCGCTTCCTCGGAGAAACGGGCCGCTCAATCCTGACGCGCCTGCTAGGCGTCATATTGGCAGCCCTTGCCGTGCAATTCGTTGCAGATGGCGTCAGGTCGCTGATCACAGGATAAGCACATATCCCTCGCCGACACTTCGTTTTCCCTTTAGGCTGCCGATCTGAATTCAATCAGAACCGGAACCGCTCTAAGTGTGCGAGGAAGGCTTCGATGGATGTCGCCACTGCTCCAGAATTATCGATCATCACAACGTCGTCAGCCTGATGATCGAAGCGCACTTCACGCGCCAAACGCTTTTCGATCTGTGCCCGTGTTTCTCGCCCACGTGCTGCCAGTCGCTCAGCCAATACGGACGATTGTGCAGTTATCAGCACGATGGAACGTGATTGATACTGTCTGCGAATATCCGTCAGAACCCGACGCGAAACATTGGCGATAACAACCGCGCCTTCCGCAAGTTTGGTATCCAGCGAACGCGGCAGACCATAGCTCAAACCATGCGCCTGCCATTGAAGCGCATAAGCACCCTCGTCTGCCGCTTTGCGAAAAGCTTCCTCGTCCAGACTGTCGTGATCTTCAGTGCCCGGCATTTGTGGTCGGGTGATAACGCGCCGCACAAAATGAAACCGCGGATCATCTTTCAGTATCTCACGCGCCGCGTCCATAATCGTATCTTTACCGGCACCACTGGGACCGACAACAGCAACAAAACACCCGTTAAGAGTATGATCCGCCCGCATCACAACACACGCGCCCAACAGAAAATCACATCGGAAAAAATAATGCCCAGCGAATGGGGATGCAGCAGATCAGCTCTTCCGCCAAAAGCCATTTCACTTCGTTCATCCAGTCCGATCGCAAAAGTCATCTGTCTACGGCGCATTTTATGGAAATAATCAACGAGACGATAACAGATAATAATAAGCTAAAACAGCAGCTTATATTATTCTTTTTATCAATCAATCCAACTAAAAAAGCGGGCGCTTGTGACGCCCGCTTTTTTATCAGAATGGAATTTCATCATCAAGGTCGCGCGCGAAACCGCCGCCGCTGCCACCACCCTGATTGGATGGGCCGGACGATCCAAAATCGCTTCCGCCGCCGGAATAATCCGACATCTGGTTGCGATTACCACCGCCGCCGAACGACCGCCCCTCGCCACCACCTTCGCCGCGGCTATCAAGCATCTGAAGTTCGCCCCGGAATTTCTGCAACACGATTTCAGTCGAGTAACGATCATTACCGTTCTGATCCTGCCACTTACGCGTCTGCAGCGCGCCCTCGATATAAACCTTGGACCCCTTCTTCAAATACTGCTCTGCCACCTTGGCAAGATTTTCATTGAAGATGACAACACTATGCCACTCGGTACGTTCCTTGCGCTCACCGGACTGACGGTCGCGCCAGCTTTCCGACGTCGCAATACGCAGATTGGCGATCTGATCGCCTGAATTAAGGCGGCGGATTTCTGGATCAGCACCAAGATTGCCGATCAGAATGACTTTGTTGACGCTACCAGCCATTGAAAACTTACTCCGGATCTCTCGCATCCACCCATCCAGCGCGCTTCTCAGCCCTGCCAAACGGCGTCTACTTTTAAAGAATGGTCAAATACCAAAAGGTATTGGCCTAAAATTCAACTATCACCTTACAGCAGCCACTTCCACCGCGCTCATGCTCGCGCGGCGAATTCCGGCAATGTCCACAGAAGTTTATGTTCTTGTTTTGTTCAATTTACAAGCTTGAAATGGATTTTAATGCAGATTTTATACATGGAGAGATAAAGCATGTTGCGGAAAAGTGAGGTCCAACGTCGCGGGGAAATTCGTTCACCGGCCTGATTTCCATTCCCCCTACGATCCGAGAACGGCATGTGTAAAACAAGAAGAAAAAGCAAGCGTATTGGATTCGATTAAACGCGACACGCTATAGAAACCGGAAAATCTTCGCAGAGTTAAGCCCTGCCGCTCACTGTTTCTTAGGCGCGCAGGGCTTGGGGTTGAGCTAAGCTCTTATATCGACAGTAATTCGCCGATAAATTTATTCGGAAATCTGAGCGACGATGCCAGATTGCCGCGCATTTTTTAAATTTTCTGCAACTACCTGTCTCAATCAAAAATGCATCATTCCTTGCAAATGAAGCAGTTAAGACTGCAAGTAATTGTGCTCTCATCATGATGAAAGCTATGCAACGTCGTCAGGTGGACTCATGCTCCTATCTCCCTATTACGTTTACTCAGCCAGTCAGACCTCTTGTCGACATCGTTTCAATTCTGCGATGTCCCTCCATCCGGCGAGCAAATATAGTTTGCTCCTGTCAGGAGTAACAGTCAACGCTCTTGCGTTCACATTTCGTATCGCCTATCAGATGACTGGTTGTTCGATCTTTGTTCCGGCGTTAGAACCCGGAAAGCGACTGAACAGCCCCTTTCCTTTGAAAGGGTTCATCCCCATATTGTGGAGCGGCGCACCATAAATTTTTCGGCGCCAGCCACTCTACGACATGACGAAACAGGCAGGACGCGGAATGAGCGATCAGAAATTCATTTCCATACGTGGCGCGCGTGAACACAATCTGAAAAATGTCGATCTTGATCTGCCACGCGACAAGCTGATCGTGATGACCGGCCTTTCAGGCTCCGGCAAATCATCGCTGGCTTTCGATACGATCTACGCGGAAGGCCAGCGTCGCTATGTCGAAAGCCTTTCAGCCTATGCGCGCCAGTTCCTTGAAATGATGCAGAAGCCGGATGTTGATCAGATCGATGGTCTATCCCCGGCCATTTCCATCGAACAGAAGACAACGAGCCGCAATCCGCGTTCAACTGTCGGCACCGTCACCGAAATCTACGATTACATGCGCCTGCTCTTCGCGCGCGTGGGCGTGCCTTATTCGCCTGCGACCGGCCTGCCGATTGAAAGCCAGACTGTCAGCCAGATGGTTGATCGGGTTCTGGCGTTGGAAGAAGGCACCCGTCTTTATATCCTGGCGCCTATCGTTCGTGGGCGTAAAGGCGAATACAAAAAGGAATTGGCCGAGCTTCAGAAGAAGGGTTTTCAGCGCGTGAAGGTCGATGGCACCTTTTACGAAATTGCTGACGTTCCAGCCCTCGACAAGAAATACAAGCACGATATTGATGTGGTTGTGGACCGCGTTGTGGTGCGCCCTGATCTCGGAACCCGCCTCGCCGACAGCCTTGAAACCTGCCTCAAACTGGCAGAAGGTTTGGCAATCGCAGAATTCGCCGACAAACCATTGCTGGCCGAGGATACATCTGCCGGTGGTAGCGCCAACAAATCGGCAAATGAAACGCATGAACGCGTTATGTTTTCGGAAAAATTTGCCTGTCCGGTGTCCGGTTTCACCATTCCCGAAATCGAACCGCGCCTGTTCTCATTCAACAATCCCTTTGGTGCATGCCCGACCTGTGACGGTCTTGGCACGCAACAGGCGATTGACCCGAACCTGATCATTCCCGATCATTCCGCCTCTCTGAAAGATGGAGCCGTTGCGCCATGGGCCCGTTCGTCTTCACCTTATTACAATCAGACGCTGGAAGCGCTCGGCAAAGCCTATGGCTTCAAGCTGAGTGCCAAATGGTCCGATCTTTCCGATGAAGCGCAGACTGCCATTCTCTATGGCACCAAGGGCAAGGAAATCACCTTCCAGTATGATGATGGCCTGCGCGCCTATCAGACCACCAAGGCTTTTGAGGGTGTGATCCCCAATCTCGAACGCCGCTGGAAAGAAACCGATTCGGCATGGTCGCGTGAGGAAATCGAGCGCTTCATGTCTTCAACGCCCTGCCCGGCTTGTAAAGGCTTTCGCCTGAAGCCGGAAGCGCTGGCCGTCAAAGTTGGCATGAAACACATTGGTGAAATCACCGGCATGTCGATCCGCAATGCCGATGCATGGTTTCGTGATATTGATGGCAGCTTCAATGACAAGCAGCGCGAAATTGCAGCCCGTATCTTGAAGGAAATCCGCGAGCGTCTGGAATTCCTCAATGATGTCGGCCTCGACTATCTGACGCTTGCGCGCAACTCCGGCACACTTTCGGGCGGTGAAAGTCAACGTATTCGCCTCGCTTCTCAGATCGGCTCCGGTCTGACCGGCGTGCTTTACGTGCTTGATGAACCATCCATCGGCCTTCATCAGCGCGACAATGCCCGTCTTCTCGACACGCTTCGTCACTTACGCGATCTCGGCAATACCGTGATCGTCGTCGAGCATGATGAAGATGCGATCCTGACAGCCGATTATGTGGTCGATATTGGCCCGGCGGCTGGTGTTCATGGTGGCAAGATCATCGCGCAGGGCACGCCGAAAGACGTCATGTCCAACCCGAACTCGCTAACCGGCAAATATTTGTCGGGTGCGATGGAGGTGGCAGTTCCGGCTGAGCGCCGCAAACTGACCAAGAACAAGCGCATCCGGGTTGTCGGCGCACGCGGCAACAATCTGAAAAATGTTTCGGCGGATATTCCACTTGGCACATTCACCGCTGTAACCGGGGTGTCTGGCGGCGGTAAATCCACCTTCCTGATCGAAACGCTGTTCAAGGCTGCCTCGCGTCGCATCATGGGCTCACGCGAACATCCGGCGGAACATGACCGTATAGAAGGCCTCGAATTCCTCGATAAAGTCATCGACATTGATCAGTCACCGATTGGCCGCACACCACGTTCCAATCCGGCAACCTATACCGGCGCTTTCACACCGATCCGTGACTGGTTCGCAGGTCTGCCGGAGGCCAAAGCCCGTGGTTATCAGCCCGGACGCTTCTCCTTCAACGTGAAAGGTGGTCGTTGTGAAGCCTGTCAGGGCGATGGCGTCATTAAGATCGAGATGCACTTCCTGCCGGATGTTTACGTCACCTGTGACGTCTGCCACGGCAAACGCTACAATCGTGAAACTCTGGAAGTACAGTTCAAAGGCAAGTCGATTGCCGATGTTCTCGATATGACAGTTGAAGAAGGCGCTGAATTCTTCACAGCCGTTCCAGCTGTGCGCGACAAGCTTGAGACGCTCGTTAAAGTGGGACTTGGTTATGTAAAAGTAGGCCAGCAGGCCACAACCCTTTCTGGCGGTGAAGCGCAGCGCGTGAAACTCGCCAAGGAACTTTCACGCAAAGCCACCGGGCGAACGCTCTATATTCTGGATGAACCGACAACCGGCCTGCACTTTCATGATGTGGCAAAACTTCTCGAAGTGCTGCATGAACTGGTTGAACAGGGCAATACAGTTGTGGTCATTGAGCACAATCTCGAAGTCATCAAGACTGCCGACTGGGTTATCGATCTTGGTCCGGAAGGCGGCGATGGCGGCGGTGAGATTGTCGCTGTTGGGCGCCCCGAAGACATCGTGAAGGAAAAGCGCTCTTACACAGGCCAATTCCTCAAGGAACTGCTGGAGCGCCGTCCGGGGCGCAAAGCAGAAGCTGCTGAATGAATGAAAAAGGCGGGTTTTTAAACCCGCCTTTTTCATGCACTCTATTCAACAAATCCCACAATCGGCCCATATCCGCCATGCCATGAGATGTCATTTCTTCCCATGGCAGGATTATAAATTCCAGCACCGCCGCCGCCGTCGAGGAACAGCGCATTCGGACATTTCAGCCCGTCACGAAACAGCGATGCGAAATCATAGAAATTCACCGCATCTTCGCTAATTGCGAAGCGAATGCTCTCATCATCACAAACACCAACACCGCTTCTGCGGGTCCGGTCCGTCGAGTCTTTGATCAAAATCGGGTTGAGCTTGTTCTCAATGACCAGCATCGGTCCGGACTGCGTCGCAAAGCGCGCCTGCGGTCGGCGCTTTAGAAATCGCTCGGTTGAAACAATACCGGCGCTGTCTTTATCAAAATAGAAAATGCCATTGGGCTTTTTATAGAAGTTTGGAACCGGGCCAGACGCACGCTGAGGCGCTTTTGTATCGGCAGCAACCAGTTCCTGCCCGTCCTCGACATAAAGCCCCATCGGCGAGAAATCGGTCTGATACATTCCTGCATTAAACGCGAATGACAGCGTCTTGCCTTGCGCAGCCACCGCATCTGCAATTTTCGAGAAATTGCGATACGGCTCACCCTCTGCGCCCTTCCAAAACAGACGCAGGTTTTCTTTGGCCTTCACCGTACAGATAATGAATTTTGTATCCTGAAAGACCTGCTCATCACAGGTGTCCGCCTGTGCCGGTTGCATACCGAAAAGCAGCCCCGCGAAACCGAGGGTCGGAAGTGCCACACTCATTTTATAAAATCGCATCGCAAAACCTCCCCTTATAAAGCAAAAAAGCCCGGTTAAACCGGGCCTTCTCGTATAACTGAGCGCGATCATGCCGCGTCAGTTTACTGGATTAGCCGTTAACGGCATCCTTCAGGCCCTTACCAGCCGAGAACTTCGGCACGTTGCGGGCAGGAATAGCAACTTCCATACCAGTCGAAGGGTTGCGGCCAGTCGACGCTGCGCGATGCGATACGGAGAAAACGCCGAAGCCAGGCAGACGTACTTCTTCGCCAGCCTTGAGTGCACCGGTTACAGCTGCGAGAACTGCGTCAACGGCAGTTCCTGCGTCGGCTTTAGTCAAACCGCCCTTTTCCGCTACTGCGGCGACCAATTCGTTCTTGTTCATAGGCATTTCCTTTCTTTATCTACCGGAACGAATAACGCGACCGGATTGCGTGCAGTTTATTCAAATCGGTTGACAAACCAAGCCTGTCAACACGAAAAAACCCCGGAAACCCGGGGTTAAACACAGAAATGCCGGGCTTTTAGCCCGGCATTGTTAGCTTATTAGGCACAGACAATGATTAATGTGCTGTCGAAACACCTGCTTCGTCGTCCACCGGAGCGGATGCGACAGGCGTTTCTGGCTCTGTCCATTCGATCGGCTGCGGCTCCCGAACCAGTGCATGTTTCAGCACTTCGCCGACTCGCGACACTGGAACGATCTCAAGATTATTCTTCACATTGTCCGGAATATCCGCCAGATCCTTGGCGTTTTCTTCCGGGATCAGAACCTTCTTGATGCCGCCACGCAATGCAGCAAGCAGCTTTTCCTTCAACCCACCAATAGGCAGCACACGGCCACGCAGCGTCACTTCGCCAGTCATTGCAATGTCCTTGCGAACCGGAATACCGGTCAGAACAGAGACGATTGCCGTAACCATAGCGATACCAGCCGATGGACCATCCTTAGGCGTTGCGCCTTCCGGCACGTGCACGTGGATGTCACGCTTGTCGAACAGCGGAGGCTCAATGCCGAAATCAACTGCGCGCGAGCGAACATACGATGCCGCCGCAGAAATCGATTCCTTCATCACATCACGGAGGTTACCCGTAACGGTCATGCGGCCCTTACCGGGCATCATGACGCCTTCGATGGTCAGCAATTCGCCGCCCACTTCAGTCCATGCAAGACCTGTGACAACGCCAACCTGATCTTCGCCTTCGGCCTGACCATATCGGAAACGCTCGACACCGAGATAATCGGAGAGATTCTTGTCGGTGATCTTCACCGACTTCTTCTTCGATTTGAGAATCTCAGTCACGGCCTTACGCGCCAAGGTCATCATTTCACGTTCAAGGCTACGAACACCGGCTTCACGCGTGTAAAGACGGATAACGTTGCGCAGCGCATCGTCTGTGACCGAAAACTCCTTCGGCTGCAGCGCATGATCCTTGATGGCCTTTGGCAGCAGGTGCCGCTTGGCAATCTCGAGCTTTTCATCTTCGGTGTAACCGGCAATACGGATGACTTCCATACGGTCCAGAAGCGGACCCGGAATGTTCAGCGTATTGGCAGTCGTCACGAACATGACGTTCGACAGATCATATTCAACCTCAAGGTAGTGATCCATGAAGGTTGAGTTCTGTTCCGGGTCCAGCACCTCAAGCATTGCCGAAGATGGATCACCACGGAAATCCTGGCCCATCTTGTCGATTTCATCGAGCAGGAAGAGCGGGTTGGACTTCTTCGCCTTCTTCATCGACTGGATGACCTTGCCGGGCATCGAACCGATGTAAGTGCGGCGGTGACCACGGATTTCAGCCTCGTCACGCACGCCACCAAGCGACATACGGACATATTCACGACCGGTTGCCTTGGCAATCGAACGGGCAAGCGAAGTCTTACCAACGCCGGGAGGTCCAACGAGGCAGAGGATCGGGCCTTTGATTTTGGTCGAGCGAGCCTGCACGGCCAGATATTCGACAATGCGCTCCTTGACCTTGTCGAGACCGAAATGCTCGTCATCAAGCACTTCCTCGGCAAAGTTCAGGTCCTGCTTGACTTTGGACTTCTTGCCCCAAGGAATAGACAGCAGCCAGTCGAGATAGTTGCGAACAACAGTCGCTTCCGCTGACATCGGACTCATGCTGCGCAGCTTCTTCAGCTCAGCCTGTGCCTTTTCGCGCGCTTCCTTGGAAAGCTTGGTCTTGTTGATACGTTCTTCGAGTTCAGCCGCTTCATCGCGGCCGTCCTCGCCATCACCAAGCTCCTTCTGGATCGCCTTCATCTGCTCGTTGAGGTAATATTCGCGCTGGGTCTTTTCCATCTGGCGCTTGACGCGGCCACGGATGCGCTTTTCAACCTGAAGAACAGAAATTTCAGATTCCATGAAGGCAAGCGCCTTCTCAAGACGCTCACGCACCGAGAGAATCGACAGCATTTCCTGCTTTTCAGGAATCTTGATTGCGAGATGCGAAGC
Organism: Ochrobactrum sp. S1502_03; assembly: GCF_044435015.1. Classification (NCBI taxonomy): domain Bacteria; kingdom Pseudomonadati; phylum Pseudomonadota; class Alphaproteobacteria; order Hyphomicrobiales; family Brucellaceae; genus Ochrobactrum; species Ochrobactrum sp. S1502_03. The sequence continues at coordinate 27,015 of NZ_JAYEXN010000007.1, forward strand.
AACCGTATCAGCGAGCTTGGAATAGTCGTCGATCTGGCTTGCAGCGCCAACCACTTCCGGCGAAATCTTCTTGTTCAGCTTCACGTAGTTTTCGAAATCGGAAACCACTGAACGGGCCAGAGCCTCAACCTCAACAGCGTCTTCTTCCGGCTCAGGCAGAGCAGTTGCGTAAGCTTCGTGATAATCCTCACGATCGGTAAACTTGGAAACCTTGGCGCGCGCGGTGCCTTCGACGAGAACCTTAACGGTACCGTCTGGCAGCTTGAGAAGCTGCAGCACATTGGCGATCGTGCCGATCTCATAAATTGCATCCGGTGCCGGATCGTCGTCCGCCGCATTCTTCTGCGTTGCAAGCAAAATCTGCTTATCAACGCCCATCACCTCTTCAAGTGCCTTGATCGACTTTTCGCGTCCAACAAACAGCGGAACGATCATATGCGGGAAAACTACGATATCGCGCAACGGCAGGACGGCATACAGCCCGTCTTCACCATTCGCTCCAGAACCACCCAAAGGAGTCTTCTGTTCAATACCCGTCATTGTAAGTCCTTTCTCAGGTCATTCGACCCGATTGCCACTGGTTATGGCCCCTTTCATAATGAGGCAGTCCATGACCAGTGCTTCGGTCCATAATTGGAGTGTCGAACTCCCAAATTCAAGCTGATTCCAGGGCAGCTTTCATAGAATCGTCATTTATCCTGCGCTGTCACGGAGATTTGTACAATAACAAGCTTTTCCAGTATTCAGCATTTGCCAGGAGATAAACAAAAAAAGGCCGCTTGCGCGGCCTTTTTTCCAAAAGTCCGGCAAATCGTCAAGCCGACGCATTGCCCTTTTCTTCCTGACGCTCAGCGTAGATATAAAGCGGACGAGCGCTTCCATCCACAACATCACCGGAAATGACCACTTCCTGCACGCCTTCCAGCGTTGGAAGCTCAAACATGGTGTCGAGCAGGATCTTTTCCATGATCGAGCGCAGACCACGTGCACCGGTCTTGCGTTCAACAGCCTTATTGGCAATTGCGCGCAAAGCATCGTCGTGGAAGCTCAGTTCAACATTTTCCATGTCGAACAGCCGCTGATACTGCTTCACGAGCGCATTCTTCGGCTCGGTCAGGATCTGTACCAGTGCATCAACATCCAGATCTTCCAGTGTCGCGATTACCGGCAAACGACCAACGAACTCCGGAATAAGACCGAACTTCAGCAGATCTTCCGGTTCCAGCTCTTTAAACACATCACCAATGCGGCGGTCGTCAACCGACTTCACAGTTGCGCTAAAGCCAATCGAAGTCTTCTCACCGCGCGCCGAGATGATTTTGTCGAGACCGGCAAAAGCACCGCCACAGATGAACAAAATATTTGTCGTGTCCACCTGCAGGAATTCCTGCTGTGGATGCTTGCGACCACCCTGCGGTGGAACAGAAGCAACAGTGCCTTCCATGATCTTCAAAAGCGCTTGCTGAACACCTTCGCCCGATACATCACGGGTGATCGAAGGATTATCAGACTTGCGGCTGATTTTGTCGACTTCATCGATATAAACAATGCCGCGCTGCGCGCGTTCAACATTATAATCGGCCGACTGAAGCAGCTTCAGGATAATGTTTTCAACATCCTCACCGACATAACCGGCTTCTGTCAGCGTCGTTGCATCCGCCATGGTAAACGGTACATCAATGATGCGTGCGAGTGTCTGGGCAAGGTAGGTCTTGCCGCAACCCGTTGGGCCGACCAACAGAATGTTCGACTTCGCAAGCTCGATGTCGTTGCTCTTGCTCTGATGTGCAAGACGCTTGTAGTGATTGTGTACCGCAACCGAGAGAACACGCTTGGCGTCTTTCTGGCCGATGACGTAATCGTCAAGAACGTCCTTGATTTCCTGTGGCGTAGGCACGCCTTCACGCGACTTCACCATTGAGGTTTTATTTTCCTCGCGGATGATGTCCATGCAAAGTTCGACGCACTCGTCACAAATAAATACGGTCGGGCCTGCAATCAGCTTACGAACTTCATGCTGGCTTTTGCCACAGAAAGAGCAATAAAGCGTATTCTTTGAATCGCCGCCGCTGTTGCTGACTTTGCTCATTGCAGTTTCCTTTCAATAAACCGAAACGAACAACAACCTCATCGCGTGTTCATTTCGATCGTTTTTTCCGGTTCGGATCCATGAGGGTAAGCAAAACGCCGCTCCCTTCAGGCTCCATCAGCAGCTTTTACGCACTGCTTGTCATTTTGGATCCCAGTCACCGCAGGCTTTCCGACCGAGTAAGCCTTTGATGGAGACTTTTGCAGAACCTCAGGCGGGGAACAAATGAAAAATCATGTTCCCCATAGAGATTCGGCACAATCTGATCAATTTTAGCGCCCTGAACCCCAACAGATGCTTAACACCATGCGTTATCCTTCACGTAGGACCACGAAATAAGCCCCTTTTGTGGCAAAGCGCGCTAAAATACGAAGAGGCAGACTATCTGCCTCCCCAAATTACTTGGTTTCTTCGGCGCTCACTTCGCGCGATTCGATCACTTTATCGATCAAACCAAATTCCAGAGCTTCCTGCGCTGTCATAAAGTGATCACGGTCAAGCGTGCGTTCGATCGTCTCATAATCACGACCAGTATGCTTGACGTAAGTTTCGTTGAGGCGACGCTTCATCTTGATGATGTCCTGCGCATGGCGCTCAATATCAGACGCCTGCCCCTGGAAACCACCCGATGGCTGGTGAACCATGATACGGGCATTTGGAAGCGCATAACGCTGGCCGGTGGCACCAGCTGTCAGCAACAGCGAGCCCATAGAGGCTGCCTGCCCCATACAAAGCGTGGACACTGGCGGCTTGATGAACTGCATCGTGTCATAAATCGCCATGCCGGAGGTCACAACACCGCCGGGCGAATTGATGTACATGTTGATTTCTTTCTTCGGATTTTCCGATTCAAGAAACAGCAACTGCGCACAGATCAGCATCGACATTCCATCTTCGACGGGACCGTTGACGAAGATGATGCGTTCTTTCAACAAGCGCGAAAAGATATCATAGGCCCGCTCGCCACGGTTGGTCTGCTCGACAACCATCGGCACGAGGTTCATGACGGTTTCAATAGGATCTCTCATTATGGGCCTCTGGATAGTGTATGACGAATATGAATCGTATGGATGTTCCATACATAGGGCTTTGCAACCCTGTTCCGCAAGATGCCGATCAATCCCAGTCCGAATCCTGAGGGACAGGCTTAATGCCGCGTTTCTCATCCAGCATTTTTCGTGCTGTTTCTGTAAGGCGGGCCTGAATACGAACAGAGCCATCTTCCAGATCTTCGCGCTTTACATCGCTGCCATGCTGGTAAATCCAGTCAAGAATGCGAAGCTCGGATGGAGAAAGCACAACATCGACAGTTCCAAGCGCCCCTGCAATGCGGGTCTCAATCAAGGAAAGCAACCTGTCAACGCCTTCCCCCGTCCACGCTGAAAGCGGGATCGGACGCCCCTCCTCGCTGCCGGCGGCAGCCAAGCGAAGTGCTGCCTCACGACCCGCTTCATCCAGATTATCGATCTTGTTCCAGATCTGGATCACGCGCTTATGATCATGCGGCTCGACATCGAGCCCGGCGAGAATACTTTCAACGTCCTCAGCCTGTGCTGCATTGTCGGGATCGGAAATGTCACGCACATGCAGGATCAGATCAGCCTCGACAACCTCTTCAAGCGTTGCCCGGAATGCGGCAACGAGATGGTGCGGAAGATTTGAAATAAAACCGACTGTATCGGACAGGATAACCGTCTCACCGTGCGGCAAACGAATGCGACGCAATGTCGGGTCGAGCGTAGCAAACAGCATATCTTCGGCCAGCACGTCAGCGCCGGTCATACGGTTGAACAGCGTTGATTTGCCCGCATTGGTATAGCCAACGAGCGCCACCACCGGATGCGGAACCTTGCGACGCTTCTGCCGATGCAGCGTCCGTGTACGCACAACCGTCTCAAGCTCGCGCTTGATCTTCAGAATCTTATCCTGAAGCATACGCCTGTCGGCTTCGATCTGCGTTTCACCCGGACCGCCAAGGAAGCCGCCACCACCGCGCTGACGCTCAAGGTGGGTCCAGCTTCTGACCAGACGGCCCTTCTGATAGTTCAGATGCGCAAGTTCGACTTGCAACGCACCTTCCTTGGTGCGTGCTCTCTCACCGAAGATTTCAAGGATAAGGCCGGTCCGGTCGATAACCTTGACGTTCCACTCTTTTTCAAGATTGCGCTGCTGCACCGGCGTCAAAGCATGATCGACAATGACAAGTCCGATCGACTTCTCTTCAATGATTTCGGCGATTGCCTCAACCTTACCCGTCCCCAGAAGGGTCGCAGGACGCGGTTGATTGACGATCACACTCTCGGCATGGGCTATTTCGAGATTAATCGCACGTGCAAGACCGACGGCTTCCTCCAGCCGTGCTTCATTGGAGCGCTGAAACTGTGGTCGCTCACCTTCGTCACTTGCCGTGCTTGTTGTGTGTCGTTCGGGTAATATGGGAACGATAACCGCTGCTCTGGTCGGCTCTGGTTCAGACAAACCAAATCCCTTATTTTCATCGGCAGGCGAAACGTTCTTATCCTTGAATTTCGACAAATATACTTACTCCGGGATACGGAAAATAACTATCCATACAGATAGGTATCCGTATTAGCGGTTTCAAATAGAAGACGCCCCGGCATAATATTGGTCAGCATAAAACTGACCAATATTGAACTGATATGCGTCAGGCTTCTTCGCCTTCGAACATCTGCACAGGCTGGCTTGGCATGATGGTCGAGATTGCATGCTTATAGACAAGCTGCGAGTGTCCATCGCGGCGCAGCAATACGCAGAAATTGTCAAAAGACGTCACGATACCCGTGAGTTTCACGCCATTGATAAGGAAGATGGTCAGTGAAATTTTCTGCTTGCGTACAGAATTGAGAAAAAGGTCTTGAAGATTTTGCGATCGTTCAGCCATTGTTTTTATTCCTTTAATCGATCAGCAGTCAGTTCGCTAAATGCCAGACGAACATGCGCGCAAATATAAATCAAGCTCCCGGATCGCGCTAAACCAGTCACTAATCGCAATTGCTGTGGAAAGACAACTGCTTCGCTCTTAAGCTTCGGTTAACAGGATGGGAATCTTTGCGCAACCGCCAAATTTAAAACCTGATATGCAAATCCTTGCAGGTACGAATAAGCAGCCCCTATTTCGGATGATCTGAAAGCGGACCACCCAGCAATGGCTTCACGCGATCAATCGCCCACATATAGAAGCTTCCCGGTTGCATTGAGACAACTTCTTTATGCTTCTTGTGAATGTGAAATCCAATGAAATCAGGGTGTTTCGTGGGTTCCAGCCCATAAGCCGGATCGTAAATCCGCGTCGCTTCCTTGCCCACCCAATAATAGAAATTCTCCTGAGGAGCGGCGTTTCTGAAGATACCGTATTTGCGTGCTAGCCGTGATATGCCGTCATTTCCGAAAATCGTAATCCCGATGGCGGCAGGCGTTACGTCCTTACCAATGAGACGATAGTATAATGGCCGCAACTTCCCACGCCGCAATCCAAGCCAGCGCGGTAATGGATAGCTTGCCGCCACATAGGCTTCGAATTCACGGATAATCGGATGATCATGCGGCAGGTAAAGCGCAGAAACTCCAACGCGGAAACGATTCTCGCGAGCGAGATAGGGTTTCGATGGATCAGGATGAAACTGCTTGAGCAGATACACATCCGTATCGAGCCACACACCCTGCTTATGCTTCATCAGCATGATGCGAAAAATATCGCTGAACTGAACGATAGTCGTTCGGCTTCGTAAACTCGGATAGCCCGGATCAAGTCGCTTAAACACCACCTCAGGTAGAATTTTGCTGGCATCATGCAGCTCGACGCCTACGGGTACATTCTCAATCGGCGCATATGAAAACAGTTTCACACGCTGGCCAGTCATCACCATTGATGCGAGACAGATGCGATCGACATCGCGCAGACGCGGCCCATACCAGAACGTACAAATATCCATTAAAGCCACCGGCCAATAAATTTAGGCATCTATTGGAGCCTAAATCAGAAGAATTCAAGACTAACACGGAACATTTGCTCAACATGCTTGATAGCATCAGCAGAGGCAAAAATCACAACGCGGTCTTTAGGCTTTATGCGGACGTCACCATTCGGTTGAATAACCAGCCCATCGCGATAGATCGCCCCGATACGCAGCCCCTCAGGTAAATCAAGATCACGAAGAGGGCTACCTACCAGCGAAGACGTCTCAAGTGCTTCTGCTTCGATAATTTCGGCCATATCACGATAGACACTATAAACCGCACGGATGCGCCCGCGTCGCACATGCTGCAATATCTTTGATACCGTCACCGCCTTGGGATTGATATAGGCATCTATCCCCACCATGTGGGTGAAGTCCTGATAGGCAACCGTGTTGATCAGCGCCATATTCGCCTTGCAACCGAGGCGCTTCGCCATAATGCTGGAAAGAATATTGACCTGATCCTGATTGGTCAGTGCCACGAACAGATCGGCATCCTCAATATCAGCTTCCTGCAAAAGCGCCTGATCGAGCGCGCTGCCATGCAAAACCATTGTACGGCTAAGCTGATCAGCAATCGTAAAGGCACGCTCATGCTCACTTTCGATCATCTTGATGCGTGTCTGCCATTTACGCTCTTCAATGGCCTTGGCAACATAAAGACCGATATTGCCACCCCCGGCAATGACAATCCGATGTGCTTCCGGCTTTTCATGCCCAAACAAAGAGAGCGTTCTGCGCACCTGCTCGCGCGTTGTGACAACATAGGCCAGATCACCGGCGTGAAGCTGATCGGTCGAACGGGGAATGAACAGACTGCCATTGCGCACAACACCAACCACAGTCGCAGCCAGATCAGGAAACAGGTCTGATAACTGTTTGAGCGGCGTATTGATAACTGGACATTCTTCTAGGCATTCTATTGCAAGACCGATGATCTTATCATCCGCGAATCGCAGCACGTCAGTCGCGCCCTGCAAGGCAATACGCCGCAGAACCACTTCACCAACTTCAAGCTCCGGCGAGATAATCACATCGATCGGCAGGTTTTCGCGCAAAAACAGATCCTGATACTCAGCCTTGAGATAGGATTGCGCACGAATACGAGCGATCTTGGTTGGCACGTTGAAAACCGAATGCGCCACCTGACAAGCCACCATGTTGACTTCGTCAGATAATGTTACCGCAATGATCATATCGGCTTCATTGGCACCGGCTGCGGCAAGAACATCCGGCTGTGAGCCATGACCAACAAAGCCACGCACATCCAGCGTATCGCGCACAATCTCAATGTGGCGCGCAGACGTATCGATAACCGAGACGTCATTTTCTTCAGCAGCAAGACGTTCAGCAATACCATAGCCGACCTGCCCCGCTCCGCACACGATTACCCGCATGATAGCCCCGCCTGTTTACCGTTATACGCCAAGCGACTTGAGCTTGCGATGCAATGCCGAGCGCTCCATGCCAACAAATTCCGCCGTGCGTGAAATATTGCCGCCAAAGCGATTGATCTGCGCAATAAGATATTCCTTCTCGAAACGCTCGCGCGCTTCCCGCAAGGGCAAAGCCATAATGTGCTGATCGGATTCTGTTGGCGCGCGTGGCAGCGTATCACCAATTTCCGCAGGCAGAAGATCGGCTGTAATAGGCGCTTCCGGATCATCGCCACGCGCCAAAATCATCAGACGTTCAACATTGTTGCGTAACTGACGAATATTACCCGGCCAGCTATGCGCCTGCAAAACAGCCATCGCATCAGAGCCGATCTTGCGCGGTTTGATGCCTGCCTGTTCCGCAATCTGCGTCATGAAATATTCGACCAGAGAAGGAATATCCTCTCGACGCGACGCGAGGGGCGGAACATGTACGGGCACCACAGAGAGACGATGAAACAGGTCTTCGCGGAATGTACCTTCAGCAATCATGCCTTCAAGGTTCTGTGCTGTGGAGGAAATGATACGAACATCAACCTTCACGCGCTTGGTTCCGCCAACACGCTCAAACTGCTGATCGACAAGAACACGCAAAATCTTATTTTGCGTTTCACGCGGCATATCCGCGATTTCATCGAGATAGAGAATACCGCCATGCGCTTCTTCCAGCGCACCGACCTTACGCTCACCACCGTCCATTTCGGTGCCGAAAAGCTCAATTTCCATACGTTCCGGCGTAATGGTTGCAGCATTAACGGTCACGAACGGGCCATTGGCGCGACTCGATTGCGCATGAATAGCGCGCGCAGCAAGTTCTTTCCCTGCGCCCGAAGGGCCGGTAATCATGATGCGGCTATTGGTTGGCGCAACGCGCTCAATGGTCTGACGCAACTGGTTGATCGCAAGCGACGCGCCAATGAGCTCCATGCTGTTGCCGCTACGCTTACGCAGGCTGGAAACTTCGCGCTTCAGCTTCGATGTTTCGAGTGCACGTTCGGCAACCAGAATAAGACGGTCGGCCTTGAACGGCTTTTCGATAAAGTCATAAGCGCCGCGACGGATCGCCGACACAGCCGTTTCAATATTGCCGTGACCGGAAATCATCACAACAGGCAGATCAGGGTGTTGCTTCTTGATTTCATCAAGCAGCGCAAGCCCGTCGAGACGGCTTCCCTGCAACCAGATATCCAGAAACACCAGTCGCGGCACACGATCATCAATTGCCGCAAGCGCACTATCAGCATCAAAGGCCGTGCGGGTTTCATGACCTTCATCGCTCAGAATACCGGCAACGAGTTCCCGAATATCCGCTTCGTCATCAACTACAAGAATATCGGCTGCCATATTAGATCACCTGTCCAATTATCTCGTTTCCATGACTTCCCTCTTCCGAACCGGACGAACCAGTGGAAACTTCAGGGAAAATCATCCGTATCATTGCGCCACGACCTTCGTAAAAATCTGCTGGCGCATCATGCAATTCCAGATGTCCGCCGTGGTCTTCCACGATCTTGCGAACAATAGCGAGACCGAGGCCGGTGCCTTTCTCTCGCGTTGTCATATAAGGCTCCAAAAGCTTCTGACGATCATCACGCGGCAAACCTTTGCCATTGTCGATGACATCAACGATGAGCTGTCCATCCGCCTTTTTCGAGCGAACGAGGATATGCCCCTCACCGCGCTCTTCCTTTGGCACGGCGTCAATTGCCTCGCTGGCATTCTTGATAACATTGCCGAATGCTTGGCCAATCAATCGGCTATCAAAAGAACCAATCAGCTTTTCAGAACCATAGTCATTGGTGAATTTTATGTCCTGACGGCTTACCTCGATAAGGAATGATGCCTCGCGCAAAGCCTCGCGCATGTCCATGGCCTTCATTTCAGGCTTCGGCATCCGCGCAAAAGACGAGAACTCATCCACCATGCGACCAATATCACCGACCTGCCGAATGATCGTATCCGTACACTGATCAAAGACTTCACGATCTTCGACAATCACCTTACCATAGCGACGGCGAATACGTTCTGCCGAAAGCTGGATCGGGGTGAGCGGATTTTTGATCTCATGGGCAATTCGACGTGCGACGTCTGCCCATGCAGAAGACCGCTGCGCCTGAACAAGATCCGTAATGTCATCGACGGTCACGACATAGGAATGATCGTCGGAATCTGCATCTTCAACCGTCACCTGCACATTATAGGTGCGTGCAACACCGTTACGGGTCATACTGACCTGCTCACGATGAACCGTACGCCCCGTTGTGCGCGCAACTTCAAAGGCCTGCCCGATTTCGGGCGCGATGCTACTCAGGCTCTTGCCGATGGCATCCTCTGAGCTGACACCAAACATATGCTCGGCAGAGCGGTTGAGGATAGAAATCGAGCCATCCGACTCAATGCCGATAACGCCCGCTGTCACACCAGAAAGCACAGCTTCCGAGAAGCGACGGCGCTCATCAATCTGATCTTTGGCAGACAAGAGTTCATTGCGCTGGCTTTTGAGTTCAGCAACCATGTTGTTGAACGTGCCAGACAGCGCGCCAACGTCACCGTCTGAAGAACGCACGGGCACAGAGCTATCAAGATTGCCGGCAGCCACATCGTCAGCAGCACCGATCAACAACCGGATCGGGCGAACAAGACGGTCGGCAACAGCAATACCAGTCCATATCGCTGACAACAGAACAATGAGCGTCAGACCGAAATAAAGCAGCGCAAAAGCGATCTGCGTTGGAATGCGGTTGGCATCCATCTCCTGATAGCGCGCAGTGTTCGCTTCCATCAGGCGCATGGCTTCAAGAATCTGCTGATCAACCGAGCGCACCGTATAAAGGTAAAGATCTGGAATCTCGCGCATTTTGATAACTGCGCCAACAAAATTACTGTTGCCCGGAGGGATGATCACCGGCTTGCCGTCTACAGCCGTCTTCAAAGCATCTTCGGTTGGTGCTGGAAGGCGTGCTTCAACACCAGTCTCGCTTTTAACAACGACATCCCCATCTTCACGCACCAAAAACGCACCCAGCAGCCCCCGGCCACCCGCTTGCAGGGTCATATATCGAATGAAACCACCTCTATCGAGACTATAGAGTGTGCGTTGCGCATCCAGTTCCTGCAACATTGAAAATGATGTGCTTTGCAGGTTGAGCGCCGTTTCACGAATATAGGCCGTCGTCAGACTCTGCGACGAACTGACAATGTCACGCGTATTGGTATCAAACCAGCGGTCGAGACCGAGATTGAGTGTGACCGATGCAACAATTGCCACCACAATTGCGGGAATTGCCGCAATCAACGAGAACAGCGCCACAATACGGACGTGAAGTCTTGAAGCGGCTTTTCCCAACCTGCGTGCCGAGATGATCCGGTAGATTTCTCGGCAAATCAGCAGGATGAGAAATACAATCAGCGCAACATTAACAATCACCAGCGCAAGCGTCACTGCACGATCCGGCGTGATTGGCGTAATGCCGATCAGGATGGCAAAAGAAATAGACGCTGTGATCAGCGCCAGGACAACGGTGATGATACCAGGCAGCGCAAGAAGTCTGCGCCCCTCACCGCTACGCGATGATTGCTCCGCTTTGTCCATTTCCGTGGTCAGATTCGCTGTGTTCATGTTAACCATGTTACCCAATAGCGTTGCATCTATGCAACGCATTGTGGCGAAAATGCAACGATTGTTTACAGGTTAATAGCATTTCCAGCAAAACTGCGACGCGGCCTTATGCTGGATAATGCACAAACACCAAACAAGAGCGCCGATCTGATAAATCAGATCAAAAGGCGCACTGATCAAATTTCGCGAAATTATCGTGCGTTCACCAACGGCGGCTTATTGCTTGGCGCCGCGATAGATGTTGACGCCAAGTTCTCTGATTTTCTTGCGCAACGTATTGCGATTAAGCCCGAGAATCTCAGCCGCTTTGATCTGGTTGCCGCGCGTTGCCGTAAGACATGCAAGAATCAGCGGGTATTCCAGTTCGGCAAGCACACGATGATAAAGCCCTGGCGGCGGCAGATCCGCACCAAATGATGCGAAGTAGCGTTGCATATTCTGCTCCACCACCTGCGAGATGGTTATGTTTTCCAGATCACCCGAAACAACTGCCGGGGCATCCGGCTTGGCAAGCTCAGACTTAAGCTCGGCTTCAATGATTTCGGGAGATATTTCATCCTGCGGATAAAGCGCGGCGAGCCTGCGCACCAGGTTTTCGAGCTCACGCACATTACCCGGCCAAGGATAACGGCGCATCATATCAAAGCCTGCCGCGGTGATACGCTTTTCTGGCAACCCTTCTTCCGCTGCCCGCTTAAAGAAATGGCGCACGAGATCGGGCACATCTTCGCTGCGCTCACGAAGTGGTGGCAGGCGCAAAGGCACAACATTCAGACGATAATAGAGATCTTCACGGAAAAGCCCCTGCGCGATGAGCTGGCGCAAATCCTTGTTGGTTGCAGCCACGATCCGCACATCGGTCTTGATCGGTGTGCGGCCACCAACCGTCATATATTCGCCCTGCTGTAGCACGCGTAGCAGACGCGTCTGCGCTTCCATCGGCATGTCGCCAATTTCGTCAAGAAACAGTGTGCCGCCATTGGCCTGCTCAAAACGACCGCTGGAGCGGTTTTGCGCCCCGGTAAAGGCACCTTTTTCATGGCCAAACAGTTCAGATTCGATCAGATCGCGCGGAATTGCAGCCATATTAATAGCCACAAATGGCCCTTTGCGACGGCGACCATATTCATGAAGCGCGCGCGCTACCAGTTCCTTGCCCGTACCCGACTCACCTGTCACCATCATGGTGAGATCTGTCTGCATCATGCGCGCCAAGACGCGATAGATTTCCTGCATTGCAGGCGAGCGACCGACCAGTGGCATATGTTCCGACTGCTCATCAGGAACAACCGCAACAGGCTTATGCTTTGGCTCGGAAAGCGCGCGCCCAACAATATTGATCAGTTCCGTCAGATCGAAAGGCTTTGGCAGATATTCATACGCCCCCGCTTCCGAAGCGCGGATCGCAGTCATAAATGTATTCTGCGCGCTCATCACCACAATCGGCAGATCAGGGCGCATTTTCTTGATGCGCGGCAACAGATCAAAGGCATTTTCATCCGGCATATTGACGTCTGTAATCACCAGATCGCCATCGCCAGCCGCGACCCAGCGCCAGAGCGAGGCCGCATTGGACGTAACCCGAACATCAAAACCTGCGCGCGACAATGCCTGATTTAGCACTGTACGAATTGCAGCATCGTCGTCTGCGACGAGTATCGTTCCTGTCGGACGTCCGGCTATCATGCTTTGTCTCCTGTCTTTGCAGACATATTATCGGCAGAACTTTTCCACTGCGGCATAAGAATACGGAATGTGGTGCGCGATGGATGGCTGTCGCATTCAATCACCCCGCCATGATCGCCAATGATTTTGGCAACCAGCGCCAATCCAAGCCCCGATCCATTGGTCTTGGTCGTCACAAACGGATCAAACAGATGCGGCAGCATATCCTCTGGCACGCCCGGACCATTATCCTGCACGCAGAACTCCAGGGGCAAAGCCACCCGATCACTCGCACCCGGCACTTGCAGGCGAATCCCCGGACGATACGCTGTCGAGAGCGTAATTTCCGCACCTTCGCTATCACCCAGTGCCTCCGCAGCATTTTTCACCAAATTGAGAAATACCTGCACCAGCTGGTCGCGATTGGCGTAAACTGGCGGCAATGACGGGTCATATTCCTCAATAAAACGGATATGCCGCGCAAAACCGTTGCGCGCCAATGTCTTCACATGGTCCAGCACCGAATAAATATTGACCGCCGTGCGTTCGATTGGACGTTCGTCGGAAAACACTTCCATGCGATCGACAAGCTTCACAATACGATCCGTTTCGTCGGTAATCAGTCGAGCCAGCGGGCGATCTTCATCGCCAACAACCTGTTCAAGCAATTGCGCTGCGCCACGAATGCCAGAAAGTGGATTCTTGATCTCGTGCGCCAGCATGGAAGCAAGGCCTGTCACCGACCGTGCAGCGCCCCGATGGGTCATCTGGCGGTCGATTTTCTCCGCCATGGTCTTTTCTTTAAACAGAATAACCACTGCCCCCGGCGTTTCGATAACCGGCGCAACATAAAGATCGACAATACGTTCGGCACCCAGTTTGGGCGATGAAATATCGACGCGATATTCATTGACCGGCACTTGCGCTGTGCGCACCTGATCCACCAGAGCCAGCAAAGGGCTCCCGAAAGGCAAAAAGGATTCGAGACGATTGCGCGCCAAAATGGAAGAGCCTGAGCGGAAAAACTGTTCCGCATCCATATTCGCATAGACAATATGATTGTCGGCACCGACCATAATCACAGGCTGATTGATCGCATCCAGAATGATTGCTGGAATACCGTTCATGTCTCCTCGACCACCCATCATGCGACCTTTCTGTCTGCTTCATGCAGAAAAACGCGGGAAAGCGCCGCGATAACCGCTTGAGGATCAGTGAGCGTCATGATTTCAGCCTTATCTGCGTGAGAGAATGCTTCACCCGCATGAGGTTCCAGATACCAACCAAGATGTTTTCTTGAATGGCGAATGCCGGTCTTGCTGCCATAATGGTCGAGCATATCTTCGTAATGTCTTATAATATAAGAAAGAATCTCTTGATCTGATCGCGGTGCAAAGTCGCTGCCCGCAATCAATCCCGCAAGCCATGGCTGGCCATAAGACGCACGCCCGATCATCACCGCATCAGCACCCGAACGGCGCTGCAATTCTTCCGCATCTTCCAATGATGACACATCGCCATTGGCAACCAGTGGGATCTTCACGACATCGCGCACCGCATGAATGGCATCCCAGTCGGCTTTGCCTTCATAGAACTGGCAGCGCGTACGCCCATGCACTGTCACCATCATAACGCCCGCATCCTCGGCGCGCTTTGCAAGTTCCGGCGCATTGATGCTGTTTTCGTCCCAGCCAAGACGCATTTTGAGCGTAACCGGCACTTTCACAGCATTCACGGTTGCCTCAACCAAGGTCATCGCATGGTCCAGATCGCGCATCAGCGCAGAACCGGAATAGCCACCCGTTACCTTTTTGGCAGGGCACCCCATATTGATGTCGATAATATCAGCGCCCTCGCCTTCAGCGATCTTGGCTGCCTCGCCCATCCAATGCGCTTCACGACCAGCAAGCTGCACCACATGCGTGCCAAGCCCCTCACCGGAGAGACGCAACAGGCTTTCCTTATGACGATTGCAGAGTTCAGCGCTTGCAACCATTTCCGAAACAACCATTCCCGCACCGGCTTCGGCGGCACGTTTTCGAAATGGAAGATCAGAAACGCCGGACATAGGCGCCAGAAATATGCGGTTTGGAACAACCACATTGCCTATGCTTAAAGGCTGACCGAGAGGAGTGATCAAGATATGCTCATTTGGTGTGCATGATGCAATTAGCACACACTTTAATCATTTGACGTGTTGAACGCAAGGAAAAGCGCATGCTCATGCGGATAAATCCATTGCGGTGTGGCAATTATTTGCGCAAGGCATTATTCGGCATTGAACGAGATGAATCTTTTGGCAGAGGCGAGCGAGATTTCACGGGCAGCAGCAGTGATCGTAGCCGCAGGACGCGGCGAACGGGCAGGACAAAGCATCGAAGGGCCGAAACAATATCGGCGCATCGGCGGCGAAGCCGTGCTTTCGCGCACACTGCGGGTTTTTGCGCAATGCTCTGCGATTGAGGAGATCATCGTGGTCATTCATGCCGATGATCGCAATCTCTATGAAAATGCCATCACCGGGCACTATTCAAACGTGCGTGTCGTCATTGGCGGCCCAACGCGACAGGAATCAACACGGCTTGGATTGCTGGCACTGAAAAACGATGCACCGCACTATGTGCTTATTCACGATGGTGTGCGCCCCTTCATCAACCAGAGTTTTCTTGAAGGCATATTCGGCACGCTGACACCAACAGAAGGCGTATTGCCAGCACTTGCTGTATCCGACACGCTGAAACAATCGGCCAGTGATGGAACCGTTAAAACAACAGTTCCACGAGCTGGTCTTTTTTCCGCGCAAACCCCGCAGGCTTTTCCTTTTGCGCCAATCCTTGATGCGCATGAAAAGGCATATCTTAGCGGCCGCTCAGACTTTACCGATGATGCATCCATTGCAGAGGCTTTTGGCCTGCCCGTGCGCATCATTGAAGGTTCCCCCGACAATACAAAACTGACATGGGCCAAAGATATTGAAATGGCCGATAAACGTTTGAGGCAAGGTATGACTTCATTTCCAGATATTCGCACCGGCAATGGCTATGATGTTCACAGCTTTGAACCCGGCGATCATGTCACGCTTTGCGGCGTGGCCATTCCGCATAACAGGAAACTGAATGGTCATTCGGACGCCGATGTGGCTCTGCATGCCCTGACTGATGCGCTTCTTGCCACACGCGGCGCAGGCGACATCGGCACGCACTTCCCGCCATCCGATCCGCAATGGAAAGGTGCCGCATCGCACATCTTCGTTGAATATGCGGTCAAGATCGTGCGTGAAGCGGGTGGCCGCATTGCCAATGCCGATGTGACGATCATCGCAGAAGAACCAAAGATCGGCCCCCACCGCCCCGCAATGATGGAATCCATGGCCAACATGCTTGGAATTTCGCAGGATCGTGTATCTGTCAAAGCAACCACCAACGAGAAGATGGGCTTTGTTGGCCGTGGCGAAGGCATTGCCGCTATTGTAACAGCAACTGTGATTTATCCCGGCGAGGTGCCAGAATGACGCTTATTGCGGAAGCTCAAGCCACCGACGTACTCAATGCTTGTCGCAAACACGGCATTATGATTGCGACAGCTGAATCCTGCACCGGCGGGCTGATCGCGGCAGCACTCACCGATATTGCCGGTTCGTCCGATGTGGTGGATCGCGGCTTTGTCACCTATTCCAATGAAGCCAAGAATGAAATGATCGGCGTTCCGATGGAATTGATCAATCGTTTGGGCGCGGTTTCAAAAGAAGTGGCAATCGCCATGGCGGAAGGAGCGCTTCACAACTCCCGCGCAGGCATCAGCATTGCTGTGACAGGCATTGCCGGTCCGGGCGGCGGATCAACTGAAAAGCCAGTCGGCCTCGTGCATATTGCCAGCGCACGCAAAGGCTTTGCCACGTTGCATAAAGAATGCCGCTTTGGTGAAAAATCGCGCGAAGATATTCGTCACGAAACAGTGCTGTCCGCGCTGGGACTGGTTTTAGAAGCGCTTAATTCTTAAGCGTAAATCGCATCGGCGCGCTTCTCAAAGGCTTCCGAAAACTTGCGGAACGCCAGATCGAACATTGACCCCATCAAAAGCCCAAGCGTGCGGCTTTTGAACTCATAATCGATGAAGAACTCGACATCGCATTCCGAACCGTTCCCAACCGGTTTAAAAGTCCAGCGATTGTCGAGATAGCGGAACGGACCATCGACATATTTCACGTCGATGACGTTTTCTTCAGGCTTCAAAAGCACCTGGCTGGTGAACGTCTCGCGGATCAGCTTATAGCCCACCGTCATATCGGCAATCAGAAGCGTCTTGCCGTCTTTCTCTTTACGAGAACGAACGGACAAAGCCTCACACATCGGCAAAAATTGCGGATATTTTTCCACGTCCGAAACCAGGGCAAACATTTCGTCTGCCCTGTGATGAACGCGTCTGACGTTGGTGAATTGCGGCATGCGAATTTAAGCCTGTACTGCAACCTGCGCTTCGCGCGCAGCCTTGAGCTTCGCGAAATCATCACCGGCATGGTGTGATGAACGCGTCAGCGGGCTGGACGCTACCAGCAGGAAGCCCTTGGTACGGCCAATCGTTTCAAAAGACTTGAATTCGTCTGGCGTGACGAAGCGGATCACCGGATGGTGCTTGCGGGTTGGCTGCAGATACTGACCGATGGTCATAAAATCCACGTCAGCCGAACGAAGATCATCCATAAGCTGCAAGATTTCGTTCCGCTCTTCGCCAAGACCGACCATGATCCCGGATTTTGTGAAGATTGTCGGATCGAGTTCCTTCACGCGCTGCAACAGACGGATCGAATGGAAATAACGAGCGCCCGGACGAACCTTGAGATATTTCGACGGAACCGTTTCCAGATTGTGATTGAACACATCGGGGCGGGCCTTGACCACGATTTCAAGCGCGCCTTCCTTGCGAAGAAAGTCAGGTGTGAGAATTTCAATCGTGGTCTTCGGTGTTGCCTCGCGGATCGCGCGAATGACATCGGCAAAATGCTGCGCGCCACCATCGGCCAGATCATCACGATCAACAGAAGTGATCACAACGTGGGTAAGGCCCATCTGCTTGATGGCTCGTGCTACACTTTCCGGCTCATTCGGATCGAGAGCCTTCGGAATGCCGGTTGAAACATTACAGAACGCACAGGCGCGCGTGCAGATTTCACCCATAATCATAAAGGTTGCGTGCTTCTTTTCCCAGCACTCGCCAATATTCGGGCAACCGGCTTCTTCGCAAACGGTCACAAGCTTGTTCGAACGAACAATCTCACGCGTTTCATTATAACCGCGTGAAACAGGAGCCTTAACGCGGATCCATTCCGGCTTTTTCAGGATTTCATTGTCCGGACGATGTGCCTTCTCCGGATGACGAAGACGTCTCTGGTTCACCGTGTCGAGAACTGTAACCATGCTGTTTCCTGCCTATCCGAAGCTATCACAAATCTGAAACGCTTCTAAATTGGGTCCGGTTCGTAATCTCTGGCTTCTACCCTGTCAACTTGGCACGCCCGGAGACATCGTCAATATACTGCGGCTTACCGTCTCGCCGCCATTCCTAATGCTCTGAACACCAGTGCCCAGATCAGGCCAAACAGAAGTCCGCCAAATCCGAGTGCAAAGGCCAGTGTCCAGACGCCGTACCAGCCAGCAATCGCCATTCCATTGACCGATATGGTGTTTCCTCCGATCAGGCTCAAGCTCCCGACAGCAAAGCCAAGCGCAAGACCACCAACGGTACACCATTTAATCATGGGCCATGCGGCGCGCCGCCATGGCCCTCCATTATCAATCAGCGGAATGTGACCACCTCTTCGTTATGCGTTCAGCACACGCCCATAGGCATCCAGAACGCTTTCTTTCATCATTTCAGAAAGGGTTGGATGCGGGAAGACCGAATGCATCAGCTCTTCTTCCGTGGTTTCAAGGTTCATCGCAACGACAAAGCCCTGAATAAGTTCGGTCACTTCCGCGCCAACCATGTGCGCGCCAAGCAGCTGCCCGGTTTTCTTATCAAAAATCGTCTTGACCAGCCCCTGATCTTCACCCAGCGCAATGGCCTTACCATTTGCCGAGAAGGAATAACGACCGACACGAATGTCAAAGCCCTGTTCCTTGGCCTTGGCTTCCGTCAGACCAACCGATGCAACCTGCGGATTGCAATAGATGCAGCCCGGGATCATCAGCTTATCAAGCGAATGAACATTCGGCAGGCCGGCAATCTTTTCAATGCAAATCACACCTTCATGCTCAGCCTTGTGAGCGAGCATCGGAGGACCGGCAACGTCACCAATCGCGTAAATGCCTTCGACATTGGTCTTGCCATAGCCATCAATGACGACGCAACCACGATCTGTCTTCACGCCAAGCGCTTCAAGACCGAGATTTTCAATGTTGCCCTGAACGCCCACAGCTGAAATCAGACGATCAACGGTGAGCTTTTCAACCTTGCCGTCCTTGGTTTCAATGTGAGCGGTCACGGAATCCGTGCCCTTCTCGACCTTGGTCACTTTGGCTTCGGTGATGATCTTGAGACCAAGCTTTTCCAGACGCTTGCGCGCGAAGGTGGAAATTTCCACATCTTCAACTGGCATAATGTTTGGCATCAATTCAACAACCGTCACATCAACGCCCATGGCATTGTAGAAAGATGCAAATTCAATGCCGATAGCACCGGACCCCATCACCACCATCGACTTTGGCAGCGCCTGCGGCACCATCGCTTCAAAATAGGTCCAGATCAGCTTGCCATCCGGCTCAATGCCCGGCAGCGAACGAGGACGTGCGCCGGTTGCAACAATCACGTGCTTGGCCTTGTAGCTGCCCTCGCCCAGCACGCCCTTTGGCACCGGATTTTGCGGCTGCATCCGCTGCTTCGATGATTTACCGACCGAAATCTCTGCTGGCGTGTTGCCGGAAGCACCCTTAACGAGCTTGGCTTCGCCCCAGATCACGTCGATCTTGTTCTTCTTCATCAGATAGGCAACGCCACCATTCAGACGCGCCGACACGCCACGCGAACGCGCAACAACTGCATTCACATCAGCGCTGATCGAGCCTTCAAGCTTGAGGCCGTAATCCTTGGCATGTTCACCCAGATGCAGCACTTCCGCCGAACGCAACAGCGCCTTGGTTGGAATACAACCCCAGTTGAGGCAAATTCCACCCAGATGTTCGCGCTCGACAATCGCGGTCTTAAGACCAAGCTGCGCTGCGCGGATAGCCGTGACATAACCGCCCGGTCCCGATCCAATGATAATAACGTCGTAGATGTCGGCCATTTTATCCTGCCTTTGATCTATCAGAAAACGGGAAGCGGCATCATACGCATATTCTTAGCGGTGCGCATTCCCGGATCGCCGACCTCTGTCGGCTTACAAATAAGCAAACGCCGCATGTCAGACAACACGCGGCGTTCAATCATATCAGACCAGCATACCCATCGGGTTTTCGATGTGACGCTTGAAGGCCTGTGCAAGTTCAGCAGCCAGAGCGCCATCAACCGCACGGTGATCGGTGGAAAGGGTGACGGACATAACCGTCGCAACCTTGATTTCACCGTTCTTGACCACTGCGCGCTGTTCACCGGCACCAATTGCGAAGATCGTCGCATGTGGTGGGTTGATGATCGCGGCAAAGTCCTTCACGCCGAACATGCCGAGGTTGGACACAGAGGTCGAACCACCCTGATATTCATCAGGCTTGAGCTTGCGATCACGCGCACGCTTGGCAAGGTCTTTCATCTCATTGGAGATGGCAGACAGCGTCTTCGATTCTGACTGACGCACGATTGGCGTAATCAGACCGCCTGGAATGGACACAGCAACACCGACATCCGCACGCTTGTGCTTGATCATGCCGCCTTCGGTCCATGAGACGTTGGCTTCAGGAATATCACGCAGTGCAAGAGCAACAGCCTTGATCACCAGATCATTGACAGAAAGCTTGTAGGCCGGAACCTCGCCCTTTTCTGTCTTGATAAGCGGCGCAGCCGAATTGATCTGCGAACGCAGAGCCAGAAGCGCATCGAGTTCGCAATCGATGGTCAGATAGAAATGCGGAACAGTCTGCTTCGATTCGACCAGACGGCGGGCAATAGTCTTGCGCATACCGTCATGAGGAACAATTTCGTATGTGCCTTCTTCAAAGAGCTTGAGGATGGCATCATCCGACTGAGGCTTTGGAGCCGATGCCGCTCCCTGTGGTGCGGCCGATGCAGCTTTCGTGCCGCCGGACTTGATTGCAGCTTCAACGTCACGCTGAACAACACGGCCATGAGGACCAGTGCCTTTTACAGCCGCAACATCAACGCCTGCATCCTTGGCGATGCGACGAGCAAGCGGGGACGCGAAAACGCGCTCACCCTTGTTTTCTACCGGTGCAGCCGCTGGCGCGTCAGCTTTTGCAGGAGCCGAAGCTGCCGCAGGCGCAGCTTCCTTCTTCGGCTCTTCCTTAGGCGTTTCGGCCTTTGGTGCAGGAGCAGAATCGCCGCCTTTCGCAGCTTCAGCAACATCCTCGCCGTCTTCGGCGAGAATTGCGATCAGCGCGTTGACCTTCACGCCCTGCGTACCCGCAGGAACGACCAGCTTGGCAACAGTGCCTTCATCGACAGCTTCGACTTCCATCGTCGCCTTGTCGGTTTCGATCTCGGCGATCACATCGCCGGACGTTACCTTGTCGCCTTCCTTGACCAGCCACTTGGAAAGATTGCCTTCTTCCATGGTTGGCGAAAGCGCTGGCATGGTGATCTTAATCGGCATGTCCAGTACCTCCTCAGGCGGTGTAGGTCACGGTTTTCACCGCTTCCACCACTTCTGCTACAGTTGGCAGAGCCAGCTTTTCGAGATTTGCCGCATATGGCATCGGAACGTCCTTGCCAGCAATCGTCAGGATTGGCGCATCGAGATAATCGAAAGCTTCCTGCATGACGCGGGTGGCAATTTCCGTACCAACGGAAGACTGCGGGAAGCCCTCTTCAACGGTGACGAGACGACCGGTCTTCTTGACCGATTCAACAACCGTTGGAATATCCATTGGACGGATGGTGCGCAGATCAATGACTTCAACGTCAATACCCTGTGCAGCCAGTTCGTCAGCAGCCTTGACCGCATAGGTCATGCCGATGCCGAACGAAACGATGGTCGCGTCCTTGCCCTGCTTATGAATGCGGGCCTTGCCGATTGGCAGCACGAAATCATCCAGCTTCGGTACATCGAAATGATGACCGTAGAGAATTTCGTTTTCAAGGAAGATGACCGGATTTGGATCACGGATTGCAGCCTTGAGAAGACCCTTCGCATCAGCCGCCGAATAAGGCATGACGACCTTGAGGCCCGGAATCTGGCTGTACCATGCGGCATAGCACTGGGAGTGCTGTGCACCAACGCGCGCAGCAGCGCCCGAAGGGCCACGGAACACCATTGGTGCGCCCATCTGACCACCCGACATATAGAGCGTCTTGGCAGCCGAATTGATGATCTGGTCAATCGCCTGCATGGCGAAGTTGAAGGTCATAAATTCGACGATTGGCTTCAAGCCAGCCATAGCAGCACCGACACCGATACCAGCAAAGCCATGCTCAGTGATCGGGGTATCGACAACGCGGCGTGGGCCGAATTCGTCAAGAAGACCCTGCGTAATCTTGTAGGCGCCCTGATATTCAGCGACTTCTTCACCCATGATGAAGACATCGTCGTCACGACGCATTTCTTCGGCCATGGCATCGCGCAGTGCTTCACGCACCGTCATCGAAACCATTTCTGTACCGGCTGGAATATCTGGATCAGATGCAACTTCAACCTTTGGAGCAGCAGGCACGCTATCGGCTTTCTTTTCTTCAGCCTTTGGCGCTTCTTTTGCTTCTTCCTTCGGTGCCTCTGCTTTTGCAGCAGGTGCGGAACCGATGTCGGAGGCGCTTTCACCCTCACCGAGCAGAATAGCAATCGGCGTATTAACCTTCACGCCTTCCGTGCCTTCTTCGATGAGAATCTTGCCGATTGTGCCTTCATCAACAGCTTCGACTTCCATCGTTGCCTTGTCGGTTTCGATTTCGGCAATCACATCACCGGATGTAACTTTGTCGCCTTCCTTTTTCACCCATTTGGAAAGCTTGCCTTCTTCCATGGTTGGAGAAAGGGCGGGCATGAGAATTTCTACGGGCATGTCAACACCTTTCCCGAATTAGAGCAGAATATCCGTGTAGAGCTCGGAAACATCCGGCTCTGGATCGTTTTGAGCGAATTCGGCAGAATCAGCCACGATGTCGCGGACTTCTTTGTCGATTTCTTTCAGCTCTTCTTCAGTGGCCCAGTTCTTTTCGATCAGGCGCTGTTTAACCTGTTCAATCGGATCGTGCTCGGAACGCATCTTCTGCACTTCATCCTTCGAGCGATACTTCGCAGGATCGGACATTGAGTGACCGCGATAACGATAGGTTTCCATTTCAAGGATCAGCGGACCCTTGCCAGCACGTGCCCATTCAGCAGCCGCTTCCGCAGCAGCAGCAACGGCGCGAACATCCATACCGTCAACCTTGATGCCCGGAACGTTGAACGAAACACCGCGCTTTGAGAAATCCGTTTCAGCGGATGAACGCGAAACTGACGTACCCATTGCATAGCGGTTGTTTTCGATCACGTAGATCACCGGAAGCTTCCACAGCGATGCCATGTTGAACGCTTCATAGACCTGGCCCTGATTGGCAGCGCCATCACCGAAATAGGTAACCGAGATATTGTCATTGCCGCGATACTTATTCGCAAAGGCAAGACCTGTTCCAAGAGGAACCTGAGCACCAACGATACCGTGGCCGCCGTAAAAGCCCTTTTCCTTGGAGAACATGTGCATGGAGCCGCCCTTGCCCTTGGAGTAACCCCCACGGCGGCCGGTGAGCTCTGCCATAACGCCACGCGCTTCCATGCCAGTTGCCAGCATATGACCATGGTCACGATAGGAGGTGATAATCTGATCACCTTCCTTAAGTGCTGTCTGCATACCGACGACGACAGCTTCCTGACCAATATAAAGGTGACAGAAGCCACCAATGAAACCCATACCGTAAAGCTGACCGGCCTTTTCTTCGAAACGGCGAATCAACAGCATTTCGCGGTAGGCGTTCAGTTCCTGCTCTTTATTGAAATCAGCCGGTGCTGGTGTCTTGGGAACATTCCCAAAAGACGCCTGCGATTTTCCAGCCGACGCTTTATTAGCCTTCGGTGCCATATCTCGCTCCCTATAGCATGCACCCAAAACCAGCATCGATTTTGAAAGCAACATGCGTCGATTCAAATTATCAGAGCCCTTTCACGCACACAAAGGACGCGCGGCGCTCTACGATTGTCGTTCTATTGTGACGTTATACGGGCAATTTACAAGATACAATATGCACGTAGAGCATAGCTGCTATGCCGCCAAGCCCTTAAAAACATATCACAAAAAGACAATTAACTGGATTTCAGTTAATTTGATCGATCTTCCCGAGAAATGATAATTGTCATTTCATCAGCGTGGGAGAGATTAAGCGCTCTGCGTGCCTGCTCGTCAAGCATGTCCTTTTCAATCGTCCCATCACGAAGAAGCGTGACTCGCTTTTCAAGCGCAGCTCTATCGGCAGTCACCTTTTCAAGCTGCTGCGTCAGAAGGCTTTTCTGTTGTTCGAGCTGAATACGAGAATAGAGACCAAATTCGCCATGATAGGCGTGAAAACCGAAATAGCTCAGAAACGCAGCCGTCAAAACGGGCAGCACAAATCGGCCGCGAATAGATTTACGTTTCTGCTTGGTCCACATTTCGGCTTCCTTCCCGGACGCTCACGACGGTTTTGATTCTGAATTAAAGCCGTCTATCCGATTTCCACTATGAAGCATTATTTTGCTTAACAGAGCTTTACCATCCAAAGGATGACGAGCCATCCAGGTGCATTTTTTCAAAGGGGCGGCTTCAGCGTGCAAGCACGGCCACCACAATTCGACATCAATCCAATTCAGTTTAACGCTGACATTAAATCATCACCTTAAGTAAGAAACAACTTAAATATTAATCATAAATTGCCAATATATTTTATCAGAATTTAAGAAATCGAAAATCGACATAGGGAATTAAATAAGGCAAATATCTTTAACTTAAATGATAAGAGTGATATTTTAACAATTAAAAACAAATATAGAATAATTGTTATTTTATACTCAGATATAGGAAGAAAAAATGGTAACCGAAAAATTGGTAAAGCGCCTTGCATGCATCATCATGGCTCTGTTCCCCGCCTTATGGGGTTTATTCAGCTTTCTGAACAACACCGCCGATTTTTCGGGCACTGCTCAGAATGCCGTTGCGCCGCTCTTATCCATGGCCGACACTTATGGAAATCCGGCTCTGACCTGGCGCTCGATTACCGCCGGTTGGGCACCCTATGTTGGCCTTGCCGGTATTACCGCAATGGAAACACTTGCAGGAATTCTGGCAATGATCGGCGTTCTCAAGATGGGAACAAACCTTGGTAAAGACTATGCAGCTTTCGCCAGAGGCAAAGCATGGGCGATGCTGGGAGCTTTGTGCGCAATCGCAGTTTGGGGCCTTGGCTTTATGGTCGTTGCGGGTGATTGGTTTATGGCATGGCAAGCCAAGGAAAACCCGCTCAACACGCAATTGGGTGCCCTGCTCTATTGTCTTCCCTGCATGATGGCTGTGGTGGTGATGATGCTCCACAAAGAAGAGGCCTAAGGACAGGACAAACAAAAACGGCGGCACATAAGCCGCCGTTTTTTATTAAAGAGAGATCCTTAGAGGAACTTCAGTGCGCTACGGCCTGCATAACGCGCCTGCTTGCCAAGTTCTTCTTCGATGCGGATAAGCTGATTGTACTTTGCAGTACGATCAGAACGCGCCAGCGAACCAGTCTTGATCTGACCGCAGTTGGTTGCGACGGCAAGATCAGCGATGGTCGAATCTTCTGTTTCACCCGAACGGTGCGACATAACCGAGGTGTAACCGGCCTTGTGCGCGGTTTCGACAGCATCCAGCGTTTCGCTCAGCGAACCGATCTGGTTCACCTTCACGAGGATCGAGTTGGCAACGCCCATCTTGATACCATCACGCAGACGAGCGGAGTTGGTTACGAAAAGATCGTCACCAACGAGCTGGCACTTCTTGCCGATCAGGTCGGTGAGGTATTTCCAGCCTTCCCAGTCGTCTTCTGCCATACCGTCTTCAATCGATACGATTGGATAATCGGCAGCAAGCTTGGCAAGATATTCTGCCTGAGCCTTTGGATCGCGGGTCTTGTTTTCACCTTCATAGACGTAGTTGCCGTCCTTGAAGAATTCGGTCGCAGCACAATCGAGACCGATAGCAATATCTTCACCCGGCTTGAAGCCAGCCTTTTCAATCGACTCAACCACGAAATCGAGAGCAGCTTCTGCACTCAACAGATTTGGAGCAAAACCACCTTCATCACCAACATTGGTGTTGTGACCGGCATCTTTCAGACGCTTCTTGAGCGTGTGGAAAACTTCCGCACCATAACGAACAGCTTCGCGAAGCGATGGAGCGCCAACCGGCAGGATCATGAATTCCTGAAAGTCGATCGGATTGTCAGCATGTGCACCGCCATTGATGATGTTCATCATCGGAACAGGCAGGACATGGGCGTTGGCACCACCAACATAACGATAAAGCGGCAGGCCTGTTGACTGTGCAGCAGCCTTGGCAACGGCAAGCGAAACGCCGAGAATTGCGTTTGCACCCAGATTGCCCTTGTTTGGCGAACCATCAAGATCAATCAGCGTCTGATCAACCAGCAGCTGGTTTTCAGCGTCAATACCAGCAACAGCGTCAAAAATCTTACCATTGACGGCTTCAACAGCCTTTTCGACACCCTTGCCAAGATAACGGCTGCCACCGTCACGCAGTTCAACGGCTTCGTGTGCGCCTGTCGATGCGCCTGATGGCACCGCTGCGCGGCCAAAAGCACCATCTTCGAGTACGACGTCTACTTCGACGGTCGGGTTACCACGGCTGTCGAGGATTTCGCGACCAACGATGTCGATGATTGCAGTCATAGGGGCAAGTCCTTCCCTGTAGATAGCCTCGTTTCGTTCGAGGCACATTGAAGAAATTCGATGTGAGACTTCATTACAGAATTAAAAGGCGGAGGAAAATCCCCCGCCTGTGAATTCCTGATGAATTTTTAAATCGATTTAGCAATTCTGTCGAAAGCCATGAGCTTTTCGAGAAGTGCGGACATTTTATCGATCGGCACCATATTTGGACCGTCTGAAGGCGCATGATCCGGGTCCTCGTGTGTCTCAATGAAGACACCCGCGACACCCACTGCAACCGCAGCACTTGCAAGTGTTTGAACAAACTCGCGCTGACCGCCGGAAGAGCCGCCCTGCCCACCCGGCTGCTGTACCGAATGAGTCGCGTCAAAAATCACTGGTGAACCAAAGCCAGCCATGATCGGCAGCGCGCGCATGTCGGAAACAAGCGTATTATAGCCAAAAGATACGCCGCGTTCGGTCGCCATAACATTCGGATTGCCATTCTCGGTGATCTTGGCGAGCACGTTCTTCATGTCCCAGGGCGCCAGAAACTGGCCCTTTTTCACATTGATCACGCGGCCCGTCTTGGCAGCCGCAACCAGAAGATCAGTCTGGCGGCAAAGGAATGCTGGAATCTGTAGGACATCGACAACTTCAGCAACAGTCGCGCATTGCTCTTCGGTGTGGATGTCAGTCAAAACGGGAAAACCGAACTCTTTCTTGAGATCGGCAAAAACTTCGAGCGCCTTTTCCAGACCAATGCCGCGCTGCGCGCTGAGCGATGTGCGGTTCGCTTTATCGAAGCTCGACTTATAAACGAGCCCCATGCCAAGCTTTTGGGTAATCTCCACCAAACGTCCGGCCATATCGAAGGCATGTTCACGACTTTCCATCTGGCAAGGCCCGGCTATCAAAGCGAGTGGCGCAGTGTTGGAGAACGTAACATTGCCGATTTTGACAGTAGGATTAGCGGTCGTCATGATTGGGAACCTTCAATTACAGATGCCTGAAAGGCACTTATCTGGCGTGCAAATCTTACAAAAACAAGACGCACAAATGAAATGCGCCCCCGAAGGGGCGCAAAAGCTTTAAACCAGTCTTCCCTGTTCCATC
The DNA here is from genome assembly GCF_044435015.1 of Ochrobactrum sp. S1502_03. Taxonomy (NCBI): domain Bacteria; kingdom Pseudomonadati; phylum Pseudomonadota; class Alphaproteobacteria; order Hyphomicrobiales; family Brucellaceae; genus Ochrobactrum; species Ochrobactrum sp. S1502_03. The sequence continues at coordinate 54,952 of NZ_JAYEXN010000007.1, forward strand.
GCGGCTGCGATGAAAGAGGAAAAGAGTGGATGCGGCTCAAACGGACGTGACTTCAGTTCCGGATGGTACTGAACGCCGATGAACCAAGGATGATCCGCATATTCAACCGTTTCCGGGAGAACACCATCTGGCGACATGCCTGAGAAGACCAGACCGCTTGCTTCCAGACGGTCCTTATAGTCAACGTTCACTTCATAGCGGTGACGATGACGTTCGGAAATTTCGGTCGTACCGTAGATTTCGGCAATACGCGTTCCAGCCTTGAGTATGGAATCATATGCGCCAAGACGCATCGTGCCGCCAAGATCACCAGACTTCGTGCGCTTTTCAAGCATATTGCCCTTGAGCCACTCAGTCATCAGACCAACAACAGGTTCCTTGGTCGGGCCAAACTCAGTCGAAGACGCATCTTCGATTCCTGCAAGGTTACGCGCAGCTTCGAGACATGCCATCTGCATACCAAAGCAAATGCCGAAATAAGGGACCTTGTGCTCGCGTGCAAATTTGGCAGCAAGGATCTTGCCTTCCGCACCACGCTCACCAAAGCCACCCGGCACCAGAATGCCGTGGACTTTTTCAAGGTACGGCGATGGGTCTTCGCTTTCAAAGACTTCCGCTTCGATCCAGTCGAGATTGACCTTCACCTTATTGGCAATGCCGCCATGCTGAAGCGCTTCGATCAGCGACTTATAAGCATCCTTGAGTTCGGTATATTTGCCGACCACGGCAATAGTCACTTCGCCTTCAGGATTGTGCAGAAGATGGGAAATTTCTTCCCAGCGTTCCATACGTGGCTTCGGAGCCGGTTCGATGCCGAATGCCGCCAGCACTTCATTGTCGAGACCTTCCTTATGATAAGCAATCGGCACATCATAAATCGTCGAGACGTCGAGCGCCTGAATAACCGCGCTTTCACGCACATTACAGAACAGCGAAAGCTTGCGGCGTTCAGAAGCCGGAATCTCACGATCCGCACGCACCAGAAGAATATCCGGCGCAATACCAATCGAACGCAGTTCCTTGACCGAATGCTGCGTCGGCTTGGTCTTGAGTTCACCTGCCGCTGGAATGTACGGCATCAAGGTCAGGTGGATATAGACCGCGCTGCCACGCGGCAGTTCGTTGCCAAGCTGACGAATGGCTTCAAGGAACGGCATGGCTTCAATATCGCCAACCGTGCCGCCGATTTCGCACAGCACGAAATCATAATCGTCATTGCCTTCGAGAATGAAGTTTTTGATTTCATCCGTGACGTGAGGAATGACCTGAACCGTCGCACCGAGATAATCGCCGCGGCGTTCCTTTTCGATGATATTGCGGTAAATGCGACCGGTGGTAATGTTATCCCGCTGATTGGCGGGACGACCGGTAAACCGCTCGTAATGACCCAGATCAAGATCTGTTTCCGCACCATCGTCAGTCACAAACACCTCACCATGCTGGTAAGGCGACATCGTGCCGGGATCGACGTTCAGATAAGGGTCGAGTTTACGGATACGCACGCGGTAACCACGTGCCTGAAGGAGTGCAGCCAATGCTGCTGCGGCAATGCCTTTTCCGAGGGAAGAAACCACGCCGCCTGTGATGAATACATATCGCGCCATGGGCTTATGTCGTTAGACCCTTCTTGCTGATTCCGCCACTAAAAAAAGTGCGACCAGCGCTTTTTCCATCAAAATCACATCCGATCGGCCTCCCATATGGGAAAACCGGATGCTTTCACCAAGCTCAATTCTTCTCACACGATGTAGCATTCAATGTTACACGCGCACGAAAAAAGGCCGGGAAATTCCCGGCCTTTCGGGTATTTTAAACCAATATCAGAGAACGACGACTTTTGCGCCCATCCCGACTCGATCATAAAGATCCATGACATCTTCATTGGTCATGCGGAAGCAACCGTTTGAAGCCGGGCTACCGATGGTCCATGGCTGCGTTGTGCCGTGGATACGGATATAGGTATCCTTGTTACCCTGAAACAGGTACATCGCGCGCGAACCAAGCGGATTGCCCGGACCACCATCCATGCCATTCTTGTAACGGCCATATTGCGAAGGATTACGCTCGATCATTTCCTTGGTGGGAATCCAGCGTGGCCATTCGCGCTTGGCGTTAACAGTTGCGGTTCCCTTAAACTCAAGACCGACTTTACCCACAGCAATGCCATAGCGGCGCGCAGTGCCTGAGCTCTCGACGAGATAAAGAAAATACTTCGAAGGGTCGATAACGATCGTACCCGGCTCATAACCGGAGAATGATACGGTCTGCGCCTTATAACGCGGATCAACATTATAGCGATTCAGCCCTACCTTCTTGGCAGCACCAGCATTCGAAGCGCTTTTCTTTTTATTCTTTGCAGGCTTTGCTTTGGTATCGCTGGCCATTGCGACCTGCTGAACATTGCCTGCCGCAGCAGCATCAAGCTCGGCTTCAGCGCCGGCAGCACCAGCTGCAAAGCCCGGAGTGGCAAATCCAATGCAAAGGCTTGCAATGCCCGCCATTAAAATAAAACGTGAAGACATGATCTGTTCCCGAAAACCCAAGCAATGCGGAAAGTGCCTGCCGCACTATCGCGCCCAGGCTTTAGCCCTGCATACTGTAAAGAGCGTCACTACTCAATTAACAGCATCGTGAGTTCATCACGATTCAGAGCACTCTATTGCCTGCTTGCAACACTTTCGGAATGTGCACTCTAACTGCGCGTATCTTATCCAATAAAAAAAGCCGGCCCTGACGGACCGGCTTTCAAATTTTTATATTTCAAACCGCTTACTGCGAATTTGGAACCTGTGGAGCCTGTGGCTGTGTGGTTTCAGGCTGCGCAGGCGCAGGCGTTTGTGTCTCATTGGTCTGCGAAGATTCGCCGCCAAGCTGATTCAGAATGCCGCCGCCTGTATTCGTTCCGCCTGCGGGCTGAGTCTGCGTTCCCGTCGCAGGAATACGATCAAGAATATCAGTCGGACGCTCACCGTAACGAGCCATAATGCCCAGAGCGAGGGAAGTCGCAAAAAAGCCAATCGCCAGAATAGCGGTTGTGCGGGTCAGGGCATTGGCCGCGCCCCGCGCTGTCATAAAGCCCGAACCACCGCCGATGCCAAGGCCACCGCCTTCGGAACGCTGGATGAGCACAACGCCAACAAGCGCCAGAACGATCAACAGATGAATGACAATGACAATGGTCTGCATAGGTTAGGTCTTTATATCTCTGAACTAATGCAGCCACGGGAAACAACCCCGCAGCGCTGTGATACAAATAGATAGAGCGGCTCTTTACACGCTATTGCGTGATAATCCAAGCCCTACATCCTCAATAGATTGTGTTGCACGCCTTACAAATTACGATAGGCTTCGCATATGGCTAGGAAGTCCGAAGCTTTCAAGCTCGCACCACCGACAAGCGCGCCATCCACATCAGCGACGCCCAGCAATTCCGGCGCATTGCCCGGCTTGACCGAACCACCATAAAGCAAACGCAAATGTGCGCCATTCGCACCAAAACGTTCAATGAGCTTTTCGCGCATAAATGCGTGTGCTGTGCGGACATCCTGCACGGTTGGCGTGAGTCCTGTACCAATCGCCCATACTGGCTCATAAGCAATGATCGTGTTTTCAGCATGAACACCATCGGGGAGTGAAACTGCCAACTGGCTGCCAATCACTTCAAGGGTTTGATCTGCTTTACGCTGATCTGCCGTTTCACCGACACAGACGATAGCGACGAGTCCCGCACTCCATGCGGCTTCTGCTTTGCTGCGAACCAGTTCATTCGCTTCACGGTGATCAGTCCGACGCTCGGAGTGACCAAGGATAACATGACTTGCGCCCGCTTCTTTCAACATCAGCGCCGAAACATCCCCTGTATGCGCGCCGGAGGTTTTCTGATGGCAATCCTGTCCGCCCAGTGCAACCGTTTCGCCTTCCAACGTGTCAGCAGCGCGCGACAACAATGTCGCAGGAACACAAATGACAGCATCAAGCTTACGGCCAAGATCTGAACTCAAACCGGCCGCAATTGCGCGGAGTTCTGTCAGAGATTCTCCCGTACCGTTCATTTTCCAATTGCCAGCAACCAGCGGGCGGATTCCCGGAGTCATGTCATTCTCCTCGCCTTTAATGACGTTGAACTGCTCAATAGCCTTACAGCAGCGCAAATTTTTGCCACTGACTAAGCGTATTCGTCGTTCATTGCAATGTTCTTAGTGCTCAAAACCTAATCAGAACTTGCATCTGGGGCTGGCTTGAGGTTATCCCCTGTGACGGCTTTTTATCTTTCGCCAGGCTTTATTTTGTTCTTAAAGGGTTTCCAATGCTCGACAGTATGCGTGATGCCGCCAGATCATGGGTTGCTAAGCTTCTTCTCGGTTTGCTCGTTTTAAGCTTTGCAGTCTGGGGTATTGCAGATGCGTTCAATGGCGAGCTTCAGGTTGATGAAGCGATCAGCGCAGGCGACTCTTCTGTAAGCACGTCCGACTATCGCTTTGCTTACGAGCAGCAACTCATGCGGCTCTCGCAACAGTTCCGTCAGCGTCTGACCCGGGAACAAGCTCAGCAGCTTGGCGTGGACCAGCAGGTTCTGGCGCAGCTTGCAGCCGGCGTCGTGCTCGACGAGCAGGCCCGTAACATGCAGCTTGGCCTCTCCAAGGACGGTATCGCACGCCTCACCGCTGAAGATCCTTCCTTTAAAGATGCAAGCGGCAATTTCAGCCGTGCGCAGTTTGATGCTGTGCTCCGCCAGTCCAATATCCGCCCGCAGGATTATCTTGATAACCGCGCAAAGGTTGCGCGCCGCCAGCAGATCGTTGAAGCATCAACAGATGGCCTGAAAATGCCAAACACCATGCTGAAGGCACTGGCGCTGTATCAGGGCGAAAGCCGCAGTGCTGATTATATTACTGTTCCGGCTGAGAAAGCTGACGCCATTCCTGCACCGTCAGACGAAGCCGTCAAAGCATATTTTGATGAGCACAAGGCTGAATATAAGGCACCGGAATACCGCAAGATCACCTATGTGAAGCTTGAACCTTCCGATATTGCTGATGCATCCGCCGTCACGCAGGATGAAATCAAAGAATATTATGAGAAGAACAAAAGCCGCTTCAGCACCAATGAGACCCGCACCATCGAACAGCTGAATTTTGCCGATGAAGCTGCGGCGAAAGCAGCGCATGAAAAAATCGCTGCCGGTACCAGCTTTGTCGATATCGGCAAGGAACAGGGAAAGAGCGAAGCTGATCTGGTTTTGGGAACTTTCGAGAAAACGGCACTTCCTGATGCGGTTATCGCAGATGCGGCTTTTGCGTTGCCGGAAGGTGGCGTAACTGATGTGGTCAAGGGCGCATTTGGTCCTGTTATTCTGCGCGTTACGAAGGTTAATCCGGCAAATGTAAAGGCGCTGTCAGACGTCGAAAAAGAAATTCGCGATACAGTTGCGACCAATATCGCAATCAGCAGCATCAACGGCATTCATGATGCTTATGAGCAGCAGCGTTCGGAAGGCGGCAGCATGGCTGACGTTGCCAAAGCACTCAATCTCAAATCTGTAACGGTTGATGCGGTTGATGCAGAAGGCAACGATCCGACCGGCAAAAACGTTGATCTGCCAAATTCGCAAGCCCTTATTTCGGCGGCGTTTCAGGCGGATCAGGGCTTTGATAATGATGCGCTGACATTGGGAAACACGGGTTACCTCTGGTATCAGGTCGATGGCATCACCCCTGCCCGTGATCGCACCCTTGATGAAGTCAAAGACAAGGTTATCGCTGAATGGAAAGGCGAAGAAGCTGTAAAGCGCCTTAACGACCGCATGGCAGAGCTGAAGAAGCGCCTTGATGGTGGAGAAACTCTCGATGCGATTGCAGCAGAGCTTGGGCTTGAAAAGCAGACCAAGCGCGGCATTACCCGCAATACGAACGATGCGGATTTTGGTTCGGCTGCAACCGCTCAGGTTTTCCGTGGGCCACTTAACCACACGGGCACCGCTGGCGCGGTTTCAAACGACGGACAAATCCTTTTCAAGGTTACCGAAGTCACCGAACCAACCGCAGCAGGCCCGGAAGCAATTCCTGCGCAACAACAGCAATATCTGGCAAACGCACTGACCGACGATGTTCTTGAGCAACTGGTTGGTGAATTGCAGAAGCAATACCCAGTGAAGATCAATCAAGCAGCGATCAACCGCGCGCTGGCATTCTGATCTTCTGGCACTCTGATAGGCAACGGACATAAATCATGGCTGACTTAAAACCCTATATCGCCAAGGCTGCCTTAGGCACCCCACTGTCGTTTGAGGATTCCAAGGCAGCTTTTGACATCATGATGTCCGGTCAGGCGACACCGTCGCAGATTGGTGGTTTCCTGATGGCGTTGCGTGTGCGTGGCGAAACCGTACCTGAAATTGCAGGTGCTGTTTCATCCATGCGCTCACGTATGCTGCCGGTAAGCGCTTCTGCTGACGCGGTTGACATCGTTGGCACCGGCGGTGACCAGTCTGGTTCTTATAATGTCTCCAGCTGCTCCGCTTTTGTTGTAGCGGGCGCAGGTGTTCCGGTTGCAAAACATGGCAACCGCGCCCTCTCATCCCGCTCTGGTGCAGCCGATGCTTTGGCTGCTTTGGGCGTGAATATCGAAGCTGATGCCAATACCATTGCGCGCAGCATTGATGAAGCTGGTCTCGGCTTCATGTTTGCACCGATGCATCATTCAGCAATGCGTCATGTCGGACCGTCACGTGTCGAACTCGGCACGAGAACAATTTTCAATCTGCTTGGACCACTTTCAAACCCGGCAAGCGTTAAGCGGCAACTGGTTGGCGTCTTTTCCGCTGAATGGGTCGAACCGCTGGCAGAAGTGCTTAAAGAGCTTGGCTCTGAAACGGCATGGGTTGTCTATGGCGATAGCCTTGATGAAATGACCACGGCTGGCACAACAAAGATCGCGGCACTCGAAAACGGAAACATTCGCACTTTTGAGATCACTCCTGAAGAAGTCGGCCTGCGTCGCGTGGACATGTCCGAGCTTAAAGGGGGCGATGCCGAAGTGAATGCCAAAGCCTTGCTTGACGTACTTGAGGGCGCGAAAAATGCTTATCGTGACATCGTGCTGTTGAATTCTGCCGCAGCACTGGTGATTGCAGGCAAAGCAAACGACCTCATGGAAGGCATCACCCTCGCCGCGCAATCAATCGACAGCGGTTCAGCGCTTGAAGTGCTGCAAAAAGTTATCGCTGTGTCTCATGACAAGCCGCTTTGACGGAGAAGAAAAAACATGTCCACTGACATTCTGCGGAAAATCGAAGCCTATAAGCGCGAAGAAATCGCTGCTGCCAAGGCTCGCCTTCCGCTCCAAGAAGTAACGGCACAGGCCAAAGATCAGCCCGCAACGCGCGGCTTTCTAAGAGCACTGGAATCCAAGCGCGCTGCAGACCAATTCGCACTCATTGCCGAAATCAAGAAGGCAAGCCCGTCAAAAGGCCTTATCCGCCCGGATTTTGACCCACCGGCATTGGCAAAAGCCTATGAAGATGGTGGTGCTGCCTGCCTTTCTGTTCTCACAGATACGCCCTCTTTTCAGGGCGCGCCTGAATTTCTGATTGCAGCGCGCAATGCATGCTCGCTGCCCGCCCTGCGCAAAGATTTCCTCTTCGATACCTATCAGGTCTATGAGGCGCGCAGCTGGGGCGCAGATTGCATTCTTATCATTATGGCAAGCGTCGATGATGACCTTGCAAAAGCGCTGGAAGAAACTGCTTTTGATCTCGGCATGGATGCACTGATTGAAGTGCATGACGAGGAAGAAATGGAACGTGCGCTGAAACTTTCATCGCGCCTCGTTGGCGTAAACAATCGCAATCTGCGCACATTTGAAGTCGATCTCGCAGTCTCCGAACGCCTCGCAAAGATGGTGCCTTCGGACCGCCTTCTGGTGGGCGAAAGCGGCATCTTCACCCATGACGACTGCCTGCGTCTCGAAAAATCGAATATCGGCACATTCCTCATCGGCGAAAGCCTGATGCGTAAAGAAGATGTGGCATCAGCCACCCGTGAACTTCTGACCGGTAGGGTGTGAACCATGTCTGCCAAGCTCACCCATATCGACCAGACAGGCGCCGCCCATATGGTCGATGTCGGCGACAAGGCTGAAACTGAACGCGTGGCCACCGCCGAAGGTGCGGTGAGAATGAAGCCGGAAACTCTGGCGCTTATTCTGGAAGGCAATGCCGCAAAAGGCGACGTTATCGGCACTGCCCGTCTTGCAGGCATTATGGCCGCGAAGAAGACCGCTGATCTCATTCCACTTTGCCACCCATTGATGCTGACAAAGGTGTCAGTAGACATTGAACCGGATCTGTCACTTCCCGGCCTTCGCATCTCTGCGACTGCGAAACTAAAAGGCCGAACCGGCGTTGAGATGGAAGCGCTGACTGCCGTATCAGTCACTTGCCTGACCATCTATGATATGGCGAAGGCCGTTGATCGCCACATGGAAATTACCAACATTCGCGTTTCGGCAAAGAGCGGTGGCAAGTCAGGTGACTGGAAAGCCTGATTTTTCTGACGAGAGGAAAACGCATGTCCCTGCTTCCAATCGATGAGGCCCTTGCACGTATTCTCAATAATGCAGAGCCGCATGGCACAGAGACGCTCTCTCTTTCTGAAGCAGGCGGACGTGTTGTTGCAGAACCTGTTCAAGCCAAGCTGAAACAGCCGCCCTTCGATTGCTCGGCCATGGATGGCTATGCATTGATGGCCCCACAAAACATCAACTATCCTCTTGAATTCAGTATCATCGGCGAATCAGCCGCCGGAAAACGCTTCGAAGGCCAACTGAAACAAGGCGAAGCGGTCCGCATCTTCACCGGCGCGCCGATGCCAGTAGGCGCTGATAGTATCGTTATTCAGGAAGACACGGAACGATCCGGCGACAAGCTCACAATCCGTCAGGGATTGGACAAAGGCCGTCACATCCGTCATGCGGGCCTCGATTTTGCCCCTGGTGACACTATTCTGCCAAGTGGGCGGGAACTTGATGCCCCGGCCCTTTCGCTTGCCGCTGCCAGCGGCAATGCCATGATTTCTGTTTTCAAGCAGCCGCGCATTGCCATTCTGGCAACAGGGGATGAACTCGTTCCTCCGGGCACGATTCCAGGTGCCGACCAGATCGTCGCCTCCAACAGCATTGGCGTTGCTGAAATCGTGCGTCGTACAGGTGGAAAACCTGAAGATATGGGCATTATCAGCGACGACCCCGCAAAGATCGAATCCGCAATCAGTCAGGTTCTCGATGATGGTGTCGACATTCTCGTGACCATCGGTGGCGCATCGGTTGGTGATCGCGATTTTGTGCACAGCGCGTTGAAAAATTGTGGTGTCGATCTCGACTTCTGGAAAATCGCCATGCGTCCCGGCAAACCACTGATGTATGGACACAAAACTGTATCCGGCAAAACCGTTCATGTCATCGGCCTGCCGGGCAACCCGGTTTCAAGCCTCGTTTGCAGCTTGGTATTTCTGCGTCCGCTGATCGCGAAATTATCAGGGCGTCATTTGACCGCGGATTTCCGCCCGGCACGTCTTGGCAAGCCAATGAATGCGAACGATCATCGTCGTGATTATGTCCGCGCAACGGTTGAACGGGCGGCGGATGGCACACTCACCGCGACGCCGTATCCACTTCAGGATTCCTCAATGCTGTCAGCGCTGGTGGCTTCCGATGCCCTTTTGATCAGAGAAGAAAATGCACCCGCGGCCGCAGCGGGTGATGCTTGCACGATAATGATGCTATAGTAAAATCCAATAGGGTCGGCCCATATTAATAATTTTAAAACCATTGCGGAACAAGACTGGAACATATAGTGTTTGTTCTGGTTATGTTTTTATTTGATTCTGGTCCGGAGGGTATGCGCATGTTGACCCGTAAACAGCACGAGCTCCTGCTGTTCATTCATGAACGTATGAAAGAAACAGGCATTCCCCCCTCTTTCGATGAGATGAAAGAGGCGCTCGATCTGGCATCCAAATCGGGCATTCATCGGCTGATTACCGCCCTTGAAGAACGTGGCTTCATCCGCAGGCTGCCAAACCGTGCCCGCGCGCTTGAAGTGTTGCGCCTGCCCGATTCGATAGCCCCCGGTCTGAACGCGCAGAAGAAATTCGCGCCCAGCGTTATTGAGGGTAGCCTCGGCAAAACCCCCTCTGCGCCTTCAGCAGCGCGCACCGCCCCGGTTTCAGCCAATAGTGATGCATCGGCAATGGTCTCCATTCCCATGATGGGTCGCATCGCAGCCGGTGTACCAATTTCGGCCATTCAAAATCAGACACATTCCATCAGCCTTCCACCCGAAATGCTTGGTGCGGGTGAGCATTACGCGCTCGAGGTCAAAGGCGATTCGATGATTGAAGCCGGTATTTTTGATGGTGATACGGTCATCATCAAGCGTGGCGATACCGCCAGCCCGGGCGAAATCATCGTGGCTCTCGTCGATGATGAAGAAGCGACACTGAAGCGGTTCCGCCGTAAGGGCGCATCGATTGCGCTGGAAGCCGCCAACCCAGCTTATGAAACACGCATTTTCGGACCTGATCGGGTCCGCGTACAGGGCAAGCTGATCGGTCTGATACGACGGTACTAAAAATCGTTCGAGAAAGGAGAGGCCGACAGCCTCTTTTCTATCGATTATTGCTGGCAAAATGCGTAAAAACAAACAGATAGAGCATTTCCCATAATTCAATCAAAACGGGAAATGCTCTGCATAGACGGAAGGCATAAGTCTTGTCGGATCAAAACAAGGATCGATAGGAGCATGCTTTTAATAGAGTCCTTTAGAGCGTTTCTTCTGTTTCCACCCCGATAGTAAATACTTTCGCTCTCTTCTTATATTCGCGCTCAGGCTGACCGCGTGCGGCGCGCGAATAGAGACGATGAAGCTGCCAGGGGCGCGTTGGCGCACCGACTGAAAAATTTAAATAATCGGCATAGGCTGCATCCTTGCGCTGCTCCGCAACGCTAAAGCGATAAATCTGATGATTGTCGCGGACCGCTGGATCAGGAGAAACCGCCTGATGGCGCTGCATTTCCTCTCCCAGCCTTATTTCGAGCGTTCCTTTCAAGGCCAGTTCCTGTCGGCCAATCACCAGCGTAGACGAACGCGTGCAGCTTAAGTCTTTGCCTGCAATCGCCAGAACCACAACGTCCCCGACATTACAGGCAATCTCGTGCATCTCTTCCTGAGCGGTATAGGCAAATATGCGCCCGTCCCGAAGTGACAGGGTGCAAAGCCCATCCTCACAGATAAAGCCATCCTCGCGCGCGCCAGCACTTCGTTTCATCGCACTCTGCGGTGGGATAAAATCATCAATCAGATAGGCCGTCTGCCAGTTCTGCGCCGTAAATTGCGGAGGTCTGCTGCGGTTGACTGCGAAACTTCCATCGCGCAATCGTACCGTCACGAATTTCGCGTTCTCGCTAATGCAGCAATCAGCCCCGCAGTCGCCGAAAACGACATCTGAAAGCTCGGCCCCAGAATTTCATGCGGAGAAATGGCAATCATCGCCACGGCCGCAATAGCCAGATTTCGCATACTGATCGCCGCACGATCAGCCAACAGCGCACAAAGCATGACGACAATCATCAAGTAGCTGCGCTGTGCCGCAACATCTGCGCCCGACATAGCGAGATAAAAAGTGCAACTCAAAAGCGAGAGAAATGCAGCATATTTCTTGACAGCATAACGTGCGCTGAATGCGGGAAAAAGCGCGAGTAATGCACGAAGAGACATCATGACCACACCGGCTGCCAGCACCATATGCAGGCCAGAAATTGACAGAATATGCGCAAGCCCCGCCTTGCGCAGATCATTGTTGGTTTCATCACTGATCCCTGCCCGCTCGCCTGCGATCAGTGCGGCAGCAACACTGCCATCTTCCCCTGAAAGCACCTCCACAATCCTCTCGGAAACATGGACACGCAATCTGGCAATTTCAGTTGCAATCGTCGCCTTAAGCCCCTTCGGCTCCAAAACATCTGCAATTTTTGGAGTTCCAAGAAAAAAGCCATTCGCTCCAATGCCGGCAAAATAAGCATGGAATGCAAAATCATAATTGCCCGGTCTCACTGGCCCAGAAGGCACGCGCAGACGCGCAAAGCCAGTTAATCCGCTGCCAATTGTCGTGCGTGCCGGAATATCGCGCGCTGTAATGCGGATGCGTTGCGGTGCATAGCGAAGCTTCGGTCTTTGGGTTTCGATCAAATCAAGCGTCACACGCCAACTGCCGTTATCCTTATATTCGAGCGCTGCCACCCTTCCTGTAATGCGCGTCGCGACCTCCGAGCCTAACAATTGCGTGGCTCGCCACTCTGTTTCAAATTTTCCCGCAATCACTCCCAACTGAAGCGCAAGGGCCAGCGTTAGCAACCGCGATGACAGAAAATGCCTGCGTGATAAAACTCGAACACCACCAAGAGCGGTTAGAATTGCCAGAATGGGCAACCAATGAGGTTCAAATGAGAGTGTGAAATAGACAATCGCCCCGATGCCCATGAAGACCGGAAACAGCAGGAAAAACATGCCCCTGCCGATTTCCCTTAGCATTGCAGCACTTAAGTTGAGCCACGCAAGCGAAGTCAGCGCCGACAGTCGCTGTGATGGGGTTCGATGCTGTTGTGGTAAGATGGGAGATAAATCTTCGCTTGCTTTATAAGGTATCCAAGGTTCGGGCAATAAGGCGCGTTCAAGCCCCGCGGACATGTCTTTGACAAATACCCGTTCGCTTATTTCCTGTGTGTCCCTTATGCTCGTCATGCCCCCGCCTGACTGCAAAAGTGTTCCCCGATCGCGCGAAGCCCTTGCGCACTGTGCTGCCTATGCTACATGAACCCCAGTCAAAATCGATAGGGTTCTCACTTAAGAATCCTTGACGCCTGTAGATTATGAACAAACGGGCGCTACATATTCAAAATTCTGCCTCGTCCAGCACATCTGCTGTACCCTGACGCGGCCTTTATAGTGGAGCTGTCATGTCGAAACCGGTCGTAACCCGTTTTGCCCCCTCGCCCACGGGTTTCCTTCATATTGGCGGAGCCCGGACCGCCCTGTTCAATTGGCTTTATGCCAAGCACAGCGGCGGCAAAATGCTGTTGCGCATCGAGGATACCGACCGCGAACGCTCCACGGATGCAGCAACGGCTGCAATTCTCGACGGTCTGACATGGCTTGGCCTTGACTGGGATGGTGACGTCATTTCGCAGTTCGAACGCGCACCGCGTCATCGCGAAGTGGCTGAAGAACTGGTTGCCAAAGGCAAAGCCTACTATTGCTATGCAACGCCGCAAGAGCTGGAAGACATGCGCGAGAAGGCCCGGGCCGAAGGCCGTCCGCCGCGTTATGATGGCCGCTGGCGCGACCGTGATCCATCCGAAGCACCGGCAGGTGTAAAGCCAGTCATCCGAATCAAGGCACCTCGCGAAGGCGAAACACTGGTACGCGATGCCGTACAGGGCGATGTGCGTTTCCCGAACAAGGATCTTGATGATTTCATCATTCTGCGTTCGGACGGCAATCCAACCTATATGCATGCCGTTGTCGTCGACGATCATGATATGGGGGTCACCGATATTATCCGTGGCGATGATCACCTGACCAATGCGGCACGCCAGACCGTGATTTATGATGCGATGGGCTGGGACGTTCCGCAAATGTCACACATCCCGCTGATCCACGGCGCAGACGGTGCAAAACTATCCAAGCGTCACGGCGCACTGGGCGTTGATGCCTATCGCGCCATGGGTTATCTGCCGGAAGCGCTGCGCAACTATCTAGTTCGCCTTGGCTGGAGCCATGGCGACGATGAAATCATGTCAACCGAACAGATGATCGAATGGTTCGACGTGAAAGACATCAATAAAGGCGCGGCACGTTTTGACTTTCAGAAACTGGAAGCCATCAATGGCGTTTATATGCGTAACAGTGATGATAAAGCACTGTTTGATGCTCTCATCGCTGTGCTGCCGGAAATTGAGGGCGGCGAAGAGCTTGCAAAAGCCCTTGATGACAAGGGACGTGCGCAACTTCTCACCGCAATGCCGGGCCTTAAGGATCGCGCAAAAACGCTTGTCGAGCTGGCCGACGGCGCGAAATTCATTTTCGCACAGCGTCCGCTGAAATTCGATGAAAAAGCAGCCTCCCTGCTCAATGATGAAGGCCGTGCAGTTCTCAAAGCTGTGCTCCCGCATCTTGAAGCAGCCACAGACTGGACCGTTGAATCGCTGGATGCAGCCGTTCGCGCGCATGCGGAGGCCGTTGGCCTGAAACTTGGTAAGGTGGCACAACCTCTGCGCGCCGCACTGACAGGCCGAGCAACATCTCCGGGTGTATTCGACGTTCTGTTCGTTCTGGGCCGAGACGAGTCGCTTGCACGTATAAAAGATCAAATCGTTTGAAATCCCAGCTTTCACGCTGACGTGACAAAACGGGCTTAATTAGTACAAATTACGCATTGCATCGCAAAATCATTGGGATAGTTTGGCGAGCGAAATCGTTAGGGTAATGCGTTGAAAAACCGGGTTCCCGCGAAAGCGGGAAACATCCAGAGATTACGAGAGACAAGTTATAACGACGATTAAAATTCAGCCGCCATACGGGCGGCAAAGTGGACACGAAAGGAAACACGATGTCAGATAAGACAGCAAGCTTTACCCTCGACGGCAAAACATTCGATCTGCCTGTACGACAAGGCACTGTCGGGCCAGAGGTCGTCGACATCGGGCCACTTTACAAGAACGCCAACGCTTTCACTTATGATCCAGGTTTCACATCGACGGCTTCGTGTGAATCCAAAATCACTTATATTGATGGCGATAAAGGTGTTCTTCTTTATCGTGGTTATCCGATTGATCAGCTTGCTGAACATGGTGACTTTCTCGAAACCTGCTACCTGCTGCTTTACGGTGAACTGCCAACAGCAACCCAGAAAGCTGATTTCGATTACCGCGTAACACGTCACACGATGATCCATGAGCAGATGACGAAGTTCTTTACGGGCTTCCGTCGTGATGCGCACCCGATGGCAGTGATTGTGGGCTGCGTTGGTGCAATGTCGGCTTTCTACCATGACTCGACCGATATCACCGATCCACATCAGCGCATGGTTGCTTCAATCCGCCTGATCGCCAAGGTGCCAACGCTTGCCGCAATGGCCTATAAGTATCACATTGGCCAGCCGTTCATGTATCCAAAGAACGACCTCGATTTTGCGTCGAACTTCCTGCACATGTGCTTTGGCGTTCCATGTGAAGAATATAAGGTCAATCCGGTTCTGGCGCGCGCTATGGACCGTATTTTCATCCTGCACGCTGATCACGAGCAGAACGCATCGACCTCGACCGTTCGTCTTGCTGGATCGTCGGGTGCCAATCCGTTTGCGTGTATCGCCGCAGGCGTTGCCTGTCTCTGGGGCCCGGCACATGGTGGCGCCAATGAAGCAGCCCTCAACATGCTGGCTGAAATTGGCACGGTAGACCGCATTCCAGAATTCATCGCACGCGCCAAGGACAAGAACGATCCGTTCCGTCTGATGGGCTTTGGCCATCGCGTTTACAAAAACTACGATCCACGCGCGAAGATCATGCAGAAGACCTGCCATGAGGTTCTGGGCGAACTCGGCATCAAGGACGATCCGCTTCTCGACGTTGCTCTGGAACTCGAAAAGATCGCTCTGACCGATGAATATTTTATCGAAAAGAAGCTCTATCCAAACATCGACTTCTATTCCGGCATCACCTTGAAGGCTCTCGGTTTCCCAACCGAAATGTTCACGGTTCTGTTCGCACTCGCCCGCACCGTCGGCTGGGTCGCGCAGTGGAAGGAAATGATCGAAGATCCACAGCAGAAGATCGGCCGTCCGCGCCAGCTCTACACAGGATCTGCGGAACGCGATTACGTACCAGTCGCAAAGCGCAAGTAATCGTCGTTCGATATGCAAAAACCCCGGCAAATCGCCGGGGTTTTTATTTGTCTTGTTTTTCCAGCGTTCAGCGTTTTCTACCGTTCTCTGCAAGATCAAGCAAAACCTGTGCGCCAATCTCGCCCGATGGGCGTTCTGTCGCCATGATCGAGGTAACTTTATCAAAGCCGTCAAGCTGCGCCTGCCGCGAAGCTGTCTTCTGCATCAATTGCTCAATATAGCGCGCAAGATTACCGGGCCTCACCGACTCATTGAAGAATTCCGGCACAACTGGCTGGTCTGCAATAATATTGGGAAGAGCCGCACTCCAGATCGTAATACGGGAGATCAGAAACTGCCGCGCGAACCAGTCAGCTTTATAGGAAAGAACTGTCGGAATATGCGACAGCGCCAGCTCCAGCGAAACAGTACCCGACGCGGCCAATGCCGCATCCGCACGCGAAAAAGCATCCCATTTGGCCTCATCACCAGTCACAATGAGAGGCTTAACGGCCCAGTCCTTTGACATCTCACGCACCGTTTCTTCAATGCGCGGCAAGGTTGGCAGAATAACTTCGAGTTTTTCAACACGTTTCGAAAGTTCCGCAACCGCCTTGCCGAATGGCTCCATAAGCATCTGAAGCTCGCCACGGCGGGAACCGGGAAGCAAAAGCAGGCAACGTGACCCGTCGGGCCAACGTGTCATCTCGGCTTTACGTTGCGCCGCCTGCACTTTCAGAATCGGCGCATAACTGCTCAAACGATGCCCTACATAGGTCGATTGCGGTCCGTTGAGCCGCTTCATCACCTCGACCTCAAACGGCAAGACTGTCAAAACATGATCGACATAGGCCCGCATGGCTTTGGCTCGCTGCGGCCGCCATGCCCAGACACTTGGGGCAATATATTTGACGATAGCAATAGACGGGTCAGCCGCACGTATTTTCTTTGCAACGCGATGGGTAAAATCGGGACTGTCAATCAGCAAAACGCAATCCGGCTTTTCAGCAACGATCCGCTTCGCCGTCTGCCCAATACGCAGAATAAGGCCGGGCAAGTTTTTGAGAATTGCACCAAGCCCCATGAGTGCAATTTCATGAGGATCAAAAAAACTCTTCAAGCCGCGCTCGGTCAGATGCGTGCCGCCGACACCAACAATATCCACAAGTCTGTCGGTCTGGCCACGAAGAGCATCTATCAGATCGGCGCCAAGAAGATCGCCGGATTCTTCTCCGGCCACGATTGCTATTTTCAATGGCCGGCTGGTTTTACTCACCCTTATATGTCCTTTGTGCTTCGACTGATCGTCTCGATAAAAAGGCCTTTTTCATTTGCCGCAGCCAGGGTTTCACCAAGGCCGAGAATGAAGGTGCGCCCCGCTTCAATCGCGATTCCGGAAAGGCCAGCCCGCGCTGCATTTTCCACCGTGGACACACCGATCGCTGGCAAATCAGCGCGCTCATCCTGCCGTGGCTTGGCCATTTTGACAAGCACGCCGCCGCGTTTTGAAATTCTGCCCTCCTGACGCAGCGCAAAAACGCGCTCAATCATCAAGTCGGTGCCTTCAGCCCCCTCAAGCGCAACAACACGCCCCCCAGCCGCAATAGCGCCCTGCCCGACATCAAGTTCACCCAGGCGAAGCGCTGCGTCCATTGCAAGCGCGATATTCCGGCGCTCACGCGAATCTGCTCCCAAACGGGTCAAACAACGCGCAGGTTCGGGGGACAACAAGTCTGGCACAACTTCGTGCGCTCCAACCATTTTAAAGCCGTAGCGCTCCAGCAAGCGCATAAAGGCGCGCAACAGCGCATCATCGCCCTGACTGAGCGCAACCAAAACATACCGCGCAGCCCGGATTGTCGGTAAATTAAGCTTCAAATCGCTCAGATGCGGTCGATTGCGAAGGCCACCGGCCAGAACCACTTGCGAAACGCCAGCAGACCGCATGGCGCGCATCAGCATGCCAAAATCAACAGCCGAAATTTCCTGATGATCATAATCATAAAGTGAAGCATCAGCTTCACCGCGCAACGGAAGCACAAAAGGCGGATTTCCATCCGCCTTCAGAGCCTCGGCAACTTTAATCGGCAAAAGACCATTGCCAGCAATAATGGCCGTGCGCGGGCGCATTATCGCGCTTTTCCCGCTATCAATCACCGTCACCATCATCCATCGCTCCGCCTATGGATGAACCAAGCGGCGGCGTACAATAGGCGCGTTTATTTTCAACAAGAATGAAGGAAATCAGGTCCTTCACACCATCGGAGTCAGGAATTGCCTTGAGAACGTCCTGCGCGCGTTCACGCACAGGCTTGGAGCGATCAAACAGCATATGCACCGCGTGGCGCAGATTATGGATATCCTTGCGCTGCATACCGGAACGCTTCATTCCGATGATATTCAGACCACCAAGATACGCATGGTTGCCGATCGCACTGCCGTAAGGGATGAGATCATGTGCAAGTGCGGCCATCCCGCCAACAAAGGCATGATGTCCAACGCGCGTGAACTGGTGAACAGCCGAACCACCGCCAAGAATCGCATAGTCACCGATCTCGACATGACCGCCGATCATGACGTTATTGGCGAATGTAACGTGATTGCCAACATCGCAATCATGCGCCACATGCGCATAGGCGAGAAACTGGCAATTGTCGCCAACACTTGTGAAGCCGCGACTGCTGTCTGAACCGCGGTGCATGGTGACACCTTCGCGGATAAGGCAATTCGTACCCACTGTCAGTCGGGTCGGTCCGCCTTTATGCTTTCCATTCTGCGGATCGCAACCCAGAACAGCATGCGGATATACCTTTGCGCCAGCGCCGAGCGTTACCGCGTCGCTGACCACAACATGGCTCATCAGTTCCGAGCCATCACCGATGATAGCACCAGACAGCACATGGCAAAAAGGGCCGACAGATACGCCCTGCCCAAGTTCCACACCCGCCTCAACGAGAGCAGTAGGGTGGATAAAAGTTTCCTTCATTGAGGTACTCACGCCTTCTCTTCGGCTACGCCAACCATCGCGGCGACTTCAGCTTCGGCCACCTTTACGCCATCGACCTCTGCTACGCACTCAAATTTAGAGATATTTCCGCGCTGTTTGATCTTTTTCACGTGAAGGTGAAGCTGATCGCCAGGAACAACAGGGCGACGGAACTTGGCTTTGTCGATTGTCATGAAATAGACGAGGCTCGGCTTATCAGCACCATTATGAAGAACTGTGATTGCGCCAGCTGTCTGTGCCATGGCTTCAATGATCAGAACGCCCGGCATAATCGGCTTGTCTGGAAAATGGCCGGTAAAATGCGGCTCATTCATCGAAACATTCTTGATGCCAGTCGCAGACTGATCGCCATCAATATTAATGATACGGTCAATGAGCAAAAACGGATAACGATGCGGAAGCGCACGCAAAATATCCTGAATGTCTGCGGTTTCCAGCTTCAGATTAGCATCACTCATCAGAGGATTGCTCCTTTCTTGGTTTCCCGATGCTTCGGATATTCGCAATATCTCGGAACCATTGCTTGATTGGTCGAGCAGGGACGCCCCCCCAACGCTCACCATCGGGTATGTCATTCATAACGCCGCTTCCCGCAGCAATCTGCACACGCGAACCGATAACGACATGATCGGCAAGGCCGACACTGCCACCGATCATGGTCTGATCACCGATAACAACACTGCCGGAAATGCCACAAAGTGCAGCCACAACGCAAAACCGGCCAAAGCGCACATTATGTGCAATCTGCACAAGATTATCGATCTTGGTGCCTTCACCGATAATCGTGTCGTTCAATGCTCCACGGTCTATCGTGGTATTTGCACCGATTTCCACATCATCCTGAAGAATAACGCGGCCAAGCTGAGGTACCTTTTCAAGCCCGCGCGGACCCGGCACATAGCCAAACCCATCCTGCCCGATGCGAACACCCGGATGCAAAGACACACGATTGCCGACCATCGCAAACTGAATGGCAACACCCGGCGCAATATAGCTATCGCGCCCGATCTGACAGCCCTCACCCACAACAGCCGTGGCTGCAATCAGCGTGCCGGAACCGATGCTGACATTTCTGCCAATCATCGCGCCGGCTTCAATCGTTGCACCCTCTTCAATCTTCGCAGATGGATGAATGAATGCAGAAGGTGAAATGCCGGTCTCGCCCAGCCAGCTTTCAGGCCGCACGGCAACAGGAAACAGCATCCGTCCAACGGACGAAAAATCACGGTGTGGATTGCGGGTAACAAGTGCGGCAATGCCGGGAGGAACGCTGTCTGCGACATCTTCGGAGCATAAAACGCCTGCGGCTTTCATACCGGCAAGCGCTAACGCATTTCTCTTGCCATCAACAAAAACAAGCGCATCGTCACTTGCGTCGCTTAAAGACGCCAAACGCGCAACAGCACGCGGCGCAAGCTTCGGGTTACGAAGGCTTGCACCGGTGAAATCTGCAATATCGCCGATCGTGAGTTCACGGGAAGGCTTGAAAAAAATGGGATCTGCCATCAAAGCACTTTCTTGCCCGGGGCATGTCTGCCCCGGGAAAAGGCAAATCTATTAGAACTTGGTCGAAACACCGAAGTTGAAATTCTGAACCTTATCGGTATCAGCCTTAGCAACTGGGAATGCGTAGTCAAAGCGCAACGGACCAAACGGCGAAGCCCACATCAAGCTGACACCGACCGAAGCGCGGAGCTTCTTGTCATCGCCGAGAACAGGTTGACCACCAAGCGAGGAACTGTTTCCGTAAAGTGTCGCTGCATCAGCAAACAATGCACCGCGAATACCAAGGCTTTCCGGAACAACAGGCATCGGGAACTGAACTTCAGCCGTAGCATTTGCGTAGGTGGTTCCACCAAGCCAGTAGCGGTTGCCGTTTCCAGCGTCCTGATAAGGACCGATACCGTTAAACTTGAAACCGCGGATCATATCCGAATTGTTCTTGAACATATCGAAGATACGAACGCCATCATTGCCGAACTCGTGGATGTAACCACCGCCAACACCCAGCATACCGACAATGTCAGCTTCCTGTGCGAGTGTCTGATAGTAGTTAGCCTTGAACGTGGTCTTGATGTATTTCGCGTCGCCGCCCAGACCTGCAAACTCCTGATTGAAGCGCGCATAAATACCATCATGCGGATTCTTCATATCATCAATGGAGTTATAGGTCAGCGAGTAGCTGATCGAAGAACGAAGCCATGGGCTATGCTGGCCAGCTTCGATGAGCGCTGGGGCATAATAGTTCGGGTCTGGGTTGCCCTGGGCGTCAAGAACGTCAAGCTTATACTTTTCCTGAACGAGATTGTAAGCAAGACCAGCCGAGAAGTTATCCGTAATCGGAAGACCGAAACGAATCGTGCCACCCGTCTGCTCAACGTCGTAACGACCACCGCTGCTCACGCGATATGAGCGGCGGAATACGTCAAACCCGGCCGACATGCGATAGCCAAGGAAATATGGCTCGGTGAACGACAAGGCGTAGTTACGCATCTTGTCCTGACCGGCACCGGCACTGATACGGACGAACTGGCCACGTCCGAGGAAGTTACGCTCGGTAATCGCAGCTTCAACCTGCGCGCCCGGCGAATCACCACCCGTCGTATAACCACCGCCGATCGAGAATTCACCGGTCGACTTTTCGACAACATCGACAATCAGGATCACCTGATCAGGCTCTGCACCCGGCGCGGTCGACACATTAACTGTCTGGAAGAAATCGAGCGCTTCAAGACGACGCTTCGCGCGCTGAACCATAACCTGATTGAAGGCATCGCCTTCATTCATGTCGAACTCACGACGAATAACATAATCACGGGTCTTGTCGTTGCCACGGATCTCAATGCGCTCAACATAAGCGCGCGGACCCTGATCAACACTGTAAACAAGCGAAATCGTGTTGTTTTCGAAATCACGGTCACCACGAGGCTCAACCTTGGCAAACGCATAACCGCTACCGGCGACGTTTTCGGTGATAGCCGTAACCGAATCTTCAACTTCCTTGGCGCTGTAAGGCTTACCCGTACGCGTCTTCACAAGACGATCGAGAGCCTGCGTATCAACACCTTCTACGGTGCTTTCTACGGTTACATTACCGAAATTATAACGCTGACCTTCGTCAACATTGATGGTGATCGTGTATTCGTTGGTCGCCGGATCAAGCACAGCATTCGACGACAACACACGGAAATCCGCATAGCCGCGATTGTAGTAGAAACGACGCAGCGCTTCTTCGTCAGCCTGCAAGCGACCTTCATCGTAAACGTCGTTACGGGTCAACCACGACAGCGGGTTCGAACGCTTTGTGGAGATCACATCGCGCAGACGACGCGCGCTATAGACGTTGTTACCGACAAAATTAATGTCAGCGATCTTTGTGCGACCACCTTCTGTGATCTCATAGACCACATTGACGCGGCCCTGACCAAGATCAACCGTCCGTGCATTCACGATCGCATCGCTGCGGCCGATATGTGCATAGGCACCCTTAATGGCTTCCTTGTCAGCTTCCATCACCGCAGCATCATAAGGCGAGCGCGGCTTAA
Source organism: Ochrobactrum sp. S1502_03 (assembly GCF_044435015.1). Classification (NCBI taxonomy): domain Bacteria; kingdom Pseudomonadati; phylum Pseudomonadota; class Alphaproteobacteria; order Hyphomicrobiales; family Brucellaceae; genus Ochrobactrum; species Ochrobactrum sp. S1502_03. The sequence continues at coordinate 77,439 of NZ_JAYEXN010000007.1, forward strand.
GCTGGATAGCGCGAGCAAGGTCAGGATCCTTGATCTTCTTGTTGCCCTGGAACAGGACGTTATTGACGACCTTACGTTCATCAACATGGATGACAAGCGTGCTACCGGACTGATTGATGCGAACATCAGAAAACAGCCCCATGGCATAAAGACGCTTTACGGCGTCATCAATATCAGTGCTGTTGAAAGCTTTGCCTGGGCGAATATCGATATTGTCACGGATTGTCTGCGCATCAACGCGCGAATTTCCGCGCACTTCGATGCGATTGACAACAGCAGCCTGAGCAGCATTGACCGACACCAGAGAAAGCGCAGCCGAACCCGAAGCTACAAGAGCAACTGACATGGCGAGCGCTGAAGCGGCACCAAAGAATTTAGAACTTGCCGTCATGGGCTTTCCGAACCTTCGTTTCTTTCTGTCCCCGGGGCGATTTTCCCAGAAATGCACGTATAGATACAACCGTAATAACCGGTTTTTCTATACAAGCAAGCGCCACAGTTAAAATCTGTTTACTTAAGCAATTAGCGTGGCATCCATGCCACGCGATTTAATGTTTATGGTAAACAGATCACTACGCTTTTCCAGTCCTCGCTCCCAATGTTCATTTCTGATTAACACCTCTGCACAGTTTTTAATGTGCGTGGTGCTTCTTGAAAAATGGCAGGCCCCGCCAAAATAACAACGCGACCCGGTTTCTCGTCGACCAATTTGCCCAGTGATCTAGCAGGCAAACAAGTCGTTGAAAAGTACGAACCCCATGAATCCCATAACAACGAGGAATCCAACGCGGTAAAAAATCTCCTGCGCGCCGACAGACACAGGGCTGCCCTTGATCGCTTCCACGGCATAAAAAACCAGATGCCCACCGTCCAAAGGCGGCAACGGAAACAGGTTCAGAAGCCCGATACCGATGGAAAGCATGGCTGTGAGCTGAATCAACCAGTCAAATCCCTGGCTTGCGGCCTTGCCCGCCATATTAGCAATCTTAACAGGACCACCGAGTTGGCACTTATCTTCGCGTCCAACGGCAAAGCGCTGAAAAAATTCTCCGGTCCGGCTGATGATATGGCCGGTTTCCAGAATCGCCTGCCCCACTGATTCGAGTGGACCATATTCAATCCTGCGAAAATTTCCGACTTCCTGCGTGATTTCCACGCCGATTGCACCCATCTTGACTTTATTGCCAAGGGGATCGGTGCGTTCAACGAGCGCTGGCGTGGCTTGCAGATCAACCAGTTTGCCGTCGCGCTCCACTGTGAAGTCTAAAACATCACCCGAGCGACCGGAAACAATCCGCTGCACATCAGCAAACGTCGTAATCTTCTGCCCGTCGACACTCATAAAGCGATCACCCGGCTTAAAGCCAGCCTCAGCAGCCGGTGTGTTCGGCTGAACACCGGCAACAAGCGGATCGGCAATCTGTCGACCATACAGGCCAAAAAATACGCTGAAGATAACAACCGTGAGAATGATGTTGAATGCAGGACCGGCAAACACCGTTGCAGCACGCTTCCAGACCGGTTGGGTATGAAAAGCCCTGCTCTGTTCTTCTGCACTGAGAGTGGAATTATCCACACCGACAGGCGAACTGGTGGCACTCTCATCGCCCAGAAACTTCACATAGCCGCCAAGCGGGATAGCCGAAAGCTTCCAGCGCGTGCCGTGTCGGTCGTTAAAGCCGATCAGTTCTGGTCCAAAACCGATAGAAAAGGCGCTCGCACCAATGCCGCACCATCTGCCAACCAGATAATGTCCCATTTCATGCACAAAAACGACAACAGTCAGCACAAACAGAAATGGAATAATCGTCCCTACGAACAGACTTTCACCACCAATGAAAAAGGCAAGAGCCTCCTGCAAATTACCACTCCTACAAATTCATACGCTGTCAGAAACTAAAAAATATGGCTGATGGCACATCAGGCTCTGCAATAATAGCACCAAATAGGTACAAAATAGCGGCAGCAGCCACAAGTCCATCAACGCGATCAAGAACACCACCATGCCCCGGCAGAAGACGACCAGAATCTTTAGCGCCGAACTGACGCTTCACCCATGATTCTGCGAGATCGCCGATCTGCGAGACAATTGACAACAAAAGCGCCAGCAGCGGGACAATAAAACTTCCCGGAGCAGCAACAAGCGATGCGACCAGAATGCCACCCGCGACAGCGGCGGCAGCACCGCCCAAAGCGCCCGACCATGTTTTGTTGGGCGAAAAGCGCGGCGCAAGTTTCGGCCCACCGAGCGCGCGCCCATTGAAATAGGCAGCGATATCGGTCGACCATACAACTGCAAACAGGAAGCAGATAGCTGTGAACCCGAACGGCTCGTCGCCACGCAACAACGAAAGGGAAATTGCAGAAAAACCCGCATAAAAAAGACCGGCAGCAGGCCAGCCGCGCCCGGTCTTCCACTGCGTTGCCAAAAGAACAATCGAACCTGCCAACAGGAAACCAATCGTCAGCAAGGCCCCACGATCAAGAATCAAAAGCACAAAGGTTACCAGCAACCAACCCCAGCCAAAGAAACGTGAAAATAACGTCTGCTTTGTCGCGCTCAGTTCCGCCCACTCATAAAACATCGCCAGCCCAATCGCGATGGAGAACAGAGTGAACCCCAGCCCGCCTATCCAGGTCAGCCAAAGAGCTGCGGCTCCGAGAACAATGGCGGTCAGAATACGCGTTTGCAGATTTGACATTGATACCTTTCGGCTAACTTAAACTGTGAGAGCGACTATTGTGCGCCCCAACAGGTGCACGGCGCTCTATGCGGTCAGGCCACATCAAACCGCGGCACCTTTTGCTGGCGTGCATTCGATTGCGGGTGAGCACTCTTCGAGCTTGTTGGGCACCTCTACGCCACCAAAACGACGTTCACGCTGACGGAAAGCCTCATAAGCAGCATCAAGATCAGCGGCCTTGAAATCAGGCCAGTGTCCCGGCACGAACAGAAATTCGGAATAGGCAGCCTGCCAGAGCAGAAAATTAGAAAGCCGCATTTCGCCGCTCGTACGGATAATCAGATCCGGATCAGGAATTCCGGCAGTATCAAGATTAGCCGAGATCAGCTCCGGCGAAATAGAAGACGGATCAAGGCGCCCTGCCGCCACATCGGCTGCAAGGCTCTTCACCGCACGCGCGATTTCGTCACGCGACCCATAATTGAACGCGATAATCAGATTAAGGCCGGTATTTTTGCGCGTCAGCGATTCAGCTTCCGTGAGCAAGGCGCAAATATCAGACGCCAACCCGTCCCGCTCGCCAATGATGCGCACACGAACATTGTTGCGATGCAGTTCGGCAAGGTCACGCCGGATGAAAAGCTTGAGCAACCCCATAAGATCGCCGACTTCACCGCTTGGGCGCGACCAGTTTTCAGATGAAAATGCAAAAAGGGTGAGATAGCCAAGCTTGCGATCACCAGCATAGCGCACCGTCTCGCGCAATGCTTCAACGCCGGCCCTGTGGCCAGCGCTTCGCGGAAGCCCTCGCGCCTTCGCCCAACGTCCATTACCGTCCATGATAATAGCTATATGGCGCGGATCGGACATATCGCTGCTCTCCCTCACTGAAAAATCATGCGCGGCCTAAACCTGCATGATCTCCCCTTCTTTGACGGTAACAATCTTGTCCATTTCAGCAATGGTATCGTCAGTCAGCTTCTGGACTTTTTCGGAAAGTCCGCGGCTGTCATCCTGACTGATGTCGCCGTCCTTCTCCAGCTTTTTCAGCGTGTCCATACCATCGCGACGAACATGGCGTGCAGCAATACGGCCCTGTTCGGCATATTGATGCGCAATCTTGACCAGCTCTTTACGACGCTGTTCGTTCAGTTCGGGCAAAGGAATACGCAGCGTCATGCCGTCGGTGATCGGATTGAGACCAAGACCAGAATCACGAATCGCGCGCTCAACCGCACCAACCATGGTCTTGTCCCACACGGAAACCGAAAGCATACGCGATTCTGGCACAGTAATATTGGCGACCTGATTGATCGGCATTGTGGAGCCGTAAGCTTCAATCGTGATCGGTTCGAGCAAGCTTGCTGATGCGCGGCCTGTACGCAGGCCACCAAGGTCATGCTTCAGCGCGTTAACGGCGCCTTCCATGCGGCGCTTCAGGTCGTTGATGTCAAAAACATCGCTCATGCAATTTCTCCTTCAGTGCTTGGGGGCAAGGTCAATGATCAGTTATCGGAAACGATCGTGCAGCGTCCCCTGCCTTGCAGAATTTCGGCCAAGCCGCCGTTTTCATGAATGGAATAGACTATTATCGGAATGTTGTTCTCACGTGCAAGTGCAACTGCTGTGGTATCCATGACAGCCAGTCCGCGATCAAGAACTTCCTTATGGGTGAGATGATCGAAACGGGTGGCTTCCGGGTCTTTTTTAGGATCGGCGGTATAGATACCGTCGACTTGTGTTCCCTTCAAAAGTGCATCCGCACCGATTTCAGCAGCACGCAGGGCCGCCGCAGAATCTGTCGTGAAGAATGGATTGCCGGTGCCGCCCGCAAAAATAACAACCTTGCCCTCATCCATATAAGCAGTTGCCTGCCGCTGGGAGAAGCTCTCGCAGATTTCGGGCATGGCGATTGCCGACAGAACGACAGCATCCACACCGATCTTGTGCAGCGAGGTGCGCAAAGCCAGCGAATTGATGATGGTTGCGAGCATACCCATGTGATCACCGATCACGCGGTCGCCCCCCTTTGAGGCAACAGCCACGCCGCGGAAAATATTACCGCCGCCAATGACAACGCCAACCTCGACGCCAAGAGCACGCGCCTGCTTGATGTCGTTTGCAATGCGATCAGCGACCGAAACATCGATGCCAAACCCCTGACTGCCCATCAGTGCCTCACCAGAGGCTTTCAAAAGAACGCGTTTATAGGCGGGCTTAACGGACATGGAGGTTTCTCCGCAGATGATGAACGACTGTTACTATTGAGGTTGCGATACACGAAGGGCACCGCGTTGTCACGCGATGCCCTTCATAATCAAAAACCTTTTCAGACGAAAAGACTGATTAGCCCTTAACTGCCGCAGCAACTTCAGCAGCAAAATCGCTTTCTTCCTTCTCGATACCTTCGCCAAGCGCAATACGCGCAAATCCGGTGATCTTGGCAGGAGCGCCGATCGACTTTTCAGCTTCCTTGAGTGCTGCTTCAACAGTAAGGTCAGGATTGATAACGAAAGCCTGCGAAAGAAGAACAACTTCTTCGTAGAACTTGCGCATACGGCCTTCGATCATCTTTTCGATGATATTGTCTGGCTTGCCCGATTCACGAGCCTGCTCGATGAAGATCGCCTTTTCGCGCTCAGCAGCAGCCGGATCAACATCAGCAGCAGTCAGAGCAAGCGGGTTGATCGCAGCAACGTGCATGGCAACCTGACGACCGAATGCGCTTGCAGCTTCTGCATTGCCTTCCGTTTCGATTGCAACGAGAACGCCGAGCTTGCCGAGGCCATCTGCAACGCCATTGTGAATATAGGTAGCAACTGCACCCTTGGAGACTTCAAGAGCTGCCGAACGGCGGAAGCTGATGTTTTCACCGATGGTTGCAACAGCATCCTTAGCAGCCTGCGTTACCGACTTGCCTTCGATGTTTGCTTCAGCAACAGCTTCAGACGAACCGTCAGTCGACAGAGCGGTCTGGGCAATCTTGCGAACGAGATCCTGGAAAGCATCGTTGCGGGCAACGAAGTCGGTTTCGGAGTTGACTTCAACAACAACAGCCTTGTTGCCGGAAGCTGCAACGCCAACCAGACCTTCAGCAGCCGTACGGCCAGCCTTCTTGTCAGCCTTAGCGATACCCTTGGCGCGCAGATAATCAACAGCGGCTTCGATGTCGCCATTGGTTTCAGCAAGCGCTGCCTTGCAGTCCATCATGCCAGCGCCGGTCAGTTCGCGGAGTTCTTTAACCTGTGATGCGGAAATGCTCATTGTGTCGCCTTTCACGAAAGCGAAGGCACACCGAATGGGTGTGCCAACTTTTAACCGACGCTGATTGCATCGGAACGAATGAAGTTATCCACCCGTCATATGACGAGTGGATGAAAATCATAAACGCTGATTATGCGCCTGCAGCCGGAGCTTCGAGAGCTGGCTCAACAGGAACTTCAGCCTGTGCACCAATGTCGATGCCCATAGCGCCCTGCTGACGTGCAATACCGTCGAGAGCAGCGCGTGCAATCAGGTCGCAATAAAGCGAAATAGCACGTGCAGCATCGTCGTTGCCCGGGATTGGATAGTCGATCTGATCTGGATTACAGTTCGAATCGATGATCGCAACAACTGGAATACCAAGACGCTTGGCTTCCTGGATAGCAATTGCTTCCTTGTTGGTGTCAACGATGAACATCAGGTCAGGAACCGAACCCATGTCCTTGATGCCACCGAGTGCGCGGTCAAGTTTTTCACGTTCGCGCTCAAGGTTCAGGCGTTCCTTCTTGGTGAAGCCCTGTGCTTCGCCGGAAAGGATTTCGTCAAGCTTGCGCAGACGCTGGATCGAATTCGAGATTGTCTTCCAGTTGGTCATCATGCCGCCGAGCCAGCGCGCGTTGACATAGTACTGAGCCGAACGGGCTGCTGCGTCAGCAATAATGTCCGAAGCCTGACGCTTCGTGCCAACGAACAGAACACGACCGCCGCGAGCAACGGTGTCAGAAACGACCTTCAACGCGTTGTGCAGCAGAGGAACGGTCTGAGACAGATCGAGAATGTGGATATTGTTGCGGTCGCCATAGATGTAAGGAGCCATCTTTGGGTTCCAGCGGTGAGTCTGGTGACCGAAGTGAACACCAGCTTCCAGAAGCTGGCGCATGCTGAATTCAGGCAATGCCATCTGTATTTTCCTTTTCCGGTTTAACCTCCACGGGCTGAGGCGATCACTCGCCACCGGAGGCTGAGGCCGGATTTCTCCCGGCAAAAGCCCAATCCCGTGTGTGGAATAGGCGCGCTGTTAAACCAACGCGCCGATAAATGCAAGCCCTGCCCCTCAAATACGGGAGAGCGTTTGATTTCACCAATCAGATGAAACCAAGCTGTGTGGCTATATAAGCTAGCGGCTCAAGCTATTCAAATTCTCAGCTTAGCAGCTCTCTCACTTTTCAGGCATCAGTGAAGAATGATGGGAGGAAATCAACCATCGCTTATGATCCCAAACATAAGTAAACGTATAGCGGGCCTGCACTTTCTTCCCGTCAGCAAAAGTAAAAGTGTAAACACCTGTGTCAATCGCGTCATTACAACCAACTCGGATTGTGCGGCTATCTATATGCCCGACCGGATGCTCTTTTAAAAAATGTTCAAAGTAATCGATCCGCTCCCCGTCAGTCTTACGCACACGATTGGACATCGTAGGCAGAAGCACCGAGTCACGTGCGTAGTTTGCGGCTACTTTACGCGCATCTCCTGTCCGCAGTGAATTGTTCCAACGATCAAAGAGAGTGGCAATCTGAGCCTTGTCTGTTCGCACACATTGAGGATTGGCTTTTGTCACCGGGTGGTGATGCTTGGCAGCCGCCATAGACGGAGAAGCTGCCAATAAAACAACAGAAGCCAGAAACAATAATTTCTTCATAAAACAATCCACATAAATAATTTTACTATATCACGTCTTTATAACTATAAAAAAACAATAAAATGAAACTTAATCGGCATGCAACCGCAATTAATAGTTATAAAATATACCTCTTACTAAGGGCAGGCTTGTTTAACGGTGCTTTTATCCTCGCCATAAACATCGAGCTTAACCAACTTTCCGTGCATGGAAAAATCTCCATAGTCCATGGTCAGGTCACGGGTGATGCCGTTTCGGTAGAGCTTGAAATTGATACGATAGATTGGAAGACCGTCCTGCTTTTCCTTGTCGTCAAAATAGGAGATCGTCACCGGCCAGACATTGTCCCTCATGAACTTGCCCATGGCTTTGGCTTCATCGCCCTTGGCTTGCTGTTCCTTACCGACAACAACGGTCGTCGAAACAACACGGTCCGCGTCTTCTGATGCATCATAAAGAGACGTCTGGTAAAATTTCTCTCCGGCTACAGCCTTGGCAACAAGTTCTTCCATATGCATGGTTGGAAACTGCGTCGCCTTCAGATCAAGCTTGTTTTCCTTCGGCTTGGTGAGTGCAACCACGGTCTTTCCATCTTCAACCTTGGCATCACCGCGTACTTCCTTGACCAGCTCCTTGTCGACAAAGGTTTTGTTGACGAAATGGAAATCCTTGCCGTTACCACTTTCAAAGGTTGTCGTCTGCTGATCAGTCACGCGTTGCGGCTGCTCGTCCATGTCAATGCGTGTTACAAAACGAAAATTCGTTGTGTAACCTTCGCAAGCAGAACCATTAAACTCGTAAACCATGCGGCCCGTCAGACCAGTGATCCCGGATTTTTCATCGGCACGATCCAATGTAAGATCATACACTGCGCGATGCGGAACCAACGTCACCGTCGAAGCCGCATTGGCAACGCCGCCCCAGATACAAACCGCAGCTCCGGACGCCGCAAATGCCATACTCAAAAAACGCATATATGAATCTCCCGATCTGTTGAGGAGCATGATAAAAAAACTCGTGGCGGAAGCGAGGCAAAAATCGCACCCTCCCCAAAAGCTTCACCGATTCTATGTATAAAGTCGGAAGTAGAAGGCATTAAGTTAGCAAGGATTAATGGAATGACCGACACAATCGACAGCCGTCTTAAAAATCTGGGTATATCTTTGCCGGAGGCAGCAGCGCCAGCCGCAAACTATGTGCCTTTCGCACAGACGGGCTCTTTGCTGCTCACATCCGGTCAGCTTCCACTGGAAAACGGCAAGCTTGTGCACACAGGCCAGATTGGCGATACCTTAACGGTAGCTCACGGTCAGACGGCTGCACGCGCCTGCGCCATCAACATTCTGGCACAGGCAAAGGCAGCGCTTGGCGATCTTAACCGCATTAAGCGAATTGTGAAAATCACCGTATTCGTATCTTCGAGCACAACGTTCGTTGAGCAACACCTGGTTGCCAATGGCGCATCCGATCTGCTCGTCGCAGTCCTTGGTGATGCGGGTAAACACGCGCGCTCCGCTGTCGGTGTGGCAAGCCTGCCGCTGAATGCACCTGTTGAAGTTGAAGCCATCATTGAGGTTGCATAATGTCTTCTCCTGAATGGCTCAAAAAGCAGCCGATTGCGCATCGTGGTCTCCACGACCTCAACAATGCGCGCTGGGAAAACACGCTCTCAGCCTTTGATGCAGCCGCAAAAGCCGGCTTTGCGATTGAATGCGACGTACACCTGACCAAAGATGGCGGCGTCATCGTGTTTCATGATGATGATCTTGAACGCCTTACTGGACGCAAAGGCCGTATCAGCGATCTGACACTTGCCGAAGCCACTGAGTTGCGCATTGGCGACACAGATGATCATGCGCCAACGCTCAAGCAGATGCTTGACCTTGTGGCTGGCCGCGTGCCTATCGTAATCGAGCTGAAGGGCATTGAAGGCCGTGATGACGGCCTTGTGGCCGCCGTCGCCAAGGAATTGGCGGATTATAAGGGCGAAGTTGCAATCATGTCTTTCGACCATCATCTGGTGCGACTGTTTGCAAGCGATGCTCCGGGCATTCCCGGCGGCCTGACGGCTGAAGGCACCAGAATGAAGCATTTCGAGGCACATTTCTCGATGCTCGCGCATCCGATTTCATTCGTATCCTACAATGTGCATCATCTACCCAACCCGTTCGTCAGCTTCGTGCGCGACAAGCTCAACCTTCCGGTCATCAGCTGGACAGTGCGCGATATGGAAATGAAGAAGCACAGCGATCTCAACGTGGACCAGATTACCTTTGAAGGTTTCGATCCCCGATCATTGGTAGCCTAGAGAGAAAATCCATGAGTGACGACGAGAGGCAGACTGAGCAAAGCTTCGCCCTTCGCGTCGTCGAAAGCGTCGGCGATTTTTCGGAAGCCGAATGGAACCGCCTTGCCGGAGCCTCCCGGCAGGGTGACAATTATAACCCCTTTGTTTCACGCGCATTTCTTCTGGCGCTGGAACAATCCGGCTCCGTGTCTCAACAAGCTGGCTGGTTACCCCATTATCTACGCCTCGAAGACAATCAGGGGTTTCTAATTGGAGCCGTCCCCAATTACCTGAAAGGGCATAGCCAGGGCGAATATGTCTTCGACCACGGCTGGGCAGATGCTTTTGAGCGCGCAGGCGGCCGATACTACCCAAAGTTTCAGGCTTCCATTCCTTTCACCCCCGCCACTGGCCCACGATTGCTGCATCATCGGGAGTTTGAACCGGAAGCCATTCAGGTCGCTCTCGCAACCGGACTTCGGCAACTCACTGATCAGACAGGCGCTTCTTCTGCACATGTAACATTTGCGCCTTTAAGCGAAATTTCGGCACTCGAAGCAGCCGGCTTTCTTCATAGAACGGATCAACAGTTTCATTTCATAAACAATGGCTTTTCTAAATATGATGATTTTCTAAATGAACTTGTTTCCAGAAAACGCAAAGCCCTCAAAAAAGAGCGCCGCGATGCGCTTTCCGAAGGCGTAGAAATCGACTGGCTGACTGGCAAGGATCTGACGGAATCTGTATGGGACGACTTTTTTGAGTTCTACGTAGATACGGGTAACCGCAAATGGGGGCGCCCTTACCTCAACCGTCAGTTTTTCTCGCTGATTGGTGAAGCGATGGCCGAAGACATATTGCTGGTAATGGCAAAACGCAGCGGACGTTATATTGCCGGTGCCATCAATTTTATCGGCAGCGATACGCTCTATGGCCGACACTGGGGCTGCATCGAAGATCACCCCTATCTCCATTTCGAAGTCTGTTACCATCAGGCAATCGACTTTGCGATTGAGCGAAAACTGCGCGTTGTCGAAGCGGGTGCGCAAGGTGAACACAAGCTTGCCCGTGGCTATGTGCCGGTCACAACCCATTCCGCGCATTACATTGCACATGAAGGCTTCCGCCGTGCGGTCAGTGACTATCTGGAACATGAACGGCACGAAATCGAACAGATCCACACGGCACTGGAAAAGCACACGCCTTTCAGGCACACATAACCAGCTTGATAATTGAGTGAACTGGAGAAACAAGCATGTCTGCCACCTATGACGGCAACAACATTTTCGCGAAAATCCTGCGCGGCGAAATTCCGTCAACACGCGTTTATGAAACGGATGATGTCGTCGCTTTTATGGATGTCATGCCGCAGGGAACCGGCCACACGCTGGTTGTTCCCAGAGCACCATCGCGCAATCTGCTTGATGCAGAGCCGGAAGCGCTCGCTCAAGCCATCAAGGCCGTTCAAAAGATCGCCAATGCCGTGAAGAAAGCTTTTGATGCCGATGGCGTCACTGTCAGCCAGTTCAATGAACCGGCAGCAGGCCAGACAGTTTATCATCTGCACTTCCACGTCATCCCGCGTTTTGAGGGTGTAGAATTAAAGCCTCATACCGGAAAAATGGAAGATCCAGCCGTTCTTACAGCAAATGCTGAGAAAATCCGCGCAGCACTTTGATAAGAATCATCTTTATAAGCTTAACAAACCCGTTATCAGAAACGCCTCTGTCACCAATATTCCGACAAGCAACCGCTTTCCGGCAATGAGATAAGCAACAAAACCGGCAGCGGCTGATCCAACGCGCAACCACATCGGGGAGTTCGCAAGCTCCCCGTTCGGATAAAGAATAAGCTGGGCGATCACACCCGCGACAAGTGCCGTCGCGACACAGCGCACGAACACCAGAACCTCGGAATCTTCGCGTATCCGACCGCCAACAATGACGCCCATAACACGGAAAAGATAGGTCGGAAGTGCGCCTGCAAGCAGGATGAACATAAGCGGCCACCACCAGTCGGAATAACTGTCCCAGTTCATTGCACAGCCTCCTTCTTTGCCTTGCGCAAACGATGAAAGACAAATGCAATCAATCCGCCAACGACTCCCGTCACCAACAGATCATAGCCCGGTGCGAATTGATGAAAGATCGGAAACAGCACGATGCCGGAAACCATGGCAATCTGCCCTGCCCGTTCCCGCGCTGATCGCCAGAGCGACGTCAGAAAATACATTGGCGTAAGCATGAAAAGCGCTGCAAACACCACCGGCGGAAACGACGCCGATAATGTATAAACCAAGGCCACCACAAGCGCATTCGTTCCGACCAGAACGCTTCCAATGCCTGCAAAATAGCTTGTGCGCATATCGCGCGGCACATTGCGCAGCTCTTCCATCGCCATGACCCAGGCGGTCACTGCCACAAAATGACAAAGCGCTGCCAGCGTCAGCTTGCGCGTCTTTGGGCCTTTCAGCTCCGGTAAAAGTGCCACCACCATCGGCATAAGCCGAACCGACGACAATCCGACCGCCAAAGCTGCGGCAGGGATTGAAGCTCCGGCGCTGATCGCACCAATGAGCACCACCTTAGCAGGCAGTGCCCAGATGGTGAGTGTCATAAACACCGCCTGCCCGACAGTTATGCCGCTTTCAATCGCCAGTCCTGAAAAGCCAATAAACGAACTCATCAGCAAGATAGCAGGCACACTCACAATGCGTCGTGTGCCACGAAAAAACCAGCCAAGATGGCCAGATTGCTCTGCTGAGTGATGGTCGGAACTAGGGAATGGACTCGAAGACATACGGTAATTAGATCATGAGAGAGAGAAAATGCACCCGATATAAAAAGGCCCTTCACGTGAAGGGCCTTTTTACGTTTTTATTTCTTACGCGGCACTTTAGGGACCGATGATTTTGCCGTTGATGCCTTGGCAGAAGGTTTTGACTCGGCATCATCCTTGCCAGCGAGTACCTTTTCCTTCTCAGGCTTCTTTGCCGCAGCCTTCTTGCGAACGGGCTGCTTCTTTTCCGCCGGAATATCCTTTTTAGGCTTCACTGGCTTGTCCGAAGAAAGGGTTTCAAGCACGAGATCGGTTTTACCATCCTCTTTCTTCTTCACATCAACCCGAACCGTACCGCCATTTTTCAAGTTGCCAAAAAGCACTTCATTGGCCAATGGTTTCTTGATGTGCTCCTGAATAACGCGCGCCAGTGGACGCGCGCCCATGCGCTCATCGTAGCCCTTGTCAGCAAGCCATGCGATAGCGGGCTCGGTCAGTTCGAATGTCACACCACGTTCTGCAAGCTGCGCTTCAAGCTGAAGCACGAACTTCTGCACAACTTGATGAATGACGGGAACCGGCAGCGGACCAAACGGAACAATTGCGTCGAGACGGTTGCGGAATTCCGGCGTAAACAACCGGTTGATCGCTTCCATGTCGTCACCTTCACGCCGCGTCGAACCGAAACCAATCGCAGCCTTTGCCATATCGGCGGCACCGGCATTGGTGGTCATGATCAGGATAACATTGCGGAAATCGATCTTCTTGCCGTTGTGATCGGTAAGCGAGCCATGATCCATAACCTGCAACAGAATGTTGTAAAGGTCCGGATGTGCCTTTTCGATTTCATCGAGCAACAGCACGCAATGCGGATGCTGATCCACGCCATCGGTCAAAAGACCGCCCTGATCGAAGCCGACATATCCGGGAGGCGCACCGATCAAACGCGATACAGTGTGACGCTCCATATATTCCGACATGTCGAAACGAAGCAGTTCGACGCCAAGCGACGATGCAAGCTGCTTGGCAACTTCTGTCTTACCAACACCTGTCGGGCCGGAGAACAGATAAGAACCAATGGGCTTATCCGGCTCGCGCAAGCCTGCACGGGCAAGCTTGATTGCAGCCGAAAGCGCCTCAATCGCGAGATCCTGACCATAAACAACGCGCTTGAGCTCTGCATCAAGATGCGAGAGCACAACCTCATCATCCTTGGAAACCGACTTGGGCGGTATCCGCGCCATGGTGGCAATGGTTGCTTCGATTTCCTTGACACCAATGGTCTTCTTGCGCTTGTTTTCCGGCAGAAGCATCTGGCTTGCACCGGTTTCATCGATCACGTCGATGGCTTTATCCGGCAATTTGCGATCCGAGATATAGCGCGCGGAAAGCTCCACAGCCGACTTGATCGCATCAACCGTATATTTAACCTTATGGAAGTCTTCAAAATACGGCTTCAGACCCTTCATGATCTCAATGGCATCAGGGATCGAAGGCTCATTGACGTCGATCTTCTGGAAACGGCGCACAAGTGCACGGTCTTTTTCAAAGAACTGACGATATTCCTTATAGGTCGTCGATCCGATGCAACGGATTGCACCGGAAGACAGAGCAGGCTTCAACAGGTTTGATGCATCCATCGCACCGCCCGAAGTGGCACCCGCACCGATAACGGTGTGAATTTCGTCAATAAAGAGAACCGCACCCGGATAATCTTCAAGCTCTTTCACAACCTGTTTCAAGCGCTCTTCGAAATCACCGCGATAACGTGTACCGGCAAGCAGCGTGCCCATGTCGAGCGAGAAGATTGTTGCATTCGCAAGCGCTTCAGGCACGTCACCTTCAACGATACGCTTCGCAAGACCTTCAGCAATTGCCGTCTTGCCGACACCCGGATCGCCCACATAAAGCGGGTTATTCTTGGAGCGACGGCACAGCACCTGAATGGTGCGGCTGATCTCGCTGTCACGACCGATCAAAGGATCGATGCGACCGGATTTCGCTTTCTCGTTCAGATTGACGCAATAGGCGGTAAGAGCATCCTGCTTTTTCTTCGGACTTTCTTCCGGTTCCACGCTGGTGCGTTCTTCGCTCGGACTTTCCGCGCCACGCGGCGTGCGCGTTTCGCTGCTCTGCGTGCGTTTGGAAATGCCATGCGAGATATAATTGACGGCATCGTAGCGCGTCATCTGCTGCTCCTGAAGGAAATAGGCAGCATGGCTTTCCCGCTCGGCAAAAATGGCAACAAGCACGTTAGCGCCGGTCACTTCTTCGCGATTGGAGGACTGGACGTGAATAACCGCGCGCTGAATAACACGTTGAAAAGCGGCAGTTGGCTTGGAATCTTCATCATAGCCCGTGACGAGATTATCCAGCTCACGATCGATGTAATCGGTCACGATTCTTTTTAGATGCTCCAGATCGACGTTACAGGCGCGCATCACTGCGCCCGCATCCTGATCGTCGATCAGAGCAAGCAGAAGATGTTCGAGCGTTGCATACTCGTGATGCCGCTCGTTTGCGATTGTGAGGGCCTGATGCAGCGCCCTTTCAAGGCTAGATGAAAACGATGGCATATGACCTCACTTTTTCTCCATTACACATTGTAATGGATGCTGGTTTTGGCGGGCAAAATCCATGACCTGACTAACCTTGGTTTCAGCAACTTCGTATGTGAATACGCCGCACTCACCGACACCGTGGTTATGAACATGCAACATGATACGCGTCGCATCGTCCATGTCTTTCTGAAAAAAACGTTGCAGGACATGAATGACAAACTCCATAGGAGTATAGTCATCATTGAGAAGCAGAACGCGATAGAGGCTGGGCTTCTTGGTTTTGGGCTGCGTACGCGTAACCACAACGGTCCCGTTATCCGGTCCGTTCCCGCCGTTCGCCTTGCTTTGCATGACTGGATTTAAATACCGCATGTAACCTATCACCCAATGCCCAACTCTATGCCTGCTTGCCCTTCCTTATGTAGGGCGTCATAAGCTGATTTTAAGCCCTTCGCTGACACTTGCAACCGAGACTTATGACAAGGCTGCGCATTGGCACAGGTCTCTCCCAAAAATATTGCCAAATCTTATGATTTAAGCATCCGCGCAGAGCGTCCGCCGAGCATCGATCGGGCTGAGTTCCATGGGCTTCCCCAAAAACGGCACCACAACTTTTTTTTAAAATGTGTGAATAATCCAGTTACCATAAACGGATTGGTAACGCTGATGACAGTAAGGTTCCTGAATTAGATTGCTGTGTGCCCTTTGTGCCGCAGTCCAAAAAAACCGGAATACAGGCAGGTCATCATCGTGCGTACCGCATTCAGTAAAGTCGCATATGTCATGAAAAGAACAGCGCAAGCTGCGCTTCTTCTTGCTGTTGTAACAGGCTGCTCTACGGCCACAACCACGGTTCCTGCTGCGGCCAATGATCGGTACGCTGCGATCGTGGTCGACGCCAACACAGGTAAAACACTGTTTGCATCCAGCGCCGATGCGAAACGTTACCCGGCGTCGCTGACCAAGATGATGACAATTTATATGCTTCTTGAGGCAATGCAGTCAGGTCGCATCAACAAAGACACGCGAATTCCGGTTTCCGCATATGCCGCAGCACGTCCACCGACAAAAATCGGCTTCAAAAAAGGCCAGTCCATTCGCGTCGAGGATGCAATCCTTGCAATGGTAACAAAGTCAGCGAACGACGTCGCAGCTGCATCCGGTGAATTCCTTGGCGGTTCGGAAGAGCGATTTGCACAGATGATGACGGCAAAAGCGCGTCGTCTTGGCATGAGCAACACCACATTCCGCAATGCTTCCGGCCTGCCAAACATGTCGCAGGTTACAACTGCGCGCGACATGGCAATCCTCAGCATTGCACTTCGCCAGCATTTCCCGCGTGAATTTGCTTATTTTTCGCGCAGTAGTTTCCAATATCGCGGTCAAACCATTCGCGGTCACAACCGTCTGCTTGGCCGTATCGAAGGTGTTGACGGCATCAAGACCGGCTACACCAATGCTTCCGGCTACAACCTTGCCTCATCGGTTAATCTTGATGGACGCCGCATCGTCGCCGTCGTGATGGGTGGCAACACCGGCGCAAGCCGCGATGCCCATATGGCGCAGCTCATCAAAAAATACCTGCCAATGGCAACACGTGGTCGCGCTTCCGAACCTCTCATTGCCATGCGTGGTGACGTTCCTCAGGTTGTCGCATCAGCTCAACTGCCAAAGGCACGCAACGCCCCAGTCCCTGTAGCCCGTCAAGCCGGCATTGAAGACGTCATCAACAATGAATCAGGTGAAGGCGACGTCGATCAGCCGCAGGTTCTGGCTCTTGCTGCACCAACGCCGCGTCCGGCAGCACTCGCCGCAGCGCAGGCAGCTGTCCGTCCAATGCCAAAGGCTGCAATCCCTGCGGCTCCTGCTCAGCATGATATTGATCCCGTAACAACCGCTTCTGCAGCTGCATCAGGCGGATGGGCTATTCAGGTTGGCTCGCTGCCAAGCGAAGGTCAGGCACGCGATATGCTTGCAAAGGTGTCCTCATCTGTTGGCGGACCACTTCGGTCAGCCTCCCCCCATACCGAGACATTCGTAAAAGGCGGTTCGACATTCTACCGCGCCCGCTTTGTCGGATTTTCGTCAAAGAAGGCAGCCTGGGATGCATGTGCATCGCTGAAAAAGAAGAGTTTTGGCTGCTACGCAGTCGCAAATTAATCCCAGCGAGGGGGTAGCCCCTCTCGTAACCGCTTTAGACCCGAAAATAGTATTGCGTAGAGGGTTTCGAGATGTCGAATATGAATGAAACGATCGGACAACATGCTTTGGCACCCAGCCTATGGGCTCTAGAAGCGCCACGGCCTTCAGCCCTCGGGTCCCTGTTTTCGGTGCAGGCACTTAAGCAGGCGGCGATTCGCATTGCAGATGTCCGTCATGGCAAAGGACTCCATACACGTGATCTGGTCGGCCTGCTGGTCAGCCACGCAGCGCGCAATCGCAGAATGGTACAACCGCGCACAATGATGCGCATGACCCTGCCCGTCACATCGGACAAGGTTTCAGTACGCCTCACCATCGAAAGCTGACATACGAAATGAAAAAAGCCTGCCAGAAACGGCAGGCTTTTTTCTTTGTAACCGTCCAACAAGACCTGCGTAACGCCTTTAGCGATCCCGCTTTAACGCAAACGAATCTAAAGCAATCCGAGATCCGCCAGCTCACGTCGCAATTCCGGTGGCAGAGCGGCTCTGCCAGATTTCCCCGCTGCTTCATCGGCAGGAACCTCATTTTCATTCAGATACCGCCACCCCTGAAAAGCGCGGCGCGGCTGCCACTCCGTCGGATGAATCTTGGGTTCGAGCACCAGATGACAGCGGTTGATTCCCTGCTCATCCGTAAACGGGCGTATGTCCAGAAGACGCTGGCGACATTGCACATTGCCCTTGATCACCCAATAGAGCGAACCACCTGCAAGCAATTCATCCACCCGTTTGGGAACCATGCGGGTTGTATGAAACTGCTCGGGCACAACACCGGCAGCACGCTGCTCCGCAAGCCTGAAATCAATCCAGGCTGCGAGGTCTTCAATACTGTCGCAACCGACGCAAAGTTTGACGAGATTAATTGCCATGGGCCTGATTTAGCCAAGCCGTGTGCAGTCTTCAAGTGATAAGAATCTGTCTCAGCAGGCAACCACATTAACAGCCAGTCCACCCTGACTGGTTTCTTTGTAGCGCTCGCTCATATCATGCCCCGTCTGACGCATGGTTTCGATACAGGCATCGAGCGGCACAAAATGCTGACCATCACCCTTCACCGCCAGAGATGCAGCCGTAACGGCTTTCACAGCACCGAGCGCATTGCGCTCAATACATGGCACCTGAACAAGCCCGGCGACTGGGTCGCATGTCATGCCCAGATGATGCTCAAGCGCGATTTCAGCAGCATTCTCAATCTGTTCGGGTGTTCCGCCCATAACGGCAGCAAGACCAGCGGCAGCCATCGCAGAGGCCGAACCAACCTCGCCCTGACAACCAACTTCTGCACCGGAAATAGAGGCATTATGCTTGATCACACCGCCAATGGCGGCCGATGTCAGGAGAAAATCACGAATGCCCTTCGCATCGGCATCATCATGAAAATGCAGATAGTAGCGCAACACTGCCGGAACCACACCCGCAGCGCCATTGGTCGGAGCCGTTACAACGCGCCCGCCGGAAGCATTTTCCTCATTGACCGCCATTGCGTAAACAGACAACCAGTCATTGGCGAGCAGCGGATTAAGCTTGTTATTGCGCCAATCCTCTTCCAGCCGCTCAAAAAGCTGCCGCGCACGACGGCGCACATTCAATCCACCCGGCATAATTCCATCGCGACTTAATCCACGCTCAATGCAGCCACGCATTGCACCCCAAATTCGATCGAGACCTTCGTCGAGATCAAGGCAAGACATATGGCATTCTTCATTGGCACGTTTCATATCGGCAATCGAAAGACCGCTCGTGTTGGCCATTTCAAGCATTTCGGCGGCGTTTTTGAACGGATAAGGCACATCAGCCTTTTCCTCACGCTTGCCGCCACTGGTCTGCACGCGGCTTAACTCTTCCGCAGTGACGACAAAGCCACCGCCAATCGAAAAATATACGCGGCGAAGCAGAAGCCGATCACTCTTGTCATAAGCTTCAAAAGCCATGCCGTTTGCATGCCCCGGCAAGGGCGTTTTGCGATCCAGCACCAGATCGGTTTTTGGATCGAACTGATAGGCAGGATGGCCAGCGGGATGGACGGTTTTCGCGCGCGAAACCTTTTCGACTTCGCTATCCATAATATCAGGATCGATCTTATCAGGTGTATAGCCGCAAAGCCCCAAGACCACAGCGCGATCAGTCGCATGACCAACGCCGGTATAAGCAAGCGAGCCATGCAGAACGGCCTTGAGACGAAAGACTTTGGCATTGGCTGGTTTTGGCCACTCGCCGGCGATCAGCTCGTCGAGAAACATATGGGCGGCGGTCATCGGGCCCATCGTATGTGAACTCGAAGGTCCAATGCCAATCTTGTAAAGATCAAATACCGAAAGAAACATTCTACACCTATCCAGCCCAAATTCAGGCTGTGCAATTCCATGTGCCAAGCCGCATAAAACGGCAGACCAAGATGATATTACACCATTAACAGATAGTGTAGGAGAGCAACAACGCCAACAGAATGCCGGATTGCGGCATCATTTTTCCGCTTTCCGCAGCGCGTTTGGCATTACACCGAGAAAAGATAAGCCATGAGAATGATAGCGGCGAGGCCAACGACTGCCCAGAGCGTTACGCCCCAGCAGGATTTTTGAACGGTTTCGTCCATGGATATTTTTAAAACCTTGTTGTGCAACTCTTGTTAGCAGCGTCCTTCACAACGCTGTTACCGGAGATATAGCCCTGACGCAGATGAAACGCAACGCTGAAAAGTGGCTGAAATGCGGCGCGTTTATTATTCTCACAAAGGTACGTTTCAAAAACCCTCTTTGTTTCAGCATCTTAACAACAAAGGTGCTTAACAAAAGCTTAAAAGTCACGGCGAAATTGCGGCATCAGGGTTGTGGAAGCAGCATATCTGTCTTTCCGGTCAGCCAATAGGCTGTCAAACCCACCCATTCCCGCACCGCAACGCTAAAGCGCGACAACGCCTCATTGGGTGATTCAAAATAAAGCGAAAAGCGCTGTTTTGCGGGTGTCTTATAATCAACAGGCCATGCAACGACATCAAAACCTGCCTTACGAAAACACCCGATGGAACGTGGCATATGATAAGCCGAAGTTACCAAAAGCCACGTCTCTCCAGCCTTCGGCTCTGCCAGAGCCTTGGAAAACACGGCATTTTCAACTGTATTGCGTGACTTATTCTCAAAAATGAAACGATCGCCGGAAAAGCCAAGATCGGCCAGCATGGTGCGCGTGCTGTCGGCCTCCGGCTTTGCTTCCTCAAAAAACGCTCCGTCACCGCCCGACACGATCACCTTTGCATCCGGATAAAGCCGCGCAAGCCGCATCGTCTCAAATATCCGGTCAGCCGCGCTGTTCAATTCGAATCCGGGACGCCCCGCATTGATGTCGCCATTCATATAACCGCCCAAAACCACAATTCCGTCCACATGCTGCGGAAGTTCAGTTATTTTGGCAAAGCGATCTTCCAGAGGCACAAGCATAATGCTGCCAAGCGTTGTATATGCACTGACAAACAAGATCACTGCACCGCTTATCAGCGCGGCGAGCCCCAGTTTCCTTAACCCGGTCCAGATCAACACGAGTGCGAGCAACAGCAGGACGAAGATGATGGTCAGCGGCTGGAAAAACAGCCAGAAAAGCTTGGAAACGCTGAAAAACAAATCGAACTCCGACAAGAACTGCTGATTTCACAACGGCGTAACGAATCCGTTATTCGACATACTATAGCCATGTCAGCGCATGTGATAGAAATCTGCCAGATTCGAATTCGATAGCTCAGGATGCACGATGCAGAGCAATGCTGAAACGACTGTAACGCCCTCAAGCCGTCTGCGCCTGACGCGCATTGATATTGCGCGTGGCGTCGCGCTAATTGCGATGGCGATTTATCATTTCGGCTGGGATCTTGAATTCTTCGGTTATATGGCAGCGGGCACCACCGGGCATGGCGGCTGGAAACTCTTTGCACGCTGCATCGCGTCGAGCTTTCTGTTTCTCGTTGGTTTCAGTCTTGTTCTGGCCCATGGCCGCGCCATTCGCTGGAATGCGGTTGGAAAGCGCCTGCTGCAAATCGTAGCAGCGGCTGCGGCTATTTCTGCAGTGACATATTACATGTCGCCCGACAATTTCATCTTCTTTGGCATCCTGCATCAAATCGCGCTGGCAAGCGTTCTGGGCCTGCTATTTCTGCATCTGCCGCCCGTTTTGACATTGGCCGTAGCCGCCTTTGTCATCAGCGCACCATTTTACGCGCAAGCCGACATTTTCAATCAGATGTGGCTGGCATGGGTTGGGCTGTCGACAATCCCACCGCGCTCGAATGATTATGTTCCGCTGTTTCCGTGGTTTGGTGCCGTGCTGATCGGCATTGCAACGGCGCGCATTTTCGAACGGTTCAACTGGCTGCCGCTGCTCTCGGGCGAGATAAAGCCCCAGTTTCTGCAGAAGCCGCTGACCTTTATCGGTCGTCACAGCCTTGCATTCTATCTGATCCACCAGCCCGTACTGATTGCACTCGTCTATTGCTTCTCGCAAGTCTCGCCGCCCGACCAGCGCGCTGCTTTTACGCAGTCCTGTGTCGCATCATGTCTGCCAAATGGCAGCGAAGCTTTATGCAACCAGTTCTGCGGCTGTGTCGTCAGCGAACTCGACAAAGCCAAACTGTTCGATGAGGTTTTTAGCGGCAAGGCTGACCAGAACAACAATAGCACGGTTCAGCAAATCGTTCAGATGTGCTCACCAGTGCCCGATAATCAGCCATAACAGTTACGTGGAAACGCCAAGCTCGGCCAGACGTTCGATACACGCTTCTTCAACCTGATCAAGTTCGGAAAGGGTTTCGTCAATATCACGGCGCTTCTGACGAAGATCAGCGCGCTTTTCTTCAACGCGCTTCATCAAAAGCTTGAGCTGCCCCGTTTCACCGGGCGGCTCGCGATACATCTGCACGATTTCATGGATTTCCGCGATTGAAAAGCCAAGCCGCTTCCCACGCATGATCTGCTTGAGAAGATGCCGGTCTGAAGGCCTGAACAAGCGCGTGCGACCACGCCGTACAGGCGCGATCAATCCCTCATCCTCGTAGAAACGCAAAGTACGGGTCGATATCCCGAATTCCCGCGTCAGTTCTGTAATCGTATAATATTCACGCACTTTTATATCCCTGCCTTGCAACATGCAGGCAATTGTTGTGCTACCGCATTTACGTAAAAGTCAATATTAAACCGTCACAAATGGTCATAATGATTAAAAATTAGGCTCCATATTTTTAGCTTGACCTTGCCATGATACTGCCGCTCATGCGTTATGAAATCATAACGGGATCAATAACTGACAGCGATTCATGCGACGCTCACTCAAATATACCCTTGTTGGACTGGTCATTGTTGCGCTTTTGGGCGCGGCACCTTTTGCGCTTGAGCCGGTTGTTCAAAAAATCGGCGAAAACTCAATCAGGCAACTCGCCAGAGACGGTAACTTCTGCACAACCGATAAATGCGATGAGGGTATAAATTACGCCATCGGATTTCTTGAAACCAATTACGGCCTGTCACCGGAAAATGTTAAATGGTGCATGGGCGTCGATGTTATTGCGCATTATGAATTGCCGTTTGGTAATGGTCTGAAAAAGTTGGTCACGGACCAGATGTATCAGCGTTGCGGTGATCCAAATCAGGATGAACCTATGGCCAACGGCACCGCAGAATAGAAGGCTTTTCGCTCAATGACGCGACTTTTTCGCATCGCCGCCTGGCTGGTTCTGGTCTCGATCCTGATTGTCACGATCAGCCCGATTCAGTTCAGACCAATCGCCAGCCAATCTGCAGATTTGGAGCGCTTTACAGCTTTCTTCCTCGTCGGGTTCCTGTTTGCTCTCGCCTACCCCCGTCATTGGGTTCAAGTTCTGATATTAACAGTGGGATGCGCGGGCATGTTCGAACTCATGCAACGCCTCGCCCCCGGTCGACATGGTGAATTTATTGATTTTGTCTTCAAAGCAATTGGCGCGATGGCGGGCGTTTGCATTGGGCGCGGACTGAGCCTTCTGCCGGTATTCAGCCCAAAAAATGAATAATAAAAAGAGTGTCTTATTTTCCAACTAAAATGGAACCAAATGTGTTTTAATGCATTGAACAGACATCAATTGTATGGAGACATGAAATGGCTGACAACAAAACCGCTAATGATATTCAGCACGCTCTCGAACAGCAGATTGCAGATCTACGCGGTGAATTAAAGCGTCTTTCCAAGTCACTGGCTTCGCAATCAAGTGAATTCAGAGATCGTGCAGAAGATGCCCTTGATGACGCATCTGGTCGTTTCCGCCACGCAGCACAGGTTGTGCGTGAACGTGGTCACGCTGTCGCAGAGACCGTGAAGGAAAACCCCGGCACCGCGACCACATTGTTTGGCACCGCGGGCCTAATCGGTATCGCGATCGGCGTTGCAATTGGCTGCATCCTTTCTGATCGCCGTTAAGAACGAAATCCTCCCAATGAAAAGCCGCGCTTCTCTGGCGCGGTTTTTTTGCGCTTTACCGGAAACAATATCACTGTTAGTCGAAGCCATTGGCAATTTGCCACCGGTCGCAGCCTACCCGGTAAAAACAAGGACAAGTGTCTGGATATTCCAGCACAGGACTGCGCCGTGGCTTTTTAAAAAGGCACGTAAATGTCTGAAAAAACGATATATTCTGACCTCAAGCAGCTCGGATCAAACACTACTGTTCCCCAATCCCCTGAAGAAGCGGTACTGGAACGGGTTCCAAACCCGCAAGCAGGAACGCCCTATTGCATTCGCTTTACCGCACCTGAATTCACCTCGCTTTGCCCCATGACCGGACAACCGGACTTTGCGCATCTGATGATCGATTACGTGCCCGGAAACTGGCTGGTCGAAAGCAAATCGCTCAAGCTGTTCCTGTTTTCATTCCGCAATCATGGCGCTTTTCACGAAGACTGCACAGTCACGATCGGCAAACGTCTGGTGGAGCTTCTGGAGCCTGAATGGCTGCGTATCGGCGGCTATTGGTATCCACGTGGCGGTATTCCGATTGATGTGTTCTATCAGACTGGAGAAGCCCCGAAAAATGTCTGGATTCCAGAACAGTCTGTACCCAATTATCGTGGTCGCGGCTGATCGCAATTTTCTGTATCTATGTGCGCAGATTTGGCGAACGTTGCCATGTAAACCGGAAGGGCTTCAGATGAAATATTTTGTTCTGTTGATCGTGCTAACAACTCTATCCGGTTGTGGTGCCGGAAAAGCGGCAATGGATGCAGGCAAGGGCTTTGACCGATTCGCCTGCATGTCCCGCAATATAAAGGGCGAGACACCCTGCCCGCAGCCCGATAACCAAAGTCAGACCCCGTAAAGCTGGAAAGAGGCAGCAATGGCCATTCAACCCGAAGACGTCCTCGATTTCTGGTTTTCAGCAAAGATGCGCGAAAACTGGTTCAGCAAAAGCGATGCAATCGATGCGGAAATTCGTGAAAAATTTCTCGCAGGCTACGAAGACGCGCGTGCCGACAAGTTTGAAAACTGGAAACAGCAGCCGGAAAGCGCACTTGCACTGACGATTTTGTTCGATCAGTTTCCGCGCAACATGTTTCGCG
Source organism: Ochrobactrum sp. S1502_03 (assembly GCF_044435015.1). Lineage (NCBI taxonomy): Bacteria > Pseudomonadati > Pseudomonadota > Alphaproteobacteria > Hyphomicrobiales > Brucellaceae > Ochrobactrum > Ochrobactrum sp. S1502_03. The sequence continues at coordinate 102,403 of NZ_JAYEXN010000007.1, forward strand.
GCTCTGCACGCTCGTTTGAAAGCGATGGCCTCGCCCGTGATGTAGCGGCGCAGGCACTCGATCATGATTTTGACCGCAAGCTATCGGCAGAACAACGTCAGTTCTTTTATCTGCCCTTCATGCACAGCGAACATCTCAGCGATCAGAAGCGGTGCATTGATCTATACGAAAAGCTCGGTGATGAATTCTCCTTAGGCTTCGCACGCCAGCACCACGATATTATCGAACGCTTTGGCCGCTTTCCGCATCGAAACAAAGTTCTGGGCCGCGAGACGACACCCGAAGAAGCCGAATTCCTTAAAGAGCATTCCGGTTTCTGATTTCTACAATAGTCTGTAAGGTAAGATTCCACGGCGGTCGTGATCGACCGCCAATTTGCTTTTCAATGGCGGGACAGCACGCTGCACGCATTCGGCCCGCTCACAAATACGGCAGGAAACCCCAATCGGGTCAAATGCGGAGCGCGTGGTAATATCCAAACCATCCGCATAGACAAAATCCTGCGCATGTGTGATTTCACAGCCCAAAGAAATAGCATAACGACGTTGCGGGGCGTGAAATCCGCCCTCGCTCTTGGTCAGTTCGGTCGCGATGCAAAGATAGCGCGCACCGTCTGGTGTCTCAGCTAACTGACGAATGATCCGGCCCGGCGTTTCAAACGCCTGATGCACATTCCACAGCGGACACGCCGCACCATAACGGGCAAATTGCAGCTTGGCTGCACTGTGCCGTTTGGTGATATTTCCCGCCCGGTCAATCCGTGCAAAGAACACAGGAACGCCACGCTGGCCAGATCGCTGCAATGTGCTCAGACGATGCGCGACCTGTTCCAGACTGGCACCAAAGCGCGATGCCAGCAATTCAAGATCGTGCCGCAGTTCTTTGGCGGCTGAAAGAAAAGTCTGATAGGGCAAGACCAGCGCACCGGCGAAATAATTCCGCAGACCGATTTTGCAAATCTCAATCGCTTCCAATGAGCGAAAATCCGCCCGTTTTGCGATAGCGGTGACAAGCTCTTCCATCTCCAGTTCGGCAATCTGAAACGCAATCTGGAAATTGCGAGTCGAAGCTGGCGAATAAGGGTTGAGATACAGAACGCGCGCCACCGGATCAAAGCGGCGTAAAATAGCTTCATCGGGATCCGCACGCGCGACACGAACGCGATAGCGCTCCTCCATATATTGCGGCAAAGCCACACCTATATCACGATACGGAATCCTCAGCTCATCGGCAAGCTTTTCTGCAGCAATATCAAGCTCATGAACATAGTTATCGATAAAATGGAAAAAGTCGCGCACGTCTTCATAAGGCGCGGGCTCGGCAACAGATGGCGCGCGCCCAAGCTGGTTGTCGAGACTTGCAAGCTGCTCGCTATTGCGCCGATAAGCCTGATGACAGGCAATCAGCGCATGCGCTAAACCGGGCGCATTTTGCGTGATCAGCTTCAATTCCTGCAAATTCGGCTTGTAATTGTCAAACACCGGATCGGCCAACGCCTCGGATACAGCCGATAAAAGCCGATCATCATCGCCAAGCGAAATCGCACCAATATCGATCTGATAATTCTCAGCCAGCGCCAAAAGAACCGCGGCTGAAACCGGCCGCTGATTATTCTCGATCTGGTTGAGATAACTCGTTGAAATACCTAAGCGTTCAGCAAAGCCTGACTGTGTTGCCCGGTGCTGTTCACGTATTTCTCTGATCTTTCTGCCGACATAGAGTTTTCTGGGTGCCATGTTTGCAACTTTGCAATTCGCTATTTGCAAATTTATAAATTACACATCAGCACCTTTTCAAGCTTTCAGAATGCGGCATACTGGCGCTAAGCAGTCAATCAAACTCATAGCTTTCCAAGGTCATAGCGAATGCAGGAACTTCTCGAACAGCTTGAATCTCGTCGCGCAGAGGCTCGCCTTGGCGGCGGACAAAGGCGCATTGATGCGCAACACAGCAAAGGTAAGCTGACTGCCCGTGAAAGAATTGAAGTGCTTCTCGACGAAGGTTCGTTCGAAGAGTTCGACATGTATGTCACGCATCGCTGCACCGACTTCGGCATGGAAAAGCAGAAGATCGCAGGCGATGGCGTGGTGACCGGCTGGGGCACGATCAATGGCCGTCAGGTCTATGTGTTCAGTCAGGATTTTACCGTTCTTGGCGGTTCGCTCTCTGAGACCCATGCGCAGAAAATCTGCAAGATCATGGACATGGCCATGCAGAACGGTGCCCCGGTGATTGGATTGAACGATTCTGGCGGGGCGCGAATTCAGGAGGGCGTGGCCTCGCTTGCTGGTTATGCCGATGTTTTCAAGCGCAATGCCGATGCTTCGGGCGTCATTCCGCAGATTTCTGTCATCATGGGGCCGTGCGCGGGTGGTGCGGTTTACTCCCCGGCGATGACCGATTTTATCTTCATGGTCCGCGATAGTTCCTACATGTTTGTGACAGGCCCCGATGTGGTCAAGACAGTCACCAACGAAATCGTCACGGCGGAAGAACTCGGCGGCGCGTCAACGCACACCAGAAAGTCGTCGGTTGCCGATGGCGCATACGAAAACGACATTGAAACGCTGGAACAGGTCCGCATCCTGTTTGACTTCCTGCCGCTCAACAATCGTGAAAAGCCACCTGTTCGTCCTGTCTTCGATGATCCTGCCCGCCTCGAAATGCGGCTGGACACACTCATCCCTGATAACGCCAACAAGCCTTACGACATGAAGGAGCTGATTCTCGCTCTTGCGGACGAAGGCGATTTCTTTGAAATTCAGGAAGCTTTCGCCAAAAATATCATCACCGGCTTTATTCGCATGGACGGCCAGACTATTGGCGTAGTCGCAAATCAGCCCATGGTGCTGGCTGGCTGCCTTGATATTGATTCCTCACGCAAGGCTGCACGCTTCGTGCGCTTCTGCGATGCTTTTAGCATTCCAATCCTGACACTGGTCGATGTTCCGGGGTTCCTTCCCGGCACAGCGCAGGAATATGGTGGCGTGATCAAGCATGGCGCGAAACTGCTGTTTGCTTATAGCCAGGCAACCGTGCCGATGGTCACACTGATCACCCGCAAAGCCTATGGCGGCGCTTATGACGTGATGGCATCTAAGCACATCGGTGCCGACATTAATTATGCTTGGCCAACCGCCGAGATCGCCGTTATGGGCGCCAAGGGGGCTACCGAAATTCTCTACCGCTCAGAACTGGGCGACCCTGAAAAGATCGCCGCCCGCACGAAAGAGTATGAAGAACGCTTCGCCAATCCTTTCGTTGCTGCCGAACGCGGTTTCATTGATGAAGTGATCATGCCGCATTCATCCCGCCGCCGTATCGCCCGTGCGTTCTCTGCGCTTCGCAACAAGAGCCAGAACACGCCATGGAAGAAACACGACACCATTCCGCTGTAAGATTGCTACGGGTACGATACAGATGATCAAGAAAATCCTCATTGCCAATCGCGGCGAAATTGCCTGCCGGGTTATCAAAACCGCAAAGAAAATGGGCATTGCCACGGTTGCCGTCTATTCCGACGCTGACCGCAATGCGCTGCATGTCAAAATGGCCGACGAGGCCGTGCATATCGGACCAGCGCCCTCAAACCAGTCCTATATCGTGATCGATAAGATTCTGGCAGCAATCAAAGAAACGGGGGCCGACGCCGTCCATCCCGGCTATGGCTTCCTGTCGGAAAACCCGCGCTTTGCAGAGGCACTTAAAGCCGCCAATGTCACCTTCATCGGCCCTCCGGTAAACGCCATTGAGGCCATGGGCGACAAGATCACCTCAAAAAAGCTCGCATCCGAGGCTGGGGTCTCCACCGTTCCCGGCCATATGGGGCTCATCGAAGACGCAGAAGAAGCGGTTCGTATTTCAACATCCATCGGCTATCCGGTGATGATCAAGGCGTCCGCCGGTGGCGGCGGCAAGGGAATGCGCATCGCATGGAATGATGATGAAGCGCGCGAAGGTTTCCAGCTCTCACGCAACGAAGCAAAATCTTCTTTCGGTGATGATCGCATCTTCATTGAGAAATTCGTGACCCAGCCGCGCCATATCGAAATTCAGGTTCTTGGCGATCAACACGGCAATGTCATCTATCTGGGCGAACGCGAATGCTCCATTCAGCGCCGCAATCAGAAAGTGATCGAAGAAGCGCCCTCACCGTTTTTGGATGAAGCCACCCGCAAAGCTATGGGTGAACAGGCCGTAGCCCTCGCCAAGGCTGTTGGCTATTATTCCGCAGGCACGGTTGAATTCATCGTCGATGGCGAGCGCAATTTCTATTTCCTTGAGATGAACACCCGCTTGCAGGTCGAGCACCCGGTGACAGAACTCATCACCGGCATTGATCTGGTTGAGGAAATGATCCGCGTTGCATCCGGCGAGAAGCTTCGCATCACGCAGGCCGATGTCAAGCTCAACGGCTGGGCCATCGAAAGCCGCCTTTATGCAGAAGACCCCTATCGCAACTTCCTGCCTTCGATTGGCAGGCTGACGCGCTATCGTCCACCTGTCGAAGGCAAAACCGCAAGTGGCGCAATCATCCGCAACGATACGGGCGTCTTTGAGGGTGGCGAAATTTCGATGTATTATGACCCCATGATTGCAAAACTTTGCAGCTGGGGCGCTGATCGCACCAGTGCAATTGATGCCATGAGCAATGCGCTGGATGCTTTTGAAGTGGAAGGCATTGGCCACAACCTGCCCTTCTTGTCAGCGGTTATGGAGCATCCGCGGTTTCGCGCTGGCGCGCTGACCACGGCCTTTATTGCTGAGGAATATCCAGACGGCTTTGCTGGCGTTTCCGTATCGGAAGAAGATGCGCATGTACTGGCCGCTGTTGCTGCACAGATCAATATGGCGGTCGAACAACGCAACAGCCAGATTTCAGGCCGTTTATCGTCACAGGCACAATCTGTGGCAACCGAATGGGTCGTAACGCTTGGTGACTTCAGCTTGACCTTGAGGATCGCTGAGGGCGAAGGTGGGACAACAATCTACTTTGCTGACGCTCGCAGCTTACCGGTTGCCAGCGACTGGCATCCGGGCAATCAGCTTGGCTCTTTCACGGTTGACGGCAGATCCGTCGCCGTCAAGGTTCTGCGCTCCGGCACAGGCTGGCGTCTGCGCTGGCGGGGCATTGATGTGATCGCCCATGTGCGCAAGCCGCGGGTTGCAGAATTGGCAAAGCTGATGCCAGTCAAACTGCCGCCGGATACGTCCAAGATGCTGCTCTGCCCGATGCCCGGCGTTATCACCTCGGTTCTTGTCAAAGACGGTGATACCGTCGAGGCAGGCCAGCCATTGGCAACGGTTGAAGCCATGAAGATGGAAAACGTGCTGCGTGCTGAACGTCGCGCCACCGTCAAACGGATTGCGGCAGAAGAAGGCGCAAGCCTTGCCGTTGATGAACTCATTATGGAATTCGAGTGAGCACCAATATGAGCGAGCGCCCCACAAAACAGGATTGGTCGAAGCTGGCCGAAAAGGAACTGAAGCGGCCAGCCGATAGCCTCGTCTGGCATACGCCGGAAGGCATTGATGTGAAGCCGCTTTATACGGCTGACGATCTTAATGGAATCGGCCACCTTGATTCGTTTCCCGGTTTTGAGCCATTCCTGCGCGGTCCGCGTGCGACCATGTATGCGGGGCGTCCCTGGACCATCCGCCAATATGCCGGCTTCTCCACAGCCGAAGAGTCCAACAACTTCTACCGCAAGGCACTGGCCGCTGGCCAGCAAGGCGTATCGGTCGCCTTCGACCTTGCCACCCATCGCGGTTATGATAGCGATCACCCACGCGTAGAAGGCGATGTCGGCAAGGCGGGCGTGGCAATTGACTCCGTCGAGGACATGAAAATCCTTTTCGACGGCATACCACTCGAAAAAGTCTCCGTTTCCATGACCATGAATGGCGCCGTGATCCCGATCCTCGCCAATTTCATTGTGGCTGGCGAGGAGCAAGGCGTGTCGCGCGATCTGCTATCCGGCACCATTCAGAATGATATTCTGAAAGAATTTATGGTCCGCAATACCTATATCTATCCGCCAGAACCATCCATGCGGATTATTGCAGATATTATTGCTTATACCGCAGCGGAAATGCCGAAATTCAATTCGATTTCCATTTCCGGCTACCACATGCAGGAAGCGGGCGCCACGCTGGTGCAGGAACTGGCTTTCACATTGGCCGATGGGCGCGAATATGTCCGTGCGGCACTCAATAAAGGCCTGAATGTCGATGAATTTGCGGGGCGACTGTCATTCTTCTTCGCCATCGGCATGAACTTCTTCATGGAGATTGCCAAGCTCAGAGCAGCCCGGCTGCTCTGGACACGCATCATGAAGGAATTCGATCCGAAAAAGCCCGGCTCGCTGATGCTGCGCACCCATTGCCAGACATCGGGCGTCTCATTGCAGGAGCAAGACCCGTATAACAATATCGTCCGCACAGCTTTTGAAGCCATGTCGGCAGCCCTTGGCGGCACACAATCGCTGCACACCAATTCTTTTGACGAAGCCATCGCTTTGCCAACTGAATTCTCCGCCCGCATCGCGCGAAACACGCAGCTTATTCTGCAAAATGAAACAGGTGTTACTAAAGTCGTCGATCCGCTGGCAGGCTCTTATTACATCGAAAGCCTGACCAATGAACTTGCAGAAAAAGCATGGGCGCTGATCGAAGAAGTCGAAAGCCTTGGCGGCATGACCAAAGCCGTCGAAAGCGGTCTGCCAAAACGTCTGATCGAAGAAGCAGCCACCCGCAGACAGGCAGCGGTCGATAAGGGCGAAGAGGTAATCGTTGGTGTCAACAAGTTCCGTCTGGAGCAGGAAGACAGCATCGACATTCTCGAAATCGATAATACTGCGGTCAGAAAATCGCAGATCGACCGTTTGAACCGCATCAAACAAACGCGCGATAAAGCCAAAGTTGAGGCAGCGCTTGCCGAGTTGGAAAAGGTCGCAACAACCGGTGAAGGCAACATTCTGGCCGCCGCCGTTGAAGCATCGCGCGCGCGCGCAACGGTCGGCGAAATATCCGATGCAATGCGCCATGCCTTTGGCGACCACGCGGCAGTGCCGAAGGTCGTAAAACACGTCTACGGCAAGGCTTATGAGAACGAGCCTGAGTTCCAGACGCTTGTTGAACGCCTTGAAGAGTTCTCAAAGCATACCGGCGAAAAACCTCGCATCATGGTGGCAAAGCTCGGTCAGGATGGACATGACCGCGGCGCAAAAATCATCGCGTCTGCCTTTGGCGATATTGGCTTTGAAGTGCTTGCCGGACCGCTATTCCAGACGCCGGACGAAGCCGCCGATATGGCGATCAAGGCTAAAGTGCATGTGCTCGGCGTATCTTCCCTTGCGGCCGGACACAAAACCCTGCTGCCGCAGCTTGTCGATACACTTCGTAAAAAAGGTGCAGAAAACATTATCGTTGTCTGTGGCGGAGTCGTGCCGCGCCAGGACTACCAATATTTGTTTGACCATGGTGTCTCGGCGGTCTTCGGCCCCGGAACGAATGTTCTTGATTGCGCGCGCGCAGTGCTCGACCTGATGGAAGGAAAACGCAGAAACCTATAAAGATTTCATGCGCTTGAGATAATCATCGGACTCATTTTATGAGACACTTAAAGCACCGGGGCAATGTGCCCCGGACTTATACTATTGCGGCAACGTGCCCCGAGCTTATGATTTGGGGTCCGCCGATGCTGGTATCGCAGAGCTTGTGACTGAAACCGGATCGCTTGCCGGGAAGCTGTCTTCCAAGCCTTCATCCAACTGACGCTCCAGCTCTGCGCGATCACCGGATCTGCGCGCGCTGGGGCGCGTGAGCAGATTTTGCGGCTCAATTCCACATTCAACACATGCAATGTTAAAAGCCTCACCCAGTTTAAGCGCTGCGAGGCGCGTCACCTCATCGCGGCTGAGTTCCGCATCGGTCTCATTTTCAACTTTGACAGAAACGCGCTCCTCACCTTGTGTGACGAACTCAACCAAATAGACCTTGAAACCACCAAGCGAACTAATTCGTGTTTCAACGATATCCATCGCGTGAACCTCTTTACCATCTCCAAAGATAATAAACGACAGCGCAACGCGTTGGTTCCAACGCCATAGGCCGCACCCTTTTCTCATGCGATCACCGACCTATATGCAAACAGGATAAGCACACGGAAGGAGATTTTCATGGCTATCACACGCAAGGAAGAAGCCCGTGCGTTGAACGCGGAAGAACGAGAGCTGGTTGAAAAATCGCATCATCCACTTCTTCAGGATGTCCCCGACTCTGAGCTTACTCAACTGGCAAAACTGTTGCGTGATCGTCGCAGCAAGGCGCGCGATCAGGCACACCAGCGCCGCCGCGAAATGCGCGGAAAAGCAGCAGCACGTGGCGCTTCGACGTCGAAGGCAGATGAAGGCTCGCATCTGAAGGTTTCCGTTCTGGCTATGGCCATGCGCCGCATCAATGCGGAAATTGATCGCCGCCGCAGCATGTCAGCCAGCAACAATCTGGTTGAAAACGCTCAAAAAGCACTGGCAACCAAGAAAGCAAATGAGAAAAACGAGCCAGCCTTCAACACCCGCCACGCACGTCATGGCATGCGCAACATCCCCAATGAGAAAGCCGACAGTCTCGTCCGCCCTATGGAACGTGGGCGCCTGAAAAAGGCCGCCAGTGTGGCGCAAGCAAAGCGCGATTCCAAACAAAAAGCGGCTGGATAAGCCCAACATTATCTGCAATACCCGGAAAAATTTTTCCGGGTATTTTAATAAAATCAATAGGTTGAATTACATTCCTGGATCTTCGAATGAGAACATTCTTGTTGCTCAGGAAAACGGCAACCCGAAGCCCTGCATCAATCGGCGAATGGCATAATCAGGTTTCTGCGATGTAAAGACCGCCAGATCGTCGTGATGATGCAGTTCGTCATCAATATGTCTTGGCGGCAACAGCGATAAAGTGCGACGCGCAATGGCTTCGGCAGGATCAAGCCAGTCGACTGGCCATGGCGCCAGCCTGCGAAACACATTGGCGAGAAATGGGTAATGCGTGCAGGCCAGCACAACAATATCCGTGCGGTTTCCATCCTTCTCGACAAAACACGGCGTGATCTGCTCAACCACCAGCGCTTCATCAATCTGCTCACCGCGAATATGCGCCTCGGCAATGCTTGCAAGGCGATCCGCACCAACTAGGCGCACATGGCATTGCGTTGCAAATGACTGGATCAGATCGCGCGTATAGGCACGCTTGACTGTACCCGGCGTTGCAAGAACTGACACAAGCCCCGACGAGGTGCGCTCAGCAGCAGGCTTGATAGCGGGAACGGTGCCAACAAACGGCACCGAAGGATAAGCGCGACGCAGATCGTCAAGCACCAGCGTCGAAGCCGTGTTACAGGCGATCACCGCGATTTCAGGGTCATGCTCAGTGATAAACTGACCGAAGAGTTCGACAATGCGCAAGCGCAACGCTTCTTCTTCCCAATCGCCGTAAGGAAAACCGGCATCGTCTGCGATATAAATAAATCGCCGATCCGGCATCATCACTCGCGCCTCGCGCAAAACTGTCAGCCCGCCGATACCACTGTCAAAGACCAAAATTGGTCTTTCTGTCGCGGTTGAAGACTTGCCGGAAAGCTCTGCTGCAGGCGGGTGTTTCATTCAGCCTTGTCCTCTTTTGCGGGTTTGCGTGCACGACCTTCCGGGGCACCAGAGCCGCGTGGCTTCTTGGGTGTGAAAGCATCAAGCGATGTGATGACGCCGCGCAAAAGCTTAAGTTCTGCCGATGCAAAACCTGCGCGAGTCAAAACAGAACGCAGATTATTGACCATTATTTCTTTCTTCGCCTCGGGACGGAAATAACCCCGAATATCAAGCGCCTCTTCCAGATGGTTGAAAAGACTCTGCAATTCCAGCTTCGGCGCAGCTTCCATTTCTGGCCCACGGAAAACCGTGTCCGTTTCGGTTGCAAGGCCAGATTTCATCCACTCGTAAGACATGAGCAGCACAGCCTGCGCAATATTAAGCGATGCAAAAGCCGGATTAACCGGAAATGTCACCAGCTCATCAGCAAGACCAACTTCCTCATTGCTGAGACCAAAGCGCTCACGCCCGAAAAGAATGCCGATCTTCTCACCACGCACAAAACGACGACGCAACTCATTGTTTGCTTCCACAGGGCTACGCACCTGCTTGAAACCATCACGTTCACGCGCGGTGGTCGCATAGACAAAGTTGAGATCGGCAATCGCCGAAGGCAGATCATCATAAACAACCGCATTGTCGATGATATGATCGGCCTTGCTTGCCGCAGCACGCGCTTTTTCACTTGGAAATTCCTCGCGCGGCTGCACCAATCGCAGTTCCGCGAGGCCAAAATTTGCCATGGCACGCGCCACCATGCCGATATTTTCCGGCAATTGCGGATTAACCAGAATGATGGCTGGTCCTTCCGTGATCATTGGGCGCTGCTTGTCTGTTCCTGCCATGATATTTTCCGCTTATTCCTTAAAATCGTGGCGCTTCCCTGACATAAATGACAGAAAATCGCAAAGATTCCCCTTACATTCGATATCGAAAAACACGTGTAGTAGCGGAATAACACCAGCTCTGCGCCCATCCATGTCAGACTGCCCTGACCGACATCGACGTTACAGGGAGGAAAATCATGTCCGGCAAAAAAATTCTCATGATCTGCGGCGACTTCTGTGAAGACTACGAAACAATGGTTCCGTTTCAGACGCTGCTCGCGGTTGGTCACAAGGTTCATGCCGTATGTCCCGGAAAGAAAGCGGGAGACGCCATAGCGACCGCTATTCACGATTTTGAAGGCCATCAGACATACACCGAAAAACCCGGCCACAATTTCAAGCTCAATGCAACATTTGCCGATGTTAAGGCTGAAAACTATGATGCGCTTGTTATTCCCGGCGGTCGCGGGCCGGAATATCTGCGCCTTGATGACAAGGTCATCGCAATCGTCAGAAAATTCTTTGAAGCAGACAAACCAGTCGCCGCCGTTTGCCATGGCGCGCAGCTTCTCGCCGCAGCGCGCGTTCTTGATGGGCGCACCTGCTCGGCCTATCCGGCCTGCCGCCCGGAAGTTGAGCTGGCCGGCGGCACTTATGCCGATATTCCTGTCGATGAGGCGGTCACGGACGGCAATCTGGTGACAGCACCTGCATGGCCTGCCCATCCGGCGTGGCTTTCGCAATTCCTTGCTGTGCTCGGCACCAAAATCACGCATGGTTAGACGCAAGCATTTGCTTTCATCCTGCACCGCATTTCGATAAAAATGCCAAATCAGAGCCTTTCCGCAAATTCTGTCGGAAAGGCTTTCTTGCAATGACATGGAAGACCAGATGAAAACTGCCAGATCCCTTGCTCTCTCGTTAGCCATCAGCATGAGCGCCATTTTTGCAGGCGCATCAAATATCGCCCATGCGCAGGATGCGGCTGAAGCAGAGGTGGCCGTTACATCAGAGCAATATCCGGCTCCCTCGCCGGAAACATTCGGCCAAACACAATTTGTCTTGTCGGGCAATCCGATTGTTCCTCCGCGCGATTACAGTAAAGGAACCATGCTTCCATCGAAAAACGACTATTCGTCCAATGAAAGCGGACGCATCTATGATATTGTTTTTGTTGGTTTAGAAGCCGATAAAATGCAGTTTGATATCAGAGCCTACTCGATTGACAGTCTGGAATTTCCAGCATCAGGCCAGACGGTAGAATTTCCCGCTGATCAGCAAAAAGTGGAAATCCGCGATCTCACATTGAACATTAATGAGGCAACCGCCGGAAGCATCACTTATAGCGTTCAACCCCTGAACTAAGTTGCAGGCGAAGGCAAACTGCGCGACACTATCCCGGGACATATTTTGGGAGGAAATCATGTGCAGATTGTTCATCGGGGCTGACGCGTTACTCTGGCAAAGTGTAACCCGCTCACTGCGTATTGACGGGGTGGTCACAAGTGTCAGACTGGAGAACTTCTTCTGGTCAGCGCTGGAAGAGATTGCCGGACGTGACGAGATGTCAGTCAGCCGTCTCCTGGGCAAACTCTATGGAGAATCGCGCACGGAAGGTCACGATCTCGATAATTTCGCATCGTTTCTTCGGGTTTGCTGCGGACGCTATCTGGCACTTCAGGTCAATGGCCTTGTGCCGATAGACAAATCAGCTGCAATCTCGACATTGGACGCAGACGCTATTTTGTTGCGCGAACAGCAAACTTATCGCGATCAGCGCTCAGAATGGCGAAAGTCTGCCCATCACGCCGCCTGAAAATGTGCCTATAGGCCAAAGAATGAGTCTCTGACGCTTTGCCTTCGCGTTTACCGATGCTATACGAGCGCGACGCATTCAATGAGAGGCATTATCAATGGCAAAAATCAAGGTTGCAAACCCGGTCGTTGAACTCGACGGCGATGAGATGACACGCATCATCTGGCAGTTCATCAAGGACAAGCTGATCCATCCATACCTCGACATCGATCTGAAATATTACGATCTGTCGGTAGAGCACCGCGATGCGACCAACGATCAGGTTACCATTGATGCTGCAAACGCCATCAAGGAACACGGCGTTGGCGTAAAATGCGCAACCATCACGCCGGATGAAGCCCGCGTTGAAGAATTCAAGCTCAAGAAGATGTGGAAGTCGCCAAACGGCACCATCCGTAACATCCTCGGCGGCGTTATCTTCCGCGAACCAATCATCTGCAAAAACGTCCCTCGCCTGGTTCCAGGCTGGACACAGCCAATCATCGTTGGCCGTCACGCTTTTGGTGACCAGTACCGCGCGACCGACTTCAAGTTCCCGGGCAAGGGCACGCTGTCGATCAAGTTCGTCGGTGAAGATGGCGAAACCATCGAACACGAAGTCTATCAGGCACCGAGCGCTGGCGTGGCAATGGCCATGTACAACCTCGACGAATCGATTCGTGAATTTGCACGCGCTTCGCTGAACTATGGCCTGCAGCGCAATTATCCGGTCTATCTCTCGACCAAGAACACCATTCTCAAGGCCTATGACGGTCGCTTCAAGGACATCTTCGAAGAAGTCTATCAGACTGAATTCGCTGAAAAGTTCAAGGAAGCAAAGATCTGGTACGAACATCGCCTGATCGACGACATGGTTGCCTCGGCTCTCAAGTGGTCCGGCGGTTATGTCTGGGCTTGCAAGAACTATGACGGCGACGTGCAGTCCGACATCGTGGCACAGGGCTTTGGCTCGCTCGGCCTGATGACCTCGGTTCTGATGACGCCGGATGGCAAGACTGTTGAAGCAGAAGCTGCACACGGCACCGTGACCCGTCACTATCGTCAGCACCAGAAGGGCGAAGAAACTTCGACCAACTCGATCGCTTCGATCTTTGCATGGACCCGCGGCCTCGCACATCGTGCAAAGCTCGACAACAATGCAGAACTGAAGCGCTTTGCTGATACCCTGGAAAAGGTCTGCGTGGACACCGTTGAAAGCGGCTACATGACCAAGGATCTGGCGCTGCTCATCGGCCCAGATCAGCCTTGGCTCTCGACCACCGGCTTCCTCGACAAGATCGACGAAAATCTTCAGAAGGCAATGGCTGCTTAAGCCTAAGCCAATTCAAATTGAGACGGCGGGATTTTCCCGCCGTTTTTTGTTTACCGCTCACTATTCGGCATCGTCCATGGGATCGTTCACCGCTCTACGGCCTTCACAACACAACAAATTGAGTGATGAGAAAAATCAGAGCTGAAAAGCTTTGGTAAACGCTTGCGCGCCAGCGGGGGAAAAGGCAATCACACGCCCCGCTTCGCGGCGTGCCCAGCCTTTATCGATGAAGGTTTTCAGAAGTGCAGCACCCAGTGCGCCACCCAAATGATTGCGTCTTTCACTCCAGTCGAGACAATGACGACAAAGCGGTCGTTTGCCTTTTTGCAGCGCATCGACATCAATCCCCATGCATGAAAAGAATGATTTTCCCTCATCGGTCAGCAGAGGCTCACTGGCATGATCAATCAAACCGAGTTTATAAGACGCATCAAGCATTTCCACGCCGCGCTCACCCGCCAGATGATCATAGCAAATACGCGCTTTTCGCAGTGCGTGGTCTTTAGGACCAGTGCGAACACGCACGGCACCAGTGCGTTGGGCAAGCCCCATCAAACCTTCGAGCACCTGTGCTACGTCCGGGCCTGATAGCCTGAAATAACGGTGCCTGCCCTGCTTCTCAGCCACAAGCAAATTCGCGGCATCAAGCTTGGATAGATGCCCGCTGGCTGTCTGAAGCGTCACGCCCGCCGCAGCAGCAAGTTCGCTTACCGTCAAAGCACGGCCGTCCATCAGCGCGGTGAGCATGTTTGCGCGTGCCGGATCGCCCAACAGGGCTGCAACAGAAGCTATGATAGGCCCGTCTTTCATACTTCGATGCTAACCGAAGCATGGATGAAGTTCAATGCGCTAAAACGTCTCCAGCAAATCAGCCAATTTCAGGAGATAAGAATGATTACCTGCTTTATACGCTATCAAATTGATCCGTTCAAAGCCGAGGCTTTTGCGGAATATGCACGCAATTGGGGACAGGCAAGCCCACGTTGCGGTGCCAATCTGATTGGCTATTTCGGCCCGCATGAAGGCTCCACCACAACAGCTTATGGTGTTTATTCAATCGAAGACCTTGCTGCCTATGAAAAGTTTCGCGCACGTCTGGCTGCTGATCCAATCGGCCGAGCGAATTATGAATTTGCAAAACGCGAACAATTTATCCGGTGTGAAGAGCGCATATTTCTCAAACTGCAATCCGCTCCGCATGCGGAGTTCATCAAGCCATGATCGCTGTTATTTTTGAAGTCTGGCCAGCAAATGATGAGAGGCGTGAGCAGTATCTCGATATTGCCGCAAGCCTGCGCGCTGATCTTGCGCAAATCGACGGTTTTATATCGATTGAACGTTTTCAAAGTCTGGTTGAGCCAGAAAAGCTGCTGTCCCTCTCCTTCTGGCGGGATGAAGAGGCAGTCAAACAATGGCGCAATCTACCCACCCATCGCATCGCACAGGCAAAAGGGCGCGGCGGTGTTTTTGAAAACTATCGCCTGCGCGTTGCGGATGTGGCGCGGGATTATAGCCTTAGTGAGCGCGATGAAGCGCCCGTCGATAGTCGTAGAGCGCATGCAGCATAAAGAAAGGCCGGGAAATCCCGGCCTTTTCATTCTTATACGCAATTTATCAAATAATCAGCGCTTTCACTGCAACGATGGCATCGTTTGCCTTGGCGCCATCGGGGCCACCAGCCTGTGCCATATCCGGGCGACCGCCGCCGCCTGCGCCACCAAGAGCAGCCGATGCAGCACGAACAAGATCAACCGCGCTAAAACGACCAACTAAATCTTCAGTGACAGCAGCAACAGCGCTTGCCTTGCCATCTTCACCAACACCAATAAAAAGAACGACGCCGGAGCCAACCTGTTTCTTGCCTTCATCAGCCAGCGGCTTGAGATCGCGTGGCGAAACGCCGGTCACAACCTTACCAAGGAAGTTGACGCCATTGACGGTTTCAACAGCACTGCCACCATCCGAAGAGCCGCCGCTCAACGCAAGCTGTCGGCGCGCATCTGCAAGTTCACGTTCCAGCTTCTTGCGTTCGTCAACCAGTGCGTTGACACGCTCGAGTGCTTCAGACGGTGTCGTTTTCAGTGCACCAGCAATGGCTTTGACGCGCTCATCCTGTTCTTCAAGGTAAAGGCGAGCCGCCTCACCCGTCAGCGCTTCCATGCGGCGAACACCGGCAGCAACGCCGCTGTCAGAGAGAATGCGCACAAGGCCGATATCGCCGGTTTGGCGCACATGCGTGCCACCGCAAAGCTCAACAGAGTAAGCCTTGCCAGCCTTTTCGCCATGCTTGGCCGTGCCCATCGAAACAACACGCACTTCATCGCCATATTTTTCGCCAAACAGCGCCATCGCACCTTCTGCAATCGCATCGTCTACGGCCATCAAGCGCGTTGAAACCGGCGCATTTTGCAGGATGATCTCATTGGCGAGATTTTCAACAGCGGTCAGTTCTTCTGCCGAAATCGGCTTTGGATGCGAGAAGTCGAAACGCAGGCGATCAGGCGCAACAAGCGACCCCTTTTGCGCAACGTGGGTTCCAAGGGTTTCGCGCAGCGCTTCATGCAACAGATGTGTTGCCGAATGGTTGGAACGGATACGCGTGCGACGCTCGGAATCCACCTTCAGCTCAACGGCTTCACCGACCTTTGCCGAACCGCTGGTCACTTCGCCTGTATGTACGAAGACACCTTCGCCCTTTTTCTGCGTATCCTTGATGGTGATGACAAAGCCTTCACCCGAGATTGTTCCGGTATCACCCTGCTGGCCACCGGATTCGCCGTAGAAAGGCGTCTGGTTGACCACGACGGACACGGTTTCACCCTCAGATGCCGATGCCACTTCTCCACCATCGCGCACAAGTGCCGTGATGACACCTTCCGCACTTTCGGTTTCATAGCCGAGGAATTCGGTCGCGCCGACCTTATCCTTAATGCCGAACCAGATGGTTTCGGTTGCAGCTTCGCCCGAACCCGTCCAATTGGCGCGTGCTTCGGCCTTCTGGCGTTCCATGGCAACATTAAAGCCATCAGTGTCAACCGTCACACCGCGCTGCCGCAAAGCATCCTGCGTCAGATCAAGCGGGAAACCATAGGTGTCGTAAAGCTTGAATGCAGTTTCGCCATCAAGACGATCGCCCTCAACCAGATTTTCCGAAGCATCGGAAAGCAGGCCAAGCCCGCGCTCCAGGGTCTTGCGGAAACGGGTTTCTTCCAGCTTGAGCGTTTCTGAAATCAGCGCTTCTGCACGGATGAGTTCCGGATAAGCCTGCCCCATTTCGCGGATCAGGGCTGGCAGCAAACGCCACATCAATGGCTGGCTCGCCCCAAGAAGCTGCGCATGACGCATCGCGCGACGCATGATGCGACGCAGCACATAACCGCGACCTTCATTCGATGGCAGCACGCCATCGGCAATCAGGAAGCTCGATGCACGCAGATGATCGGCAATGACGCGGTGGCTGGCGCGGAAATCGCCTTCAGCCTTGACGCCTGTTGCTTCTTCCGAAGCGCGGATCAGCGCTTTAAAGAGATCAATATCGTAATTGTCATGCACACCCTGAAGGACAGCAGCAACACGTTCAAGCCCCATGCCAGTATCAATCGATGGGCGAGGCAGATCAATGCGTTGATCAGGCGTAACCTGTTCAAACTGCATGAAAACGAGATTCCAGATTTCGATGAAGCGGTCACCGTCTTCGTCAGCCGATCCGGGAGGTCCGCCCCAGATATGATCGCCGTGGTCGTAGAAAATTTCCGAACACGGACCGCATGGGCCAGTATCCCCCATCGCCCAGAAATTATCACTTGTGGCAATGCGAATAATACGATCGTCGGAAAGGCCTGCGATCTTCTTCCAGAAATTCGCAGCATCATCATCCGTGTGATAAACGGTGACGAGCAGCTTGTCCTTATTGAGGCCGAATTCCTTGGTGATCAGGTTCCAGGCATGGCTGATCGCTTCTTCCTTGAAGTAATCGCCAAAGGAAAAATTGCCGAGCATTTCAAAGAAAGTGTGGTGGCGAGCGGTGTAGCCTACATTATCAAGGTCATTGTGCTTTCCACCTGCGCGCACGCATTTCTGCGACGTTGTCGCGCGGCTGTAAGGACGGTGCTCAAGACCGGTGAAAACATTCTTGAACTGCACCATGCCCGCATTGGTAAACATGAGCGTTGGATCATTGCGCGGCACCAATGGACTTGATGAAACAACCTCGTGTCCGTTCTTACGGAAGTAATCGAGAAACGTAGATCTTATCTCGTTGACGCCAGCCATAATTCACCCTTGGGCTTCTTCCACCCTGCACGGACGCACCCCTCAAAGAAGCACATCGATTATCTTTTCTCCACCCGCAATGCGGCGACAGACTTCGGCACTTAAGCCGCTGCGTTCCGTACTGCCCGACAAGGAACATGGAGTTTCGGTTGACTGCTTTTAACGGCGCACTGCTTTTCTGTCCAGATAAGCAGTGTGCGCTATAAAAGCAATTTCGCGTGGAAGCGAAGAAAACGGCAACTATGCAACAGTATCGAATATAAAAAGCAAACGCCCCACACTCTCGTGCGGGGCGTTTTCTGTTTCATCTCTATAAGACGCCTAAGCTTCGGCTACATCCGGGCCATCGTCAGCTTCCGGACCGCCGTCTTCAAGGAACTTCTCGGCAATCAGACCGGCGTTCTGGCGGAGTGTCGTTTCAATCTCGCGTGCGGTATCGGGATTGTCTTTGAGATACTGCTTGGCGTTTTCACGGCCCTGCCCCAAACGCTGGGAATTATAAGAGAACCAAGCACCAGACTTCTCGACAACACCGGCTTTAACACCAAGATCAACCAATTCGCCCATCTTGGAAACGCCGGCACCATACATAATATCAAACTCAACCTGTTTGAACGGAGGTGCAAGCTTGTTCTTAACCACCTTCACGCGTGTCTGGTTACCAACAACCTCATCGCGTTCCTTGATCGAACCGATACGGCGAATATCAAGGCGAACAGAGGCGTAGAACTTGAGCGCATTACCGCCGGTCGTCGTTTCAGGCGAGCCAAACATAACGCCAATCTTCATGCGAATCTGGTTGATGAAGATGACCATGCAGTTCGACCGCGAGATTGATGCCGTCAGCTTGCGCAGCGCCTGGCTCATCAGACGAGCCTGAAGACCCGGCAGAGAATCACCCATTTCGCCTTCGATTTCAGCGCGCGGTGTCAAAGCTGCAACCGAGTCGACCACCAGAACATCAATCGCACCCGAACGCACCAACGTATCGGTAATTTCAAGCGCCTGTTCGCCGGTGTCGGGCTGTGAGATCAGAAGATTTTCAAGGTCAACGCCAAGCTTGCGGGCATAGACCGGATCAAGTGCATGTTCCGCATCCACGAATGCGCAAATGCCACCCTTCTTCTGCGCTTCCGCAATCGTATGCAGTGCAAGTGTCGTCTTACCAGAACTTTCTGGACCATAAATTTCAACAATACGCCCTTTGGGCAGACCGCCGACGCCCAGGGCTATATCGAGAGAAAGCGAACCGGTTGGCACCGTCTCAATATCGACGACATCGTTCTGACCAAGCCGCATAATGGAGCCCTTGCCGAACGCGCGTTCAATTTGCGACAGTGCCGCATCGAGTGCTTTTGTCTTGTCCACTGATTTTTCCTCAACGAGTCGCAATGATTTCTGAGACATCTTACACTATCCTCTTGCCTCGCTAGAAGCCCATCGGGCTCATCGCCAATATCTATTTGTATCTGTTTTGTTCTCATTATGCAATACCACCAACCTATTGTTTTAATATGATTTTAATTTTTTGTTCTATTCATGTTCTAATTTATTAGAAAACAATAATTTACGTTAGCATCCACGGCTTAATTCCAAAAAATGCGCCTTTCGTGCCGCCGATTCGCGCATCATCTGCAAAAAAGCGCAACTCTCCTCGCGGAGAGCTGCGCCAAAACGGATGAATATCCGATTTTTCGTTTTTACTGACTGACGCCACGCAGTGGCGAAATCTGAATTTCCACACGACGATTCTGTGCTCGTCCTTGCGGCGTTGCATTGGAAGCAACCGGCTGGCTTGCACCATATCCGATAACAGCAAAACGGCGCGGATCAATGCCTTGGGAACCAAGATAACTCGCAACCGAAGCCGCACGACGTTGCGACAGACCCTGATTATAGCTCGCGCTGCCGGTCGAGTCGGTAAAGCCGTAAACATCCACAAGAGTCTGATTGAACTTGCGCAACACGATCGCGACAGAGTTCAGTGTTGGGTAGAACTGGCTCTTCACCTGATCCTGATCGGTATCGAAAGTGATAGCGGACGGCATATTCAGAATGATCTGATCACCATTACGCGTCACGGAAACGCCGGTACCCTGCAACTGATTGCGCAATTCCGATTCCTGGCGATCCATGTAATTGCCGATAGCGCCGCCACCGAGCGCGCCAATACCCGCGCCGATGAGAACCGCATTACGCTGAGCACGGCTTGAGCCACCAACCATAAGACCACCGAGCGCTCCAACCGCCGCACCAATTGCAGCGCCGCCCGCGGTGTTCGACATCTTTTCCTGACCTGTATAGGGGTCGGTCGTGCAGCCTGCTAAAAATGTGGCGCAGATTAGGGCAATCCCAAGTTTCTTCAGCATAAAAAGGTCATCCTCAATGTTCGATTCGCCGCAAATGATAACTTCGATTACGGCTGGACGGTGACTTTAAAGAGTATTTCCAAGGATTCAAACAAAACAAGGAAGGCTCTGCAAAGGCGAGCCCGAAACTCGTATCAATTTGAAACGACGCTCGGAACGAATTTCAGGCACGAAGCCGAACTAACCCATGCGCCCGCAGGAGCGCAATTGCATCGTATAACGATTGGCCATGGTCTGCGCACGCTTTGCCCCATTCAACGCTGTTGAATTATTGCGCCACACACCGCGCGCATAGCCGCTATGACCCGAATGATAGGCCAGATAGAGGCTATAAGCATCATTCCGGCTTATACCGTTTCTTCGGCTGCTTTCATTATGATACCAGCCGACAAAATGAATGGCATCGCCAAAATTGCTGCGTGAAGCCGTCCAGCGGCCCGTTTCGCGCTTATATCGATCCCAGGTTCCATTCAGAGCCTGCGAATAGCCATAGGCACTTGATGCACGCTTCCATGGGATAAAACCAAGCAGCTTGGTGCGTGGTGGGCGCGCATAAGGGCGGAAACCCGATTCAGCATAGATCGTCGCCATGAGAACAGGAACGGGAACGCCATATTCACGCGAAGCACGCGTCGCATCCTTCTGCCAATTGTTTATCCAGCCGTCGCGTTGATCAAAGACTGCGCATACATTGCCGGTCTGCCGGGGAGCGGTCGCGCAGCCACCGAGAATAACGAGCGCAACGAGCAAAAAAACGCGCGTCATAATGAAGCCCCTTGGAAATTAGAAATTTTGATAAATTTTAAACAATAAAGAGCGGCGGAGCTAAGCCATTGATTTAATTATAGTTACCACATCGTTTAGGGCCACATCTCAAAGTTGCTCAGCCATTGAATTTATTATGGAATCAATGGCTCAACCCGCATGTGAATTAAAACTTCAGGTTGTATGTATGCCGGCTTTAGCGGCACCGATGAAGGCCGAATTGTGACACTGAAATTTTCGGGCAAATTCTTTGGCAAAGCCGATCAGTTTCGCCCCCGGCGCTCGCCCCTCAACCGTGACCAATAATCAAGACGCTTGCGAATTTCCCGCTCAAAACCGCGTTCCGGCGGATCATAGAACACCTGACGGCCCATAGCTTCCGGGAAATAATCCTGCCCGGAAAAAGCGTCTGGCTGATCATGGTCATAGGCATAGCCCTCGCCATAACCCTCATTCTTCATCAACTTGGTCGGCGCATTGAGAATATGTTTGGGCGGCAGTAAAGAGCCGTTTTCCTTGGCTGCACGCATCGACGCCTTATAGGCCATATAGACAGCATTGGATTTAGGCGCCGTGGCCAAATAAACGCACGCCTGCGCCAAAGCCAGTTCGCCTTCCGGTGAGCCAAGATAATCATAGGCATCTTTTGCGGCGTTGCAGATAGCCAGTGCTTGCGGGTCGGCAAGCCCAATATCCTCGACCGCCATGCGAACCAGCCGACGCCCCAGGTAAAGCGGGTCTTCGCCTGCATCAAACATGCGGCAAAGATAATAGAGTGCTGCGTCAGGATCAGATCCGCGTACCGACTTATGCAAAGCAGAAATCAGATTGTAATGCCCATCCTGCCCTTTATCATAGACAGGCGCGCGGCGCTGAACCACATCCTGCAGCTTCTCGGCATCAAAAACCTCTTCAGGTCGGGCCGCACGCCACACCTCCTCGGCCAGTGTCAACGCAGCACGACCATCACCATCCGCCATGCGGATAAGACTTGCGCGTGCCTCTTCATCAAGCGGCAGCGGACGCTCTTCCTGTTCTTCAGCGCGCGCCAGAAGTGTTGCAATGCTCAATGCATCATGGGGATGAAACGTCAGCACCCTCGCCCGCGACAGCAAAGCGGCATTCAGTTCAAAAGAAGGATTTTCCGTCGTCGCCCCTATGAGAATGACGGTGCCATCCTCCATCACGGGTAGAAAACTATCCTGCTGCGCACGATTGAACCGATGAATCTCGTCTACAAACAACAAGGTTTGTCGGCCTGACATACGTCGGGCACGCGCTGATTCAAAAACTTTTTTAAGATCAGAAACCCCGGAAAAAATCGCAGAAATCTGCTCAAAAGCCAGTTCCGTTTCCCCGGCAAGCAACCGCGCAACCGTCGTCTTCCCTGTCCCCGGAGGCCCCCAGAAAATCATGGAGCCAAGCGTACCGGACGCAATCATGCGCGTAAGAACGCCTTCAGGCCCGGTAAGATGCTCCTGCCCGGTGACCTCTGCGAGATGGCGCGGCCGCAAACGATCGGCAAGCGGCCTGTTACGGTCAGCATTCGGATCAACCGCAGTGGAAAAAAGGTCGCTCATTTCGCTTTGCTCAATACCAGAAAAACAAATGTCGTTTCAGGCATAGTCCCGCCCGAAACGACATGCAACTTTAAATACTATATCTATCGTTCAGCGAACGAACTGGCGGATAAGCGCGCCATTACGCTCAACTTCAAGCCGCCATGCCAGACCGCGTCCATTGTTGAGGGCTGTGACAAGATCATTGATCGTACGGATCGGATTGCCGTTGATGCCGCGAATAATATCACGTTGGCGCAAACCAAGACGCGCTGCTTGAGAATTGGCAATGACATTCGTCACAATGACGCCGCGCGATCCTTCACGCAGACGCATCTTGGACGCCATCGCTGGCGTCAGTTCTTCAACAACCGCACCTGCGAAGGGATTATCCCCTTTGATGGTCTGTTTCTGCTGCGGCTTTGCTTCCGGCTCTTTGGTGAGCTTCACCGGTATTTTGCGGTCCTTGCCATTGCGCGCAATGTCGAGTGTCACCGTATTTCCAATGCCAGCCGTCGAAAGACGATAACCGAGCACGTCAATATTGTCCGCGCGCACGCCCTGAACCGAGAGCACGACGTCACCCACGGCTAATCCCGCCTGCTCCGCCGGCCCGCCCTTATTAACCGCTGTCACCAACACACCGAACGACTTGTCCATGCCAAGACTTTCAGCAACATCCGGTGTGATATTTTGAAAGGTCGCGCCGATATATGGTCGTTCGAAGCTGGAGCTGCCACTGCGGGCTGCATCCACAACCGCACGCACCATATTCGAAGGGATTGCAAAGCCGATACCGACAGAACCGCCAGAGCGTGAATAAATCGCCGTGTTGATGCCAATCAAACGGCCGCGCATGTCAATCAATCCACCACCCGAATTGCCGGGGTTAATTGCGGCATCGGTCTGAATAAAGAAATCAAAATCCGAAACACCGACCTGCGTGCGGGACTGCGCCGAAACAATACCACTTGTCACCGTCTGTCCAACGCCAAACGGATTGCCGATCGCCAGAACCAGATCACCGACTTCGACGTCATCGGAATTTCCAAGAGCCACCACAGGGAATTTTTCGTTGGCCTCGATTTTCAATACAGCAAGGTCAGTTGTTTCGTCGCGAAGCAAGACTTTGCTTTCAAACTGACGGCCATCTGACAATGCAACCTTGATCTCGTCGGCATCCTTGATGACGTGGTTATTTGTAACGACCAGACCCGAGCCATCAACGATCACCCCGGATCCGAGAGACTGCTCTGTCCTTGATCGACTGCCACCGCCAAACTGCTTCCCAAAAAACTGCTCGAAAAACGGATCCCCTGCGAAGGGAGACTGCTGCTGTTGCACCTGACGGGCGGCATATACATTGACCACTGCGGGTGCTGTCTGTTTAACAAGCGGCGCAAAAGAAAGCTGCATATCAGCGCGGCTGAGTGGAATTTGCTTGCCCACAACCGCAGCGGAATTGTCCTGAGCAAATGACGGTAATGCCAACATGCTCATTGAAACAAGAACAACGCCCGTAATTCCATACCGCCGCAAACTCATTTGCACACTCCGTTTTCTTTTCCGACACCCGATTCCCAGGCTCGCAAGCAATATGGAGGCCACCAAGCCAAGTATAAAGGGCTGTATTGTGGCAACAGCATTACAGCTTTGTAATGCTCTGCCCAAAATATCTTTAAAAAACAAAAGGGCCGCTCGAGGCGGCCCTTTTTAAATGCTTCATCGCGTAGATTACGCTGCTTCTGCTTCTGCAGCAGCTTCGGCTTCAACGCGTGCGCGATCAGCCTTGCCCTTTGCATCGACATCGCGTTCAACGAATTCGACAACTGCCATCGGTGCATTGTCACCGGTGCGGAAGCCTGCCTTCATGATGCGGATGTAGCCGCCGTTACGGGTTGCGTAACGTGTAGCAAGTGTGTCGAACAGCTTAGCAACAAGCTGTACATCGCGAATGGCGGAAATCGCCTGACGACGTGCATGCAGGTCACCGCGCTTGCCGAGTGTGACAAGCTTTTCTACGATTGGACGAATTTCCTTAGCTTTAGGAAGCGTGGTCACAATCTGTTCATGCTCGATGAGCGAAGCCGCCATGTTGGCGAACATTGCCTTGCGATGCGAGGCAGTGCGGTTCAGCTTACGCTGTCCATTACCGTGGCGCATGGCCTTCTCCTTTAATTCGTAACGTACCGGGATATGCCGGTCTTAATATTGGTCTTCGTAGCGCTTGGCGAGATCTTCGATGTTTTCTGGTGGCCAGGCTGGGATTTCCATACCAAGATGGAGACCCATCGACGCCAGAACTTCCTTGATCTCGTTGAGCGACTTGCGGCCGAAATTCGGAGTCCGCAACATCTCGGCTTCCGTCTTCTGGATCAGATCGCCGATATAGACGATGTTGTCGTTCTTCAGGCAATTTGCCGAACGTACTGACAATTCGAGCTCGTCGACCTTCTTGAGCAGAGCCGGATTGAAAGCGAGTTCCGCAACCTGTTCCTGCGGGGCTTCCTTCTGAGGCTCTTCGAAGTTAACGAAGACTGCGAGCTGGTCCTGAAGAATGCGTGCTGCGTAAGCAACAGCATCTTCACCGCTCACCGAACCATTGGTTTCGATATTGAGCGTCAGCTTGTCATAATCGAGAACCTGACCTTCACGGGTGTTCTCAATCTTGTACGATACCTTGCGGATCGGCGAATAAAGGCTATCAACCGGAATAAGACCGATTGGAGCATCTTCCGCACGATTACGGTCGGCAGGCACATAGCCCTTACCGGTGTTGACAGTGAATTCCATGCGGATTTCAGCGCCTTCATCCAGCGTGCAGATGACGTGTTCCGGGTTAAGGATCTCGACATCGCCAACAGTCTGAATGTCACCAGCCGTAACAACGCCCGGGCCTTCCTTGCGGACAACCATGCGCTTCGGGCCTTCGCCTTCCATACGGATGGCGATTTCCTTGACGTTCAGAACGATATCCGTGGTGTCTTCGCGGACGCCAGGGATAGAAGAGAATTCATGCAGCACGCCGTCAATCTGAACGGCGGTGACAGCAGCGCCGCGCAGCGACGACAGAAGCACGCGACGCAGTGCGTTACCGAGCGTCAAACCGAAACCGCGTTCCAGCGGCTCAGCAACAACGGTTGCATGAGTGCGTGAGCCGTTGGTGATAAAATCCACCTTGTTCGGCTTAATCAGTTCCTGCCAGTTTTTCTGGATCATGTGGTTTTCCTCTATCAACCGTCGCTACCATCCAATCGTAGCGATCTTGTGAAGAACCGCAGAGGAACCCCGAACAATAAAGCCCGGGGTTCTTACAGCATATAAACGAAAATCAGACCCGGCGCTTCTTGCGCGGACGGCAACCATTGTGCGGGATCGGCGTAACATCGCGAATCGACGTAATAACGAAACCGGCAGCCTGAAGGGCGCGCAGTGCAGATTCACGGCCAGAACCCGGTCCGCAAACCTCGACTTCGAGGGAGCGCATGCCATGTTCCTGCGCCTTCTTGGCGCAATCTTCAGCAGCGATCTGTGCGGCAAACGGGGTCGACTTACGCGAACCCTTGAAACCCTGAGCACCTGCAGATGACCAGGCAATCGCATTACCCTGTGCATCCGTGATGGTGATCATGGTGTTGTTAAACGTCGAATTTACGTGGGCAACGCCCGACGAAATGTTTTTGCGTTCGCGACGGCGAATACGCTGGGCTTCCTTAGCCATGATAGTCCTCTCAAAACTCGATCTCGACACCGCCGTAGTTCCAGCGGCTACACCGGCCCTTTGAAAAGGACCAGCACCGAACCCACCCTTTTACAGGCAAGCCCGGCAGAACGATTGGTTCTGCCGAAAATTACTTCTTCTTACCTGCGATAGCCTTTGCAGGACCCTTACGGGTGCGTGCATTGGTATGCGTGCGCTGGCCACGAACTGGCAGCGAACGACGATGGCGCAGACCGCGATAGCAGCCAAGGTCCATCAGGCGCTTGATGTTCATCGAAACTTCACGACGCAGGTCACCTTCGACCCGGTAGTCAGCATCGATTGCTTCACGGATCTGAAGGACTTCAGCATCCGAAAGCTGATTTACGCGACGATCATCGGAAATGCCGACTTTCGTTACGATCTGACGAGCAAATTTTGGTCCAATCCCGTGAATGTACTGAAGCGCAATGATTACGCGCTTGTTCGTCGGGATGTTGACGCCAGCGATACGTGCCACGTCTGTTCTCCTTGAGTTACATAAAAATCCATCTGGATGATGCGATCAACCAGACAGCATTGTTTGACCGGTCCCGGCCTCTTACTATTTCCGCCAGAACCGACCATTCAAAACAAATTGAAGTGGCGCAGTCTTTGACGGAATCACCCGAAAAAGTCAACTCTTAACTGTCCGTAAAGCGGCCATAGCAGCATTACAGACATTAAAAGCAACTTTCAGAAGCAATAAACGGACAGAAAAACATCAAATGATCTTCTGTCCGCAATTCCTATTCGTTCAAACGAGCCTTAGCCCGCATGCTTCACGCCGGAACGAGAATTCTCTCGATTTCGGCAGTAACGTCCTCTACCGGCGCCATGCCATTGAGCACGCGCAACTCACCAGTACCGGCATAATAGGCCGAAAGCGGTGACGTTTTTTCACGGTATTCAACGAGACGCTTGCGAAATGCTTCCGGGTTGTCATCAGAACGAACCTGACCACCCTTTGCAATCGTATCGGCAACACGGCTCTCCATCCGGCTGACCAATGCGTTCTCGTCCACTTTCAGCTCAATAACAGCATCAAGCTTGAGACCTTTATCGGTCAGCATTTCGCCAAGAGCCTGCGCCTGTGGAACAGTCCGCGGATAACCGTCAAGAATGAAACCATTTGCGCAATCCGGCGCATCAATACGCTCTGACACGATCTGGTTTACAATCTCATCGGAGACCAGCTGACCGGCATCCATGACAGCCTTGGCGCGTTTCCCGATTTCGCTTTGCTGAGCGACTGCTGCACGCAGCATATCGCCAGTCGAAAGCTGAGGTATTCCATGCTTCTTGGTAAGAAGTCCAGCCTGCGTCCCCTTACCTGCTCCGGGCGGCCCAAGAAGTATTAGTCTCATTTACTGCGTTTCCCACCTCTGAGTTTGGACTTCTTGATCAGCCCTTCATACTGATGGGCGACAAGATGTCCCTGAATTTGCGCAACCGTATCGAGCGTTACGCTGACCACGATCAGCAGCGAAGTACCACCAAGATAGAACGGTACACCGGTCGCGGAAATCAGAAATTCCGGCAGAAGACAGACAAGCACGATATAGATGGCGCCGACAACCGTAATTCGTGTCAACACATAGTCTATATACTCAGCCGTCCGTTCACCCGGACGAATGCCCGGAATAAAGCCGGAGTGCTTCTTCAGCTGGTCCGCAGTGTCCTTGGGATTGAACACAATGGCCGTATAAAAGAAGCAGAAGAATGCCATCAAACCGGCATAGAACAGCATGTAGAGCGGCTGACCATGACCGAGAGCATTGAGAATGGTTGTACCCCATGCCGGCATTTCAGCTGTGTTCGCAAAGCCGGCAACCGTTGCAGGCAGCAGCAGAAGCGAAGACGCGAAAATCGGAGGAATAACACCCGCAGTATTGAGCTTGAGTGGCAGATGCGATGTATCGCCCTGGAACATGCGATTGCCAACCTGACGCTTCGGATACTGGATCAGAAGACGGCGCTGGGCGCGTTCAACAAAAACGATGATTGCAATCAGCGCAACAGCCAGAACGATAACACCGAGGATCAACCCCGTGGACAGCGCGCCGGTGCGGCCCAGTTCCAGCGTACCGGAAATAGCATGCGGCAGGTTTGCGACAATACCCGCGAAGATGATGAGCGAAATGCCGTTACCGATGCCGCGCGCGGTGATCTGTTCACCAAGCCACATCAGGAACATCGTACCGCCAACAAGCGTGATGACCGACGAAACCAGGAACATTGGGCCGGGATTCGTAACGATGCCATTACCGGACTGCAAGCCAACCGAAATCGCATAAGCCTGCACGATTGCCAGAAGCACCGTACCGTAACGCGTATATTGATTGATAATCTTGCGGCCTGACTCGCCTTCCTTCTTGAGCGCTTCAAGCGTCGGGACAACCGACGTCATAAGCTGCACGATAATGGAGGCAGAAATATAAGGCATGATGCCGAGTGCGAAGATCGCCATACGGCCAACCGCACCACCCGCAAACATATTGAAAAGTCCAAGCACACCCTGGCTATGCTGCTGGAATGCCTGCGCAAGCGCATCAGGATTGATGCCGGGTAGCGGAATATAAGTACCAAAACGGTACACCAACAAAGCGCCCAGTGTAAACCAGATGCGCTTCTTGAGTTCTTCAGCTTTCGAAAATGCCGAAAAATTAAGATTGGAAACTAGCTGTTCAGCAGCCGATGCCATAAAAATTTCTCCGGTGAAAAGTCTCCGGTCCCCTACTCCCATAGACACAAGTTTTACAACTCACGACCGCTCGGACAAGAAGACCCTACCCAGATATGCGCATTGGCATAAATGTGCAAGCGGCGGCACCAAGGCCGCCGCTTTTTATTTTTATGTCGATGCTTTATTCAGCAGCAGCTTCAGGAAGCTTTACGCTACCGCCAGCCTTTTCGATCTTTTCGATCGCTGCCTTGGAAGCACCAGCAACCTCGAAAGCTACCTTTGCCTTCAATTCGCCGTCCGCAAGAACGCGAACACCGTCGAGAGCGCGACGAATCACGCCAGCAGCCTTAAGCGAATCGATGTTCACAACTGCCTTTGCGTCCAGCTTGCCCGCATCGATCGCAGCCTGAACTCGGCCAAGCGATACAATGTTGAAGCTCTTCGCAAAGATGTTGGTGAAGCCACGCTTCGGCAGGCGACGGTAGATTGGCATCTGACCGCCTTCAAAGCCGTTGATCGCTACGCCTGAACGGGACTTCTGTCCCTTGACGCCGCGGCCAGCGGTCTTGCCGGTGCCCGAGCCGATACCACGGCCGACGCGCTTGCGCGCCTTAACTGAACCTGGCTTGTCACGCAGATCGTTGAGTTTCATGTCTCTATCCTCTGCGTTATCAGGCCTCGTCCACAACGCGGACGAGATGCTGAACCTTGGCAATCATGCCACGAACTGAAGGAGTATCCTCCAGTGTGCGGCGGCGGTGCATTTTGTTAAGTCCGAGTCCGATCAGCGTAGCACGCTGTTCGGCTGGACGACGGATAGGGCTTCCGATCTGTTCGACCGTAACCGTCTTACCCTTCTTCTCAGCCATCACTCAAATCCCTTGTCTATGGCGTATCCGGTGCGATGGCACCGGACTGGCACAAACTATCGGCTATTCTTCCGAACCGACCACATCATGGCGACGAGCCTGAAGGGTCGAGTACTTGATGCCGCGCTGTGCAGCAATGTCCTTTGGATGCATCTGATGCTTCAGAGCGTCAAAGGTTGCACGAACCATGTTGTAAGGGTTCGATGAGCCGAGCGACTTAGCAACAACGTCCTGAACGCCAAGCGTTTCGAACACAGCACGCATAGGACCACCAGCAATGATACCCTTACCAGCAGGGGCTGCGCGGAGCAGAACCTTGCCAGCGCCGTGACGACCCTGCACATCGTGATGCAGTGTACGACCCGAACGCAGTGGTACGAAAATCATATCGCGCTTGGCAGCTTCTGTTGCCTTACGGATAGCTTCAGGCACTTCACGAGCCTTGCCATGTCCGAAGCCGACGCGACCTTTCTGGTCACCAACGACGACGAGTGCAGCAAAACCGAAGCGACGGCCACCCTTAACAACCTTGGCTACGCGATTGATGTGAACGAGCTTGTCAACGAATTCGCTGTCACGCTCCTCACGACCGCGGTCCTCGCGGTTACGTTCTCTCTGTGCCATATCCTATTCCTTTATTTTTTTCCGGAAGCACAAAATTATTAGAAGCTAAGACCGCCTTCGCGGGCTGCTTCGGCGAGAGCCTTCACACGGCCGTGGTAAATAAATGCACCACGGTCGAACACTACTTCGTTGACGCCTGCTTTTACGGCACGCTCAGCAACCAGCTTGCCAACTGCAGCAGCTGCTGCGGAATCGGCGCCAGTCTTGAGCTTGCCCTTCAGATCGCCATCCAGGGTCGAAGCGGCAGCGATGGTTACACCGCGAACGTCGTCGATAACCTGAACGTAGATGTTCTTGGAAGAGCGGTGCACGCTGAGACGTGGACGGCCGTTTGCAACAGCCTTGACCTGACGGCGTACACGAGCAGCGCGACGCTGCAAAGTTTCTTTTGGCGATGCCATGACGCGCTTCCCTTACTTCTTCTTGCCTTCTTTGCGGACGATTTTTTCGCCAGCATACTTGACGCCCTTGCCCTTATAAGGCTCGGGGCCGCGATATTCACGGATCTCAGCCGCAACCTGACCGACCTGCTGCTTATCGATACCAGTGACGACGATTTCCGTCGGCTTAGGAACAGCAACAGTGATGCCAGCAGGCACGTCATAGATAACTTCGTGAGAAAAGCCGAGAGACAGCTGGACATTCTTGCCCTGCATAGCAGCACGATAACCAACGCCACTGATCTCAAGCTTCTTTTCAAAGCCCTTGTTGACGCCTTCGAAGATGTTTTCGATCATCGAACGCGACATGCCCCACTTGGAGCGGGCTTCTTTAGACTGGTCACGAGGATCAACGCTTACAGCGCCGTCTTCGAGCTTAACCAGAACTTCATCGTGCACCACGAAAGACAATTCGCCCTTCGCGCCCTTAGCCTTGACGATCTGCCCATCAACACTGGCGGTCACGCCTGCCGGGACCGGCACGGGTTTTTTACCGATACGAGACATTTTTATACCTGTCTTCTATCTGTTCACTGTCAGCCGCATCAGAAGATGCGGCAGAGCAGCTCACCACCAACGTTTTGTTCACGGGCTTCATGATCCGCCATTACACCCTTAGGTGTGGACAAGATCGAGATGCCAAGACCATTCGCAACCTGCGGGATCGACTTGACCGACACGTAAACGCGACGGCCTGGCTTCGAAACGCGGGTCAGTTCACGAATGACTGGAACGCCTTCATAGTACTTGAGTTCGATTTCGATCTCGGCCTTGCCGTTCACGAATTCACTCTGCGTGTATCCGCGGATGTAACCCTCAGACTGAAGAACATCCAGAACGCGAGCACGAAGCTTCGAAGCCGGGGTCGAAACCTTGGTCTTCTTGCGGCCTACTGCGTTACGAATACGGGTCAGCATATCGCCGATAGGATCTGACACAGACATATGCTACTCCTTACCAGCTCGACTTAACTATGCCCGGAACCTGTCCGAGCGAACCCAACTGGCGAAGCGCAATACGCGACATCTTCAGTTTACGGTAATAACCACGCGGACGACCCGAAACTTCGCAACGATTGCGAATACGAACCTTAGCGGAATTGCGCGGTAGTTCGGCGAGCTGAATAGTAGCGCGGAAACGCTCATCCAGCGGAAGGCTCTGATCCATAACGATCGCCTTCAGACGTGCACGCTTTTCAGCATGACGCTTAACCAACTTTTCGCGGCGCTTATTGTTTTCGACTGCGCTAGTCTTGGCCATATTATTATACCTCGCTACGCTTGCCGTTACTGCCGGAACGGGAAGTTGAAGGCGCGCAGAAGAGCGCGGGCTTCATCATCCGTTTTTGCGGTCGTGCAAACGATGATGTCCATGCCCCAGATCTGATCAACTTTATCGTAGTTGATTTCTGGAAACACGATGTGTTCCTTAACACCCATGGCAAAGTTGCCACGACCGTCAAAGCTTTTCGGATTCAGACCGCGGAAGTCGCGAACGCGCGGAAGCGCAATCGTAACCAGACGATCAAGAAATTCGTACATGCGATCCGCACGAAGAGTGACCTTCGTACCGATTGGCATGTCTTCGCGCAACTTAAAAGTTGCAATCGAATTACGGGCGCGCGTAACGACAGCCTTCTGACCAGCAATCAGGCTGAGATCAGCAGCTGCAACCGTTGGCTTTTTCGAGTCAGCAGTTGCTTCGCCTACACCCATATTCAGGACAACTTTGGTGATGCGCGGAATCTGCATCTCGTTGTCATATTTGAATTCTTCAAGAAGAGCTTTACGGATCGTGTCCTGATAAATCTTCTTGAAGCGTGGAAGTGCCTTAGCTTCAGACATCAGATCACCGCTCCCGAACGCTTTGCAACGCGAACCTTCTTGCCGTCTTCAATACGGAAACCAACGCGGGTTGGCTTGCCATCTTTTGGATCAGCAACTGCCAGGTTAGACAAATGGATCGGCGCTTCTTTCGAAATGATGCCGGCTTCCTGAGTCTGTGTCTGACGCTGGTGACGCTTTACAACATTAATGCCGCGGACGACAGCTTTGTCATCCTTTGGCATAACCTGAAGAACTTCGCCCTTACGGCCCTTGTCCTTACCGGACAGCACGACAACGCTGTCGCCTTTGCGAATCTTTTGCATCGTCTTGCTTCCTTACAGAACTTCCGGAGCCAGCGAGATGATCTTCATGTGGCTCTTAGCGCGAAGTTCGCGTGGAACCGGTCCGAAGATACGTGTGCCGATAGGCTCTTTCTTGTTATCGATGAGAACGGCTGCGTTGTTATCAAAACGAATAACGCTGCCATCTGCGCGACGGATGTCCTTGGCAGTCCGTACGACTACCGCCTTCATCACATCACCTTTTTTGACGCGGCCGCGCGGAATAGCTTCCTTGATCGACACCACAATGATGTCGCCCACGGAAGCATAACGCCGCTTCGAGCCGCCCAGCACCTTGATGCACATGACACGACGTGCGCCGGAGTTATCCGCCACGTCGAGGTTTGTTTGCATCTGAATCATGACTGGCCGCCTTCTTTTCCTTCAGCTGGTTAAGGGCTCCTGCCCTACCTAAGCTGCGTGTTTGTAATTTAGCCCGCTGTTACGTTCGAAAGAACGACCCAGCGTTTGTCCTTCGAAATTGGCTTGGATTCTTCAATAGAAACCTGATCACCAATCTTGAACTGGTTGTTTTCGTCATGCGCCTTATACTTCTTAGACTGGCGAATGGTCTTCTGGAGGAGCGGGTGCGAATAGCGACGCTCTACCTTAACCACAACAGTCTTATCGTTTTTGTCGCTGACGACAACGCCCTGCAGAACGCGTTTAGGCATTATACTTGTTCCTTATGCCTTGCTTTCGGCCGCCTTCTGGCGGGCGATGGTCTTAATACGCGCAATGTCACGGCGAACCTGTTTCACGCGCGCGGTTTTTTCGAGCTGGCCGGTTGCCTTCTGGAAGCGCAGATTAAACTGCTCTTTCTTCAGGGCGCCCAACTCATCGTTGATCTGATCGAGGCTTTTCGCCCGAACGTCTGCGGCTTTCATGACTGCCTCTCTTACTCTGCGATGCGCTGAATGAAGCGCGTCTTGACCGACAACTTTGCAGCGCCGAGTCTTAAGGCTTCGCGTGCCACATCTTCGGGTACGCCGTCAAGCTCAAACATTACGCGGCCTGGTGCCACGCGGCATGCCCAGTAGTCAACTGAACCCTTACCTTTACCCATACGGACTTCGGTAGGCTTCGATGTAACTGGCAGATCCGGGAAGATTCGGATCCATACACGGCCCGCACGTTTCATGTGACGGGTGATCGCGCGGCGAGCCGCTTCGATCTGTCGTGCTGTGACGCGGTCAGGCTCAACGGCCTTCAAACCGAATGCACCGAAATTAAGATCCGTACCGCCCTTCGAGTTGCCGTGAATACGGCCCTTGAACTGCTTACGGAACTTGGTGCGCTTTGGCTGCATCATTGTTCTCTACTCCAATTTTCTCGCCCGCGGCCCGCTTTTTAAGCGTTTTCGCGGCGGCGGTTCTGCTGGGAACCCTGATTGTCACCCTCAACCGCACGACGTTCGGAAGCCATTGGGTCATGCTCAAGGATCTCGCCCTTGAATACCCAAACCTTCACGCCGCAGATGCCGTAAGCGGTCTGCGCTTCTGCTGTACCGTAGTCGATATCAGCACGCAGCGTGTGAAGCGGAACGCGACCTTCGCGATACCATTCCATACGTGCGATTTCAGCGCCGCCCAGACGACCGGAGCAGTTGATACGGATACCTTCAGCACCGAGACGCATTGCCGACTGAACGGCACGCTTCATGGCGCGACGGAATGCCACACGGCGTTCGAGCTGCTGAGCGATCGACTGAGCAATGAGCGTCGCGTCGACTTCCGGCTTACGCACTTCAACAATGTTGAGCGACGTATCGGAATTCGTCATCTCGGAAAGCTTCTTGCGAAGCTTTTCGATGTCTGCACCCTTCTTGCCGATGATGATACCCGGACGAGCCGAGTGAATCGTCACGCGGCACTTCTTGTGCGGACGCTCGATTACGATCTTGGAAATCGCAGCCTGCTTGAGTTCGCTCTTAAGATACTCACGGATCTTGACGTCTTCATGCAACAGCTTGCCGTATTCACCGGTATTTGCGTACCAACGCGAATCCCAGGTACGGTTAATGCCGAGACGAAAACCGATCGGATTAATCTTCTGGCCCATTATGCGGCCTCCCCTTTTTCCGCAACTTCGCGGACAACAATGGTGAGATGCGAAAACGGCTTTTCGATGCGGCTTGCCTTACCACGTCCACGAACGTGGAAACGCTTCATGACAATTGATTTGCCAACATAAGCTTCAGCAACGATCAGCGCGTCAACATCGAGATCATGATTGTTCTCTGCGTTGGCGATAGCCGATTCGAGCGTCTTTTTCACTGTTTCCGCGATCCGCTTGCGCGAGAACGTCAGATCAGCAAGTGCCGCGTTAACTTTCTTGCCGCGAATAAGTGCCGCGACAAGATTAAGCTTCTGCGGGCTGACGCGAAGCGTACGGGCGACGGCTTTCGCCTCGTTATCCTTAAGCTGGCGGGGAGCCTTGGCCTTGCCCATCTGTTACTTCCTCTTTGACTTCTTGTCCGCGCCGTGACCGTAATAGGTACGCGTCGGCGCGAATTCACCGAACTTATGTCCAACCATTTCTTCGGAGATCGATACCGGCACATGCTTGTTGCCGTTATAAACACCGAAGGTCAGGCCAACGAACTGCGGCAAGATCGTGGAGCGACGGCTCCACATCTTGATAACTTCATTACGACCGCCCTCACGTACCTTCTCAGCTTTCTTGAGAAGATAGCCATCGACGAACGGACCTTTCCAAACTGAACGAGCCACTTCAGACTACCTCTCTTACTTCTTGCGCTGATGACGCGAACGCATGATGAACTTATCGGTCGCCTTGTTCGAACGGGTCTTTTTACCCTTCGTAGGCTTGCCCCAAGGCGTGACCGGATGACGACCACCAGAAGTGCGGCCTTCACCACCACCATGCGGGTGGTCAACTGGGTTCATGGCAACGCCGCGAACGTGTGGACGCTTACCGCGCCAAACCGAACGACCGGCCTTACCGTCATTGATGTTGCTGTGCTCTGGATTGGATACTGCACCAACCGTTGCAAAGCATGCACCCGAAACCAGACGCTGTTCGCCCGAGTTCAGACGCAGGATAGCCATGCCCTGATCGCGACCGACGAGCTGTGCATAAGCACCAGCCGAACGTGCAATCTGACCGCCCTTGCCCGGCTTCATTTCCACATTGTGGATAATGGTACCAACTGGCATCGACGACAGCGGCATTGCATTGCCTGGCTTGACGTCGACGGACTGGCCGGAAATGACCTTGTCACCAACTGCCAGACGCTGCGGAGCCAGAATGTAGCTCAGCTCGCCGTCTTCGTAGCGGATCAACGCGATAAACGCGGTGCGGTTTGGATCGTATTCCAGACGTTCTACAGTCGCTACGACATCATGCTTACGACGCTTGAAGTCGATGAAACGATAAGAACGCTTGTGACCGCCGCCCTGAAAGCGGACAGTGATACGACCGGTGTTGTTACGGCCACCCTTCTTGGACAAACCTTCGGTCAATGACTTGACCGGCTTGCCCTTGTAGAGTTCCGAACGGTCCACGATGACCAGCTGACGCTGGCCTGGTGTGATCGGATTAAAGTGCTTGAGTGCCATTGTCTTTACTCCATGGCCTCTCAGAGACCTGTCGAAACGTCGATGCTCTGGCCTTCAGCCAAAGTTACGATCGCTTTCTTGACATCGCTCTGGCGCCCGACAATGCCGCGGAACCGCTTCACTTTGCCTTTGCGCACAGTGGTGTTTACAGCCTTAACCTTGACGCCGAA
Source organism: Ochrobactrum sp. S1502_03 (assembly GCF_044435015.1). Taxonomy (NCBI): domain Bacteria; kingdom Pseudomonadati; phylum Pseudomonadota; class Alphaproteobacteria; order Hyphomicrobiales; family Brucellaceae; genus Ochrobactrum; species Ochrobactrum sp. S1502_03. Next base: position 139,240 of record NZ_JAYEXN010000007.1, read on the forward strand.
GAGCGCTTCGATTGCAGCCTTGATTTCCGGCTTCGTCGCCTTGCGGGCTACGTTGAAGACGACCTGATTATGTTCGGAAACAAGGGTCGACTTCTCGGTGATGACTGGGCTGACGATCACGTCATAATGGCGAAGATCGGTCATTTAAAACGCTCCTCGAGTGCTTCGACAGCTGCCTTGGAAAGCACGAGCTTGCCACGACGCAGGATGTCGTAAACATTGATGCCCTGTACTGGCAGAACGTCGATGTTCGGGATGTTCGAAGCAGCGCGCTGGAAGTTCACGTCGAGCTCTGCACCACCGATAAGAAGTGCATTTTCGAGACCGAGCTTTGCGAACTGCGACACAAGCTGCTTTGTCTTGGCTTCAGACGCTGCCAGATCATCGATGACGATCAGGTCAGATGCCTTTGCCTTAGCCGACAGAGCGTGACGCAAGCCGAGAGCGCGAACCTTCTTTGGCAGATCATGATCATGCGTACGGACAACCGGTCCGTGAGCCTGACCACCGCCGCGGAACTGCGGTGCACGAGCCGAATGGTGACGAGCGCGACCCGTACCCTTCTGCTTATACATCTTCGAACCGGTGCGGCTGATGTCGCTGCGGCCCTTGGCATCGTGAGAGCCCTGCTGGCGGCGAGCCAGCTGCCAGCGCACGACGCGCTGGAGAATGTCGTCGCGTGGATCAAGACCGAAGATAGCTTCGTTCAACTTGACCTGGCCGGCATCCTTGCCTTCAAGGGTTGTAATTGTGAGATCCATTATTCGGCTCCCTCAGTCGCTGCAGTTTCAGAAACTACAGCAGCTTCTACCTTGGCCTGTGCTGCTTGGCGCAAACCAGCTGGCTTGGGAGCATTATCAGGCAGCGAAACCTTTACGGCGTCGCGAACGTAGATCCATGCACCCTTTGAGCCAGGAACTGCACCGCGGACAAGGATAAGGCCGCGATCGAGATCAGTCGAAACGACTTCGATATTCTGCGTGGTTACACGGGTCTGACCCATGTGACCGGCCATCTTCTTGCCTTTAAATACTTTACCTGGATCCTGACGCTGACCGGTCGAGCCGTGAGCGCGGTGGGTCACTGAGTTACCGTGCGATGCACGATGACCAGCAAAGTTATGACGCTTCATAACACCGGCAAAGCCTTTACCGATCGAAGTACCCGTCACGTCGACCTTCTGGCCGGCGACGAAATGTTCGGCAGTGATTTCCACGCCGACTTCGAGCAGGTTTTCAGGAGAAACGCGGAATTCCGCAACTTTCGCCTTAGGCTCAACTTCAGCCTTCGCGAAATGACCGCGCAGAGCCTTGGTTGTGTTCTTTACCTTGGCAAGTCCAACGCCAAGCTGAACAGCCGTGTAACCATTCTTTTCAACTGTACGCTGAGCGACCACGTGGCAGTCTTCCATGCGGAGAACTGTCACTGGTACATGTTCGCCGGCGTCGTTATAGACGCGGGTCATGCCCAGCTTTTGTGCGATAACACCTGAACGCATCGGGTTCGTTCCTTCCGTCCTCAAGCCGCTTAGAGCTTGATCTCGACATCAACACCGGCAGACAGATCGAGCTTCATGAGCGCGTCAACAGTCTGTGGGGTTGGGTCAACGATATCGAGAAGACGCTTGTGCGTGCGCATCTCGAACTGTTCGCGGCTCTTCTTATCGATGTGCGGCGACCGGTTTACTGTGAACTTTTCGATCCGTGTTGGCAGTGGGATCGGTCCGCGCACATTGGCACCGGTACGCTTGGCAGTCGACACGATTTCCCGCGTCGAAGCGTCAAGGATCCGATGATCAAACGCCTTGAGGCGAATGCGGATGTTTTGACCGTTCATTTGATCTGTTCCTTGTTACGCGGAGCGCCTCCGGAGAGACGCTCCTGCACAAATCTAATTACTCGATGATCGAAGCGACGATGCCTGCACCAACGGTACGGCCACCTTCACGGATAGCGAAGCGGAGCTTCTCTTCCATTGCGATCGGCACGATCAGCGTAACGTCAACGGTAACGTTGTCGCCAGGCATAACCATTTCCGTGCCTTCTGGCAGGGTAACAACACCGGTCACGTCCGTCGTACGGAAGTAGAACTGTGGACGGTAGTTGGTGAAGAATGGTGTATGACGGCCACCTTCGTCCTTGGTCAGAATGTAAGCTTCTGCCTTGAACTTGGTGTGTGGCTTAACCGAACCTGGCTTGCAGAGAACCTGACCACGTTCA
>NZ_JAYEXN010000008.1:0-124387 GCF_044435015.1 Ochrobactrum sp. S1502_03
AAACCCAATCCCTTGACCAAACCATGATCTGAAAAACATACTCGAAGGTGGCTCAATTCTCGGTGAAAAAACCGGCTCAGTTCCGCGTGAAAACCAACACTTTACGCTCTGTTTGCGTGACGCACGACACCGTCTGCCCCATTGAGTGCACCCGGTACCAGTTCGCAGGCGAGCATCCGCCGGGGATTGACTGGTGCAGGCATAATCATCGAACCGGGCTGCACCATATGAAACCCAAATGGTCCATAATAGGGCTCATCGCCAACAAGAATGACCAGTTTGTGGCCAGCATTCTTTGCAGCTTCCAATGACATCCGCATCAATGCGCTGCCAATGCCGCGCTTTTTCCAGTCCGGCCGCACAGCAAGTGGCCCCAGCAGCAAGGCCGGAGTTTCCCCCACGACAACAGGTGTCATACGCAGCGATCCGATAACAATGCCGCCCATCAGCGCGACAAACGACAGGCTCTGGTCGTGAGGCCCACCCTCCCGGATAAAGTGCGCTGCACGGGTAAAACGACCGGGACCGAACGCTTCCGCATTCATATCTTCGATCTCAATGTCGTGCGCCGGGTCTTCCTGCGCGTAGGTCAGTTCAAGCTGTTGCATGGGTAAAATTGCCTGAAGAGAAGTCGGCAGCCAAAAGGCCAATGGAATGCATTCCGTGCGTTTTAAGCACAGTCCCAATTTCATCGTCGGATGAAACGCATTCTGGTCATACTTCTCTCCTGAGCGGCGGAACATCAACGGGTGCCGCAATTTGAAACCCACCTATCACCAAATTGATCAGTCGTAAAACATTTTCTTTCAAATTGGCGGTACTAACTTCTCTTTTTGGCACCGTTACGCACTGTTCACGGCTTTGACGGGTGCAAAATGGCAGTTTTCGCTCTATTTTCCTGTCAAAAGGAGAATTCACATGGGACTTCTGGTCGATGGCAAGTGGCACGATGTCTGGTACGACACCGAAAGCACAAAAGGCCGCTTTGAGCGTTCAAAATCGCAGTTTCGCAACTGGGTGACAAAGGATGGCAGCGCAGGCCCAACCGGCGAAGGTGGCTTTAAGGCTGAAGCAGGTCGCTATCACCTCTATGTCTCCTATGCCTGCCCATGGGCGCATCGCACGCTGATCGTCCGTGCTTTGAAAAAGCTCGAAGATGTCATCTCCATCTCGGCTGTCGATTATCTCATGGTCGAGGAAGGCTGGACCTTCTACGGCACCACCGGCAGCACGGGCGACACGCTTTATGGCGCAAAGCGCCTGCATGAGATTTATACCCGCGCCGATCCGACCTATTCCGGCCGTGTGACAGTGCCTATCCTCTGGGACAAGCAACGCGAGACGATTGTTTCAAATGAGTCATCTGAGATTATCAGAATGCTCAATTCGGCTTTCAATGCGTTTGGCGATGCGTCACTTGATCTTTATCCAGAAGCCCTTCGCAGCGAGATCGACGCCATTAACGAGTTTGTCTATCCAAACATCAACAACGGTGTTTACCGGGCTGGCTTTGCGACTTCACAAGAAGCCTATGAAGAAGCCTTTGGACAAGTCTTCACAGCGCTTGATGCGCTGGAGGAAAAACTTTCGAAGCAGCGCTATCTGGCAGGCCCAAGCCTCACAGAAGCCGACTGGCGTCTGTTCACCACGCTATTGCGCTTTGATCCGGTCTATGTCGGGCACTTCAAATGCAATCTGCGACGCATTGCGGATTATCCAAATCTCTCCAATTACACGCGCGACCTGTATCAGGTTACGGGCGTGGCCCCGACCGTGAATATGGAGCACATCAAAGGCCATTATTATCGCAGCCACAAGACGATCAACCCGACCGGCATTGTTCCTGCTGGCCCGCAAATCGACTTCTCCGCACCGCATGACCGGAACCGCTTCGACAATTGAGACTTTCCTGCAACAGTCCCCTCCAAACAGCATCTGCTGCACATAACCAGAGCGGCCCATTGATCCAAATCAATGGGCCGCATTGTTGTGTGGTCCAGATTGCGGCCATCACTACCCAGGACTTTCAGGTTAAGAATTTTAGGAGAGACTGATGAACCGCTTTGCCAAAGGGCTCCTCGCAGCAACAGCACTGACATTTACAGCACCCACAGCTTTTGCTGCTGATGCGATTGTGGCCCAGCCTGCGACCGAAATCGTTGCCGTGCCACAGGCTTTGTCGCCATGGCAGATTCGCGTGCGTGCGCTTGGTGTGGTCGCCGAAAACAAGGGTTACGTAAACGGCGTTGATGGTTCCGGTCTCGATTACTCAAAGTCGATCACGCCTGAACTCGACATCACCTATTACTTCACCGACAATCTGGCTGCTGAACTCATCCTTGGCACCACCTATGCCAACATCAACGGCAGGGGTTCGATCGAAGGTCTGGGCAAGATTGGCAAAGTCTGGATGCTGCCTCCAACGCTCACCATGCAGTATCACTTCACCAACTTCGGTGCGTTCAAGCCCTATGTTGGCGCAGGCGTGAACTACACAATCTTCTACAATCAGGATGCCGCAGGCGTTGATTATCTCAAGGTCAAGAACACCTTTGGCGGTGCGCTTCAGGTCGGCTTCGACTACATGCTCAATGAGCATTGGGGTATCAACTTCGACGTGAAGAAGCTGTTCCTTGAACCAAAATTCGACGCCACTCTGGCAGGCGGCACGCAGGTCAGCGGCAAGGCCAAGCTCAACCCATGGCTGATCGGCACCGGTATCACCTACCGCTTCTAATATCTCAAATGGAGGGCGCGAAAGCGCCCTTTCTCCTACCAGTGTGGCAGAGGATCAAGATCATGCAGCGCTTCCTGCAAGCGACGCTTGGTTGAAGGCGTTGTGCCTTCAGGCAAATTATCCAACGAAAAAAAACCGGCCTCGGCGATCTCCCTGTCTCGCTGTTTAGGCTCCGTCTGCTCGAACGCACGGCAAACATAAAGCGCCACATGATCTCGGTTTGAAGCATGGGCGTTTTTATAAAGCGCAAAAAGCTGCGGTCGACCGGTGAGGTAAATATTGCCTTCCTCACGCAGCTCCTTTTCCAGTGCCTGCGCAAATGTCTCACCACGATCAACGCCGCCGCCTGGCAATTGCCAGCCGGGTACGTAAGTATGCTTGACCAAAAAAACAGAGTTTTTTTTCTCATCAAATACAACTGCCCTGACACCCAGTGTCATCGGGCGCGTAAGCAAAAAATAGGTATGAAATAAAAAATGGCGGAAGGGCATACCGTCGATCCTGAGCAAATATTCCTGATAAAATCATTGAAGCAAAGTCATCAACAAAAAGTCGCTAAACACGGTTTCGATTTAAAAAATAATACAGTACACCAATTATATGTTTCGTCTTGCCCATATTTCCGACATCCATCTGTCGCCTCTCCCCCGCATTCGCTATCGCGAATTGGCGTCGAAACGTATCACAGGTTATATCAACTGGCTGCGTAACCGTAAAAACGCGATGCACGGCACAGTGCTGGACAATCTGATTGCCGATATGCTGGCGCAAAATCCCGATCATATTGCGGTCACTGGCGATCTGGTAAACCTTGCGCTCAATCTGGAAATCGACATCGCCCATGACTGGCTCATGCAACTGGGCGACCCTGACAACGTATCTGTCGTTCCGGGAAACCACGATGCCTATGTGCCCGGTGCGCTGGATAAATCCTGCCGCAAATGGGAGCCATGGATGCGTGGCGATGGCGTGCATAATCACGGCAAGCGACCCGTGTTTCCCTATATGCGCGAACGCGGACCAGTGGCGCTAATCGGCGTATCGTCTGCACGCGCGACCGCTCCCTTCATGGCCAGTGGTGATTTTAAATCCGCGCAGGCCAAGCGCCTTGCCATGGCGCTTGATGAAGCAGGCGCACGCGGACTTTTTCGCGTTGTGATGATCCACCATCCACCCATCCGCGGCGCCACGCCGACGCATAAGCGGCTTTATGGCATCCGTCGTTTCCAGAATGTCATTCGCAAGCACGGTGCCGAACTGGTCATTCATGGCCATACACATCTCGCAACCCGCTATGATATCGATGGGCCGACCGGACAAGTGCCGGTTATCTGTGTGCCGTCAGCCAGCCAGAATTTCGGCGGGCATAAGCCCCCCGCACGTTATAACATCTTCGCTGTTGATCGGAAGCCGCAAGGCGGCTGGCTATGCCAGTGGGAACAGCACGGCATTGAAGATGAGAGCGAACGCATCATCAAAATTTCTGAAGACAAACTCTATTAGAGCGTATTTTAACACGCATCTTTGTCCGAAAGCCGTTTCACACTTTTCGGGATGCGCTCTAAAAAAGGCGGCATAAAAGCCGCCTTTTCTTTCAACTCACTTACCAATCACCCGATTGGCCGCCGAGACAATCGCTTCAAGCGAAGCGCTCACGATATTGTCGTTGATACCAGCGCCGAACAATTTTCCATCGGGATAGGCAATTTCAACATAGGAAATTGCCGATGCATCAGACCCCTGCTTGAGCGAGTGCTCGGAATAATCGACAACCGACATCTTCACACCGAGGTATTTCGACAGCGCATCAATAAAGCCGTCAATTGGGCCTGTGCCCTTGCCTTCGATATTCTTCGTCACGCCATTATCGGTGATTTCGGCGGTCAGGATGCGGCGACCCTTCTGTTCCGGATCAGGATAGGTGTGGTGATCTACGAACTTGATACGACCCTCCGCCTGCTCAACATAGAGTTTCTGGAACTCGTCATGAATGCGCTTGGATGGCAGTTCCTTGCCTTCATCATCCGTGATGTTCTGAATGATCTCACGGAACTCAACCTGCAAATTGCGCGGCAGGTTCAGACCATAGTCAGCCTGTAGAATATAAGCGATACCGCCCTTGCCTGACTGCGAATTGATGCGGATGATCGCTTCATAGGAGCGGCCAACATCCTGCGGATCAATTGGCAGATAAGGCACTTCCCAGATTGGCGAATTGGCGGTCTTGCGAACCTTCATGCCCTTGTTGATCGCATCCTGATGCGAGCCTGAGAAAGCAGTGTAAACCAGTTCGCCAACATAAGGATGACGCTCTGCGATCTTCAGCTGGTTCGAATATTCGTAGACATCCTTCATACGATTGATGTCTGTGCAATCCAGCATTGGATCAATGCCCTGCGTATACATATTCAGCGCCAGCGTCACCACATCGACATTGCCGGTGCGTTCGCCATTGCCAAACAACGTGCCTTCAACGCGATCAGCACCCGCCATCAGGCCCAGTTCAGTTGCGGCGATACCCGTTCCACGATCATTGTGCGGATGCAGCGAAATGATCAGGTTTTCGCGATTGTCGAGATTACGGCACATCCATTCGATCTGGTCGGCATAAACATTTGGCGTGTTCATTTCGACAGTGGATGGCAGATTGAGGATCAGCTTGTTTTCCGCAGTCGGCTTGACGATTTCTGTCACCGCATTGCAGATTTCCAGCGCCACTTCCAGCTCGGTGCCGGTAAAGCTTTCCGGCGAATACTGGAAGCGATAGCCACCGCCCGCCTTCGCAGCCATATCCATGATCATCTTTGCGGCATCGGTCGCAATCTGCTTGATGCCCTTGACGTCCTTGTTGAAAACGACGCGACGCTGCAATTCACTGGTCGAATTATAGAAGTGTATGATTGGCGTTTTTGCACCTTCCAGTGCTTCAAAGGTCCGCGTAATCAATTCTGGACGGCACTGCACAAGCACCTGCAAGTCAACGTCATCAGGCGTATCGCCCTGCTCGATTGCCCAGCGGCAAAAGTCGAAATCGGTCTGCGACGCCGATGGAAAGCCAATTTCGATTTCCGGGAAACCCATATCGACCAGCAGGCGGAACATGCGTTCCTTGCGATCATGACCCATCGGGTCAACCAATGCCTGATTGCCATCGCGCAGATCAACCGAACACCAGATTGGTGCCTTCTCGATGCGCTTTGACGGCCAAGTACGGTCATCGAGCTTTGGGTAAGGAAACGGCGAATATTTAGTAGCCGCGTCTGGCATACCTTTATGCTGCGCTGCGGGATTCAGTGTGTTTGCATTCTGATTCATGGTCATCTCATCCTCCCGGCGTACTGAACAGTTCTGCACTGTCGTAACGACACGGATATCTCGTCTTAAAATTCAAATTCGGATTTTGAGAAAGGAGCATGCGTCAGCGGGACCTCAATCGACCGCCGGACGCTCCTTTCAACGAGCCCGGCGATCGCCGCTAAGGCCGAGGGTAAGAAGCGAGTTTAGAACGCAGACATTTACGCGCGCGCTCAAAGCGGCTGCGTAATGTTCCAAAGATGTTGCGTTCTTCATAACCATGGAGACGCTTTTACACGTGAGGTTTGAAACGTGCAAGACTGCGGCAAGCAAAAACAAAATCCATCAGCTTTTATTTTTTACAGGTAACCGCCACTAAAACATCGCAAAGCCTGCCTATGCGCCGCCCTTTAAAGAACGGAACTTGAAATGCGCTTAACTTTGATTCCCACGCTTGCCGTGTTCGCACTCTGCACACAACCAGCTTTTGCAGCCTGCACAGTTTCAGGCGCTTCATCCCTGCAAGTGAAGAATGAAACCGTTCTTGATACCAAAAATGGCCTTATCTGGCAGCGTTGCGCCAGCGGAATGGCCTGGAACGAAGCGCTCGCACGATGCACAGGCCAACCTGATTTGATGACCCAGACAGATGCAGTTTCTGCTGCTCGGACGAAGGGAGCTGGCTGGCGGTTACCATCCGGCGAAGAACTGGAAACGCTTTTAAGCGCAGCCTGTGACGGCTCAAAAGTCAACCCGGCAATTTTTCCAAATATTGCGGCTTCAGACTTTGGCGAAGGCGCAAAATTCTGGACAACGAGTGAAGCCCTGCCGGGCATGTTTTACTACTTTAATTTCACGCATCATTACGCCGATATGCACAGCGCAGGTTTTGGTCTTTCAGCTCTTTATGTGAAAAATAGGTAACAGCTGAAAGATTTAAGCAAAAGGCACTGAACTCGTGCCAATGGGTAGTTTCGCCTCGTCCTCCGGTTCAACATGGATCACGACGCGCGCACTGTCGATCTGTGCCTTCAACGCATCTTCGATTCGGTCGCAAATGATATGCGCGTCGCCAACACTCATATCAGCGGCCACAACCAGATGAAATTCGATGAAGGTCACACTGCCTGCAATGCGGGTCTTGAGATCATGAACCTCAATCGCACCGCCGGCATTTGCCGAAATCACATCGCGAATCCGCATTTCCTCCACAGGCTCGACACCAATATCCATCAAGCCCTGTATGGATTTATTGATGACACCCCAGCCCTGCCAGAGAATGTTGATCGCAACCAGAATGGCAAGCAACGGATCAAGGATTGCCCAGCCTGTGACCACGGCTCCAACAAGGCCGATCAGAACACCGACCGATGTAAACACGTCAGTCATAATATGCTGGCCATCGGCTTCCAGCGCCGGTGAACGCGCACTGCGGCCCGTGCGAATGAGCAGCATGGCCCAGAAGGCATTTATCGCAGCAGCACCCATATTAATCGCAAGGCCGAGCCACGGCTCTTCCATCTGGTGCGGCGCCTGCAATGCTGACCACGCTTCTTTGGCAATCAAAAGTGCTGCGATCGTGATCAGAACACCTTCGACGACCGCTGAGATATACTCGGCCTTATGATGTCCAAAAGGATGATTGCCGTCCGCAGGTTTATGACTGACACTGATCGCCCACCACGCCCCAACTGCCGCGATGACATTGACGATAGATTCCAGAGCATCCGAATAAAGTGCCACAGAGCCGGTCAGCGCATAGGCCAGATATTTCAGCCCCATCACGCCCAGCGCAACAGGAATCGACCAAGCGGCGAGCCGCCGAACTTTTACATTCGCGTTCATCATGAACCTTCAGATACTTATATTCTTATCCCGCCAGGCGGGTTCAGGCTAACCAATCAGCCTATTGCGCATTCACCCTGGCCGAGCCAGTCAGCAGCATTTCAATAGCCGTTCTATAACCCAGATAGTTCAAATATCGAACCCCTCTTCTGCACTTCTCGCATTAAATTTTCTCTTGCAAATGCAAGGCATTACAGTTGCAAATGGTTCGCCAAAGCAGTTCCGAAAAGACGTTATTTTTGAAACCCATAAACGAAAAACCAGCCGCAGTTTTCACTACGGCTGGTCCTTTGGGTGCCACGTAAAATCAGGTTTAATAGTTACTGCGGCGCGCTTTATGCTTACCTGCCAGATGCGTGACAACATTTTCAATCATCCGCATCCCCGCATTATGACCCAGCGTCATGATGGATTCGGGATGGAACTGGACCGCCGCCACCGGCTCTTTCTTATGTTCAAAAGCCATGATGACACCGTCTTCCGTTTCCGCCGTGACCAGAAAATCATCTGGCAAACGTTCAGGGTCGGCAAAGATCGAATGATAACGACCAACAGTCACTTCCTTCGGCAGACCAGAGAAGATGCGCTCAGGCTTTGAGACCCGGATACGCGATGGCTTGCCATGCATCGGAATGCGCAGCTGGCGCAGCGTCCCGCCATAGGCTTCTGCCAGCGCCTGAAGGCCAAGGCAGACACCGAAAATCGGCAGCTGACGCTTGCGCGCCTTGTCGATGGTTGCCTTGCAATCAAAATCCTGTGGCGTGCCCGGTCCGGGCGACAGCACGACAAGATCAGGATTGATGCGGTCGAACACTTCTTCGGCGACCGGCGAACGCACCGTTGCAACCGTTGCACCCGTCTGGCGGAAGTAATTCGCGAGTGTATGCACGAAGGAATCTTCGTGATCGACCAGAAGGATCGAAATCCCCTCGCCCACCTTTGCCGCCACGCGCTCTTCTGCAACCTGATTGCTCTTCTGCGCTTCACGCACAGCAGCGATCATCGCGGATGCCTTTAATTCGGTTTCGGCTTCTTCCTCTTCAGGATTGGAATCAAACAGCAGCGTCGCACCAGCACGAATTTCGGCCACACCTTCCTTGATGCGGATTGTGCGCAGTGTGAGGCCGGTATTCATGTCACCGTTAAAGTGCATCATGCCGACAGCACCACCATACCATGCACGCGGGCTGCGCTCGTTTTCTTCAAGGAAACGCATGGCCCAGAGCTTTGGCGCGCCGGTCACAGTCACAGCCCAGGCATGGCTGAGGAAGCCATCAAAAGCATCCATACCATCACGCAAACGGCCTTCAATATGGTCAACCGTGTGGATCAGACGCGAATACATTTCGATCTGACGACGACCGATTACCCGCACCGAACCCGGCTCACAAACCCGGCTTTTGTCGTTGCGATCAACATCCGAGCACATGGTCAGCTCGGACTCGTCTTTCTTGGAATTGAGCAGTTTCAGAATCTGCTCAGAATCCGAAATCGCATCTTCACCGCGCTTGATCGTGCCGGAAATCGGGCAGGTTTCAATGCGGCGACCATTGACGCGCACAAACATTTCCGGCGAAGCGCCGACCAGATATTCATTCTCTCCCAGATTGATGAAAAATGAATAAGGCGATGGATTGATCGACTTCAGACGACGGAAAATTTCCGAAGGTGCTGTGTGGCAACGCTCATAGAAAGTCTGCCCCGGCACCACTTCAAACAGATCACCGCGCTTGAAGCTATCCTTCGCGCGTTCAACCAGCTTGGCATATTCGCCCGGATTGTGATCGCCACGCGGCAGATCACGCTCGGCAGGCTTGAAGGGCTGCACCGGCGTCGCCCGCGCCAGATCATGCGTTGAAGAACCGCCACAGGAAAATTCATAGCGATCCACCCATGCGCGCGCCGAGTAATGATCCGCCACAAAGATTTCGTCCGGGATGAAAAGTACCAGATCACGCTGATCGTCCGGGCGCTTCAGCTTGTACTGGATCGGATCGAACTGGAATGCGAGATCGTAACCAAACGCACCATAAAGGCCGAGATTTGCATCCTCTTCGGAGAAGAACAGGCCGACAATCGCACGCAGCACAGTAAAGACCGATGGCATGCGGGAGCGTTCTTCTTCGGTGAATGTGCCGGTAGGTTCAGCAATCGTCAGCTCGATCCGATCTTCATCGGCCTTATCGACCTTGACTTCACCAAGTGCCTGCACCGTCTTGAGGATCGGGCGCAGCAAGATCACGCCGCGCTTGTTCAGCGCTTCAATCCGCATTTGGCGCGCGCGTGAGGTGATTACCACAGGCGGATCAACAATTGCCGTGTCCCATCGCGTGTAGCGGCCCGGATATTCGTAATTGGAAGAAAAGACCGCGCCCCGCCGCTCATTCAGAGCATCGATATAAGTCTCGATGGCCCCCTTATAAGCGGTCAGATGGCGCACACGTTCGACAACAATGCCGCCCGCTGTCTCGTGCGTGAATATCTCGCTATCCGCAATCTTCGCATTCATGACTGGCAATTCCCAAGTGTTATTCGTTATCGAGCACTTCCAAGACCCGGTCTTATTCAAACAGCCAAACAAAAAGGCCGCCCGGATAATCCCAGCGGCCTGTTTCTGAAACGCAAATGCACAAACGCCTGCGTGGCCGCTTTTAGCGAGCCCACCACCAGATTTTTGTGTCAATGCGCGAAATGTTCATGGCGATACTGTTAGCCTTCCCTTGCATCGCTTGCAACTGGAAAATTTAAAACCGCAAAACCAGCCGCTTTCGCTATCAGCGCGGCTAGTGCCTTACCAAATAAAAGCGTTCCGACTGTTTCAGCAGCAACACGAACAGAAAATCCGGACTTCTTTAAATAGTCCGGATTCTCCCTTGTCCTTGACACGGACAAATTGGCTAAAGGCTGGAGTACCTTTTCCGGCCTGCCGTGGGTATAACACCTGCCCAAAGCCATTATGCAAAGCCTGAATGCTATGCGTGCAGTATCACTTTCAGTACGCGCACATACTGCTATGGATTTGCACCATCCTACAACTGTCAAGACTATCGCTGTAGCCTTCTACCAAACCGTGTAGTGCAGCCGTAATTTAACTATGCTTCAAAAATTTTGCCTTGCGCCCGGCCTGGAATTCAGATTCATTTCGTACGCAGATTATTTGCAAACAAACAAAGAAGCCACCCATGCAGGTGGTCGATGGGGACAAGATGAAAAATCTCGATGTGATGGACAAAAACATTTTGTCTGCGCTTCAGGAAAACGGGCGCCTGACCAACACTGAACTTGCCGATCGCATTCATCTTTCGCAGACGGCCACCGCTGAACGGGTGAAACGACTGACACGCGAGGGTTATATTCTGGGCTATTCAGCCCTCCTGTCGCCCAAAATGCTCGATCGCTCAATGCTGGTTTTTATTGAGATCAAACTGGATCGCACCACCCCGGAAGTTTTTGAAACCTTCTCCAGCTTTACGCGCAGCAACCCCGACATTATGGAATGCCACATGGTCGCCGGCGGCTTCGATTATCTGATCAAGGCACGTGTCGCGGATATGGATCACTATCGGCGCTTTTTATCAGAAGCACTTCTATCCCTGCCAGGTGTGCGCGAATCCCACACTTACGCTGTAATGGAAGAGGTCAAGGAAACATCTCACATCGCCGTGTGAAGATGACGGCAATATCCAAAGGCACTTGCCAGCAATTATTTACGGGTATATACCCGCATTATGTCGAATCCATGTTTCTGCATTCTTCTGCGTCAGGCAGCCAGAAAATCGTCCGGCGTTTATGACAAGGCGCTGGCACCGCTTGGCATCAATGTCGCGCAGTTCAGCTTGCTGCGAAAAATCGCACGTGCAAGCTCTATCTCATTAACGGAGCTTGCACGGCTTGCCGACCTTGACCGCTCAACAATGGGCCGCAATGCAAAGGTGCTGCAGCGTATGGGTTTGATTGAACAGACGCACGGCGAAGACCATCGTGAAATCCAGATCACGCTGACCGAACACGGCCACGATCTCGTCAAACAAGGTGGACCACTTTGGGATGCGGCTCAGGAAGAAATCGAAGCCAAACTGGGCAATGAAGGCGTGGAGCAATTGCTTACTCTGCTGCGTGCCTTTGACTAAAAACAATGACCAAAGCCCATTGTGCCTTTAACTGGCGACCGGGTTGACCTTCAATTTGCGGCTGTTCAAAACATCAGCCCACGTCCGAAAGCATCGACGATGATTTCTGCGAGACTTGCCAGCTTTCTTCAGGAACGAAACATCCATTATGGATGGGTTGTTGCTGCCATCACATTCGTGACCATGCTTGCGACCGCTGCGGCAATGGGCTCGGCTGGCATTCTCATTGAACCGCTTCAGAGAGAATTTGGCTGGACCAATGCCAATATTTCCTTCGCCATGGCGCTGCGTCTGGTGCTCTTCGGACTGATGGGGCCTTTTGCGGCGGCTTTCATGAACCAGTTCGGCTTGCGCAGTGTCGTTGCGACGGCACTTGTCATGATCGCCGGTGGGCTGATCGGGTCGATTTTCATGACGCAAGAATGGCAGATGGTCGGTCTTTGGGGCATCATAATCGGCCTTGGTACCGGCATGACTGCACTCGTTCTGGGCGCAACCGTTGCTGCACGCTGGTTTGAAAAGCGTCGCGGTCTTGTGGTTGGCCTCATGACGGCCAGCAATGCGACCGGCCAGCTTGTCTTCATGCCCATTCTTGCAAGTGTCAGCCAGACGATTGGCTGGCGCACATCTTTGACCATTGTTGTTGGTTTTCTGATGACAGCACTGGTGCTGGTGCTCGTCTTGATGCGTGATCACCCGGCAGATATCGGCCTCAAGCCTTATGGCCGCACGGCCCCCCTTCCCGCTCCTGAACCAAAGAAAAGCTTTGCATCGCTGCTTGCGTCACCGCTGATCACCTTGCGCGAAGTATCGTCAACCTCGACCTTCTGGGTACTGTTCATCACCTTCTTTGTCTGTGGCTTTTCAACCAACGGTCTGATCCAGACCCATTGGATTGCCCTCTGCGGTGATTTCGGCATCGTGCCAGTCGGTGCCGCCGGCATTCTGGCGGTCATTGGCGCGTTCGATCTGATCGGTACGATCGGCGCTGGCTGGCTTTCCGATCGCTTCGACAATCGCTGGCTGCTGTTCTGGTTCTATGCGCTGCGCGGATTATCGCTGATCTATCTGACTTTCACCGATTTCACGCTTTATGAGCTCGCCCTTTTCGCTGTGTTCTACGGCCTCGACTGGGTTGCAACCGTTCCACCGACCGTGAAGCTTGCCGCTGAAAAATTCGGCCCCGAAAAAGCTGGAATGGTTTTCGGCTGGGTATTCACAGGCCATCAGGTGGGAGCAGCAGCCGCAGCAGCCTTCGCGGGCTTTGTCCGCACCGATTATGACAGCTACCTGCCAGCTCTCATCCTTGCAGGAGCCCTGTGCTTTGCAGCGGCGGCAATGGTGTTCATCATCAACAGACCCGCAGCACAAACAGCGCTTCAGGCGTCATAAATAAGCGTCACCCCAATCAGCACGGCGAGCCCAGCGGAAAAGCTCGCCGTCACGCTTGGTCACAAGGCGTTCTTCCGAAGATCCATTCTCATTACAAAGCTTGATTGAGACCTTGCCGCCACCGACACGCGTCGGTGCGATCACCCGCGCAGAAGCATGAAGGGACGGATCGCGTGTCGCTGCAAGATAGATGAACTTCTCATCTTCCCACGGCACTTCCGCATCTTTGGTCAGACGGTGAATACGCGAACGCGCAACGCGGCGCGAAAAATGGCACCAGTCCGGTGCAATCAGTGGACACTCAAGCTGGTGAGCACAGGGCGCTGCAATGTAAGCGCCTTTGGCGATAAGCACCTTGCGCGCGTCCAGAATACGTTGCCAGCCAGCAGGCGTCCCCGGTTCGACAATGACAAAGCTCTGTCGGGCCGATGCCCAAAGTTTCTCAATAAGTGTTTGTCGATCAAGAGGCGCCAGCTCATCCAGAACATAGGCAATCGTCACAAGATCAGCCTTTGGAAAATCAAGCTTTTCCTTAATCAGATCACCCGCGCGCCATTCCGTATCAAGACCGATATTTTCGGCAAGCTTGCTTCCAACCGCGCGGATGGCCGGGCTTGCCTCGATCATGGTAGCAGATGATAAATCAGGCCAGCATTCGCGCGCAGCCCATAGGGCCGTCCCCGGCCCGCAGCCGACATCCAGCATGGTCTGCGGTGCAAAATCAGGGCATACCTCTGCAACACTCTCTAAACTCGCACGGACGGCGGCATAGGTCGCAGGCAGTCGTGCAGCCAGATAAGCTTTTGCAGCAAGCTCATCCGAAATATGCAGCCGCCCATCGCGCGTTTCCGCACGATAACGACGCGACAGCATATCGGAAGCGCGTTTCAGATCAGCCAATGCCACGCCCTCAAGCGCAGCATCGACGGACTGTCGCAGTCGTGATGGCAATTCCATTAAAGACTATCGCTCCAAGACTTGCTTGATGTCCACCAGATTGGAGCGAACGCGCAATATGTAAAAGCCCATAGTTGTCAGATGCGACGGGGTAAACCATGCATCCGGGCTGCCGTTGGAAACGATGAATGGCTGCATATCAAGCGCCGAACGCAACTGCTTTTCCATTTCGTCCCAAACACCGTCAAGATGCTTCTCCGCCAGCACAGCACGGAAATCCGAATGCGCCGCACGCAGCAAACCGTAATAGGCGTAGAGCTGACCATAGGCGAACCAGAAGCGATCATCGGCACGGGTATCAAACCAACCGGCATGATAATTCTCGGCGCGATCCTTGAGGATCGCAGAGGTTGAGCCAAGATCACTGGCAATACGATCAACAAACTGGATCAGATTGTCTGCACGTGCATCAAACGTCGCCTGACAGTTTTCAAGCCGCGTATTGAAGGAGCGCAGATCCTTGATCGCCGAACGATAGTAGCTTGGCGTCGGGGTCTTGGGACCAAAGGGGCTCAGACCAAAATACCACGCATCCTCTGCAAACTGGAGGTTGCCGCGTGCCTTTTGCAGATCGCTATCAATCTGCGATGTACCACGCAGACGACCAATATTATCCACCAGTTCAATGGCGGTACGGCGCACCGCTGAATTGATGCCGCGCTGGAACGAAGCCTTGTTATCCAGGAACGGCGTCCGGTCCCAGTCGAGACCGAAAAAACCAAGTTTGTAAAGCAGCATGGAAGAAATCCATGCATTTTGATTGACGTTGAAATCCGTGAGATCAGCAGCGACTTCGGCAATGGCCGATGGCGAGCACTTGCGCGCAGTCGAAGGGATCTGTGCGGCCTGCATCGGCTGCGTTTGAGGCTGACTATCAGGCTGTGTTGCCGTGTCGGCATCGCCAGCGGCAGGCGTGGTGTCTGTTCCGCTGATGCTGCTTTCAGACGGCGTTGGCGTTACAGGTTCCTGTGTTGCCGCAAGTGGTGCAGGCGTATTCTGAACCTGCTCGCCAGGCGTAACCGCATCCTGATAGCTATACTTGGCCGGATAGTCTGGATTGAAATTTGCCCAGGCCTGTGTTTGCCAGATAAAATAGGCATAAAGGCCACCAAAGCCGATCACGACCACTGCAACGGCAAGTTTCCACAAATTTCCGAGCTTCATAAAAAGCCTCCAAAGAGCGCCAAGCGGAACCGCGATCAATCGTGCCAATGCCGCGATAAAACGGCCAAGGAAGGAGAAAACGCCCCGAACTGCATTCCACACTGTATCAAGTCCTTCCTGTTGCCTGCAATGACAGGCTCTCTGACACTTTTACCTTACCGGCAATGGCGGGCTAAAAATCCCGTCCAGCACTGGCCAGCATGCGCTGACAACTTTTACCCTCCTCAAATAGAGTGTGGCTGGCTTTTCGACAACCATTGAGCAGCGTCTCACACCAATTATCGAAGCTTTTCCTGTTGCGAGGGTTGAAACGAAACAAGCGGTGGGTAACATGGCGCCACTTCACCCTGCTTCGGCCAGAACGCTTTATGTGCCGAATTTTTTACCTGCCGGTCCAGAAAAACGAGTACAACGCCCCCGAAAGTCGCAATCAGAAATATTTTCGCCGCAATGGTACTTGATCGGCGAAATCTTTGGTGTTTGCTAAAAGCTGGAACCGGAAAAACAATCAACCGTCAAAACGGCCCGGTTAATGGAGAGAAAAATGAAGTCCACATCGACGCCTTCGCTGAAACGCGCCCTGAATATGCTGGCTATCACCACAGCAATTTTTGCGATTCCCGCAGCAGCCCAGGCTGCCGAGCCTGAGAGCTGCTCAACGGTGCGCTTCTCCGATGTTGGCTGGACCGACATCACTTCGACCACGGCTGTCGCCACTGAAATTCTCAAAGGCCTTGGCTACAAGACCGACATCAAGGTTCTTTCCGTGCCTGTGACCTATGCGTCGCTGAGCAAGAAGGACATCGATGTGTTCCTCGGCTATTGGAACCCGTCCATGAGCGCCGATCTCAAACCATATCTTGATGACAAAAGCGTCGAGACGCTGCGCACAAACCTGACGGGCGCAAAATATACGTTGGCTGTGCCAAAATATGCCTATGACGAAGGTCTCAAGGACTTCAAGGACATTGCCACTTTCAAGGATAAGCTCGGCGGCAAGATTTACGGCATCGAGCCGGGCAATGACGGCAACCGTCTCATCCTCGACATGATCACCAAAGATGCGTTTGGTCTGAAATCGTTTGAATTGGCGGAATCTTCTGAACAGGGAATGCTGGCGCAGGTCGCACGCAGCATTAAAAGCAAAGACCCGATTGTCTTTCTCGCATGGGAGCCGCATCCGATGAACAAGCGCTTTGAAATCGCTTATCTCACCGGCGGCGATGATTTTTTTGGGCCGAATCTCGGCGGCGCAACGGTCGAAACCAATATCCGCGCAGGCTATGCGCAGGAATGCCCCAATGTCGGCAAATTCCTGACCAATCTCGAATTCCAGCTTGAAATGGAAAACGAGATCATGGGCAAGATTCTGGATGATGGCGAAGAACCGGCGAAAGCTGCAACCGCATGGCTCAAGGCGAATCCTGCTGTCCTCGACAAATGGCTTGATGGCGTCACAACCGTTGACGGCAAGGAAGGTCTGCCAGCTGTGAAAGCGACACTCGGCCTGTAACGTTCACGCATAAAAAGGCCGCGGGACCCCGCGGCCTACTCTTTTGCACAAGATGAAAACCAGAAAGCACGCAGCAGGAGTCACAATCGTTGAACTGGCTGACGGATTATAAAATTCCGGTCGGACCCACCGCAAAGTCGGTAGTCGACTGGCTTACAGACAATATGGGCGGCTTTTTTGATACGCTGGCCGCTGTCATGCAGTGGCTTATTGATGGCTTGCTGTACCTGTTGCAACTGCCGCACCCGCTTGTTCTGATCCTCATTTTTGCAGCCATAGCCTGGTTTATACAGCGCCGCATATCCGTGGTGATCCTCACCATCATCGGCTTTCTGTTCATCATCAATCAGGGCTATTGGGACGCGACACTTAAAACGCTGACGCTGGTTCTATCAGCCTGTTTTCTTTGTATGGCAATCGGTGTGCCGCTTGGCATTGCAGCCGCACACCGCCCCACGCTTTATGCTGTTATGCGGCCCATTCTCGATCTCATGCAGACGCTGCCAACATTCGTCTATCTGATCCCGGCCATCGTCTTCTTCGGCATCGGCATGGTGCCGGGACTTCTGGCAACGGCGATCTTTGTTTTGCCCGCGCCAGTACGTCTTACACATTTGGGCATTTCGTCCACGCCCTCCGCTCTGATTGAAGCCGGTGAAGCCTTCGGCGCATCTCGCCGACAACTTCTCTGGAAGATCGAATTGCCCTACGCGATGCCGCAAATTCTGGCAGGCCTGACACAAACGATCATGCTGTCACTCTCCATGGTGGTGATTGCAGCGCTTGTGGGGGCTGATGGACTTGGCGTTCCAGTGGTTCGCGCTCTGAACTCGGTCAACACTTCGCTCGGTTTTGAGTCGGGCTTCGTTATCGTCGTGGTTGCCATTGTGCTCGACCGCATCTTCCGCGCCGGGCGCGAAAAATAGGAGAGCCGACTATGACGATCATTTCTGTAGAAGATGTCAGCATCATTTTTGGCAAAAATGTCGATAGCGCGCTGGAACTGGCTGATCGCGGGGCATCGCGCTCAGAAATTCAGGCTGAAACCGATCTCGTTCTGGGCGTGCATGATTGCTCGCTCAACATTCAGGAAGGCGAAATTCTTGTCCTGATGGGATTGTCGGGCTCTGGCAAATCGACGCTTCTGCGCGCCATCAATCGCCTTAATCCGATTTCACGAGGCCGCGTTTTGATCCGTGATGGCGAACGTACATTTGACGTGGGAAAAGCAGACCGCAAGACATTGCGGCATCTTCGAACCGAACTCGTTTCCATGGTTTTTCAGCAGTTTGGCCTGCTGCCATGGCGAAGCGTTGAAGAGAACGTGGCCTTTGGTCTCGAAATATCCGGCATGGGTAAGCAGGAACGGCTTGCACAAGCACGCCAGCAGCTTGAGCTGGTGGGTCTTCAGGATTGGGCCAGCCGCAAAGTAAGCGAGCTTTCCGGCGGCATGCAGCAGCGCGTGGGCCTGGCCCGCGCCTTTGCAACCGGCGCGCCGATCCTGCTGATGGACGAGCCTTTTTCAGCGCTCGATCCGCTGATCCGCACACGTTTGCAGGATGAGCTTCTGACCTTCCAGTCGCGGCTCAAGAAGACCATTGTTTTCGTCAGTCACGATCTCGATGAAGCGATGAAAATCGGCAACCGCATTGCCATCCTCGAAGGGGGGCGGATCGTCCAGTGCGGCACACCGCAGCAAATTCTCTTGCAGCCTGCCAATCAGTATGTAGCGGATTTTGTCGCCCATATGAACCCGCTTGGTGTCTTGCGCGCAGGCGATATCATGACACCTTTTGACCGGAACGCGGCACCCCGCCCCTTTGCCGCCACCACACGCCGTGAGACGCTTGTGCGCGAGTTGATGAGCGCTGTTGCAGACAGCAGCGGCGATGTGGGCATCGTCGAAAACGGCGCCATCATCGGCAAGGTCAATGCGGATGACATTGTGCGCGCGCTCGCGTGGCACCAACAGCGATAAACAAGACAAAAAACAAACAAAAACGCCGCCTCAAAGGGCGGCGTTTTTATTATCGATAGAAGGCTTTACGCCCTTGCTGATTCTCGTGCTGCCGCACGCGCTGCAACACGGGCGCGGATCGCATCCACATCGGCACGCGGTGTGGCTGCAAAAAGCTTCTTCGTGTAGTCATGCTGTGGATTGTTGAAGACGTCATCACGCGAGCCGTACTCAACAACCTCACCAAAATACATCACCATCACATCGTCAGCGATATAACGCACAACCGAGAGATCGTGGCTGATAAACACGTAAGTCAGGCCAAACTCTTCCTGCAAATCCGCAAGAATATTAAGCACCTGCGCCTGCACCGAAAGATCAAGTGCCGAAACCGGCTCATCAAGAATGAGCAGCTTCGGATTGAGCATCAAGGCACGTGCAATCGCGATACGCTGACGCTGGCCGCCCGAAAACATGTGCGGATAGCGATTGAAGTGCTCTTTGCCAAGACCAACCTTGAGCAGCATTTCCATTGCTTTTTCACGGCGTTCCGCTGCTGACATCTTGGTATTGAGCAGCAAAGGCTCCGCCAGCACATCACCGATCTTCTGGCGTGGGTTGAGCGAGCCGTAAGGGTTCTGGAACACGATCTGCACCTTCTGGCGCATTTCGGCGGTCAGACCATCACGGGCAATATTGACATCCTGTCCACCAATCAGCAATTCGCCGGATGTCTGCGGGTCAATCATCGTCAGAATGCGCGCAAGCGTTGACTTGCCACAACCCGATTCGCCAACGATTGCCAGCGTTTTACCCTTCTCAACCTTGAAGCTCACACCTTTAACGGCATGGACGACTTTCGGCTTGCCAAAGAGACCGCCACCAACATGGTAATCGCGCTTGATGTCGCGCGCTTCGAGAACAATCTCGCTCATCACGCTTCTCCTGCCGCACTGTTCTGATACACAAAGTCGGAAACCGTCGGCAGACGATCACCGGTCGCATTTTCCGGCAGCGCCGAAAGCAGCGCGCGTGTGTAAGGGTGCTTAGGCTCCGTAAACAGCGACAAGACGTCAGAATCCTCCATCTTGTGGCCCTTATACTGAACGATCACACGGTCAGCCGTTTCCGCAACAACGCCCATGTCATGCGTGATCATGATGAGGCCCATGCCATGCTCGACCTGGAGACGCATCAACAGATCAAGAATTTGTTTCTGGATCGTCACATCAAGCGCAGTTGTCGGCTCATCCGCAATCAGCAGCTTTGGATTGCACGCAATCGCAATCGCGATCATCACACGCTGGCACTGGCCACCCGACATCTGGTGCGGAAAGCTCGACAGGCGTTCGCCCGCATCACGAATGCCGACCAGTTCAAGAAGTTCAATCGCGCGTGCGCGACTGGCCGAACCTCTCAACCCCATATGCTGCTTCAGCACTTCCTCAAGCTGATAGCCGACCGTGAAACACGGATTAAGGCTCGCAACCGGTTCCTGAAAGATCATCGAAATATCACGTCCGATGATCTGACGGCGCTCCTTGTCAGACATTGCCTGCAAGTCTTTGCCGTCAAACATCATCCTGTCGGCGGTCACCGTGGCAGTTTTGGGCAGCAGACCCATGACTGCAAGCATACCAACCGACTTACCCGAACCCGACTCACCCACGATAGCAAGGACTTCGCCCTTATCCACCGAGATGTCGATGCCATCGACTGCTTTGAAAGGCCCGGTGGATGTTTCAAACGAAACCGTGAGATTCTTGATATCAAGCAAAGCCATCGATCAGCTCCTCTTCAGTTTCGGATCAAGCGCATCGCGCAGACCATCGCCGATCAGATTGATCGCGAGAACGGTGATCAGGATCGCAAGACCGGGGAAAGTCACAATCCACCAGGCACTCAGAATGAACTCACGCGCTTCCGCGAGCATCGTGCCCCATTCCGGTGTCGGCGGCTGCGCACCCATGCCAAGGAATCCAAGCGCTGCAACGTCCAAAATAGCGTTAGAGAACGACATGGTTGCCTGAACCACAAGAGGCGCAAGACAGTTTGGAAGAATCGTCTTGAACATCAGACGCAACTTGCTTGCGCCCGCGAGCTTAGACGCAGTCACATACTCGCGCTCCTTTTCAGCCATCACCGCCGCACGGGTCAGACGCGAAAAATGCGGAAGCAGCACAAGCGTGATTGCGAGAATTGCGTTGATCAGACCCGGTCCGAGAATGGCCACCAGCACCAGTGCCAGCAACAGCGATGGAAAGGCCAGAATAACATCCATAATGCGCATGAAGATCGTATCAACGCCACCACCGAAATAACCGGAGATGAGGCCGATGGTGATCCCAAGGCACATCGAAATGATGACGATCACGAAGCCTACGAGCAGCGAATATTGTGCGCCATAAATCAGGCGGGACAGGATATCGCGACCCACCGCATCTGTGCCCAGAAGAAACTGCGTCGTCCCGCCCTGCTCCCAGAACGGCGGGACCTTAACAAAATCCCGAAACTGTTCGACCGGATTATGCGGTGCAATTAAAGGCGCGAAAATCGCAACCAGAATAATCGCAAGAAATACGAAAAGACCAAGAACAGCGCCGCGGTTGACGCTGAAATAGAACCAGAAATCTTTCAACGCGCGGATTTTTCCGACGTCGTTTGCGGCTTCCGGCTGAATTGCTGAGTGTGTCATGATACCCTCACTTATGCCGGATACGCGGATTGATAAGACCGTAAAGCAGATCAACGATCAGGTTTACGATCATGATCATGAACGCAATGATGAGCAAACCGCTTTGAACGACCGGATAGTCACGACGGAAAATGGAATCGAGCATCC
This sequence comes from Ochrobactrum sp. S1502_03, assembly GCF_044435015.1. Lineage (NCBI taxonomy): Bacteria > Pseudomonadati > Pseudomonadota > Alphaproteobacteria > Hyphomicrobiales > Brucellaceae > Ochrobactrum > Ochrobactrum sp. S1502_03. Next base: position 21,832 of record NZ_JAYEXN010000008.1, read on the forward strand.
ATTTGCCAATACCGGGCCATGAGAAAATGGTTTCCGTCAGGATCGCCCCTGCCATCAGCACGCCAACCTGCAGGCCAATCGTCGTGATCACCGGGATCATCGCATTGCGCAGCGCGTGAAGGCCGATCACGCGACGAAGCGGCAGACCCTTTGCACGTGCGGTGCGCACATAATCTTCACCGAGCACTTCCAGCATCGCCGAACGGGTCTGGCGCGCAATGACCGCAAGTGGAATGGTTGCAAGCACAATGGTCGGCAAAATGAGGTGTGAAGCTGCGGAAGCAAACGCGCCTTTCTGGCCAGACAACAGGCTGTCAATCAGCATAAAGCCGGTCACAGGCGGGAAGTAGTAAAGCAACGAGATACGACCCGAAACCGGCGTCCATTGCAAAACACCTGAAAACAGGATGATCAGCAGCAAGGCCCACCAGAAAATCGGCATCGAATAGCCAACAAGCGAAATGCCCATCAGGCCCTGATCGAACCAGGAACCGCGCTTTACAGCAGCAAAAACACCTGCGGGAATCCCCAATGCAACGGCAACGATAATGGCGCAGACTGCAAGTTCAACCGTCGCGGGGAACAGGGAGAAAAACTCATCCAGCACTGGCTTTTTCGTTACAAGCGACTGCCCGAAATCACCATGCAGGAGGTTCCACACATAGTGAAGATATTGCTCCCAAATGGGCTTATCAAACCCGAGCTGGGACAATAGCTGCGCATGGCGCTCAGGACTGACGCCGCGCTCGCCCGCCATCAGAAGGACAGGATCCCCCGGCAACACGCGAACGAAAGCGAAAGCGACAATCGTGATGCCGATAAATGTCGGTATCAGATAAAGAAGTTTGTTTAATACAAAACGAAACATACAAAAACTCCGACCGGGTGCGGAGGAAACCTCCACACCCGGCCGCTGGTGTTGTTAAATATTACTCTGCGATATCAACTTCGTCGAAGCGATAATCGCCAAGCGGGCTCTGCTTGAAGCCGGTAACCTTGGCCGACATCGGCACGAAAACCGTCGAATGCGCAATGGTGTTCCATGGAGCCTGCTCCTTGAAAATCACCTGAGCTTCTTCATAAAGCTTCACACGTTCGTCGTGGTTCGTCGAAACCTTTGCCTTCTGGATCAGGTCTTCAAATGGCTGATAGCACCACTGAGCACGGTTGTTCGAGCCAACGCCAGCGCAGCCGAGAAGCGTGCCGAGGAAGTTGTCCGGATCGCCATTATCGCCGGTCCAGCCAAGGATAACAGCGCCGTCGCGGTCCTTTTCGCCCGACTTCTTGAGGTATTCACCCCATTCCATCGAAACGATTTCCGCATCCACGCCAACCTTGGCGAGATCGGACTGCATGAGTTCAGCTGTACGGCGCGCATTTGGCATGTAAGGACGGCTGACAGGCATCGCCCACAGCTTCATCTTCAGATTCTTGACGCCAGCCGCTTCAAGAGCCTTCTTAGCAGCTTCCGGATCGTATTTGTCGTCTTCGATCTTGTCGTTATAACCCCACATTGTCGGTGGGATCGGGTTCTTGGCAACTTGGCCCTGACCTTCATAAACGCCATCGATGATCGCCTGCTTGTTGACAGCCTGATTGAGCGCCTTGCGCACTTCTGGCTTATCAAATGGAGCGACCATCGTGTTGTAGGCGAAGTAAGCAACGTTCAGGCCGGCCTGTTCGTCAACCTTGAGGTTCTTATCAGCCTGAAGACCCTTGATGTCAGCAGGTGCGGGATAAGACATCAGGTGGCATTCGCCAGCCTTGAGCTTCTGCGCGCGAACGGCAGGATCAGTGGTGATTGCAAAGACGAGATCGTCGATCTTTGGCTTTCCACCCCAATAGTCAGGGTTAGCCTTGAAGCGAACAACTGCGTCTTTCTGGTAAGCAACAAACTGGAAGGGACCAGTGCCAACCGGAACCTGATTGAGATCCGACTGCTTGCCATCCGCTGTAAGCTTGTCCGTGTATTCCTTCGAGATAATCGAAGCGAAAGGCATCGCAATATTGGCAAGGAATGCGGCTTCAGGGCGATTCAGCACGAACTTGACCGTGTTGTCGTCGATCTTCTGAATTTCCTTGATCAGCGACCCCATTTCCATGGAATCAAAATATTCGTAGGTGATCCCCGCTGTATATTCGTGCCAAGGATTTTCCTTGTTGCCCATGCGGTCAAAGGACAGGATCACGTCATCGGCGTTGAAATCACGGCTTGGCGTGAAATTGTCACTCGAATGGAACTTGACACCCTTGCGCAAATGAAAGGTGTATTCCTTACCATCTTCAGAAACGTCCCAGCTTTCAGCAAGGCCCGGTACAACTTCCGTCGTGCCGTTCTTGAATTCTGCAAGACGGTTATAGACAGGATGCGCGGACGCATCAAACGTATCACCGCCTGTGTAAGCTGCCGGATCGAAGCCCTCAGGCGATGCAGGCGAGCAATAGACAAAGGTCTTTGCCGATGCCGCGCCGCTCATGAGAGCGACAACTGCCGTTGCCGCCAGGAGTGTTTTATAAAATTTCATTTGGTGCCCGCCTCCACGGAAATATTATTGCGCGCACCCTAAGCACGCAACCTGCTCTTATCGAAACGCTTGCCATGTCACAATGCAAGCGGAATTTTTAAAATAATGTCGCATTCTCAACTGTTTTTGGCCGATCGAATTAGATTTTCATTTCTCAATCTTATTATTTTATAGAAAATTGCGCTAAGCACGGATTATTTATAATATTATTTGCTTTGTTACGATGCCTGTCCCCAGGGGCGAAACACATCTCCAGCATTGCCTTCTAACGAATATGAAAGAGGTACGGTTTTCTCATTTTTGACATGCAGTCTCGGTGCAGCAGCCGTGAGACTGTTTTCATTTCGATGCAATCACGCAAATTAAGCATAATCTTATCAATCCTCGTTTCGCTCCGGCAGGACTTATGCTGTAATCAAAACATATTCGAACGAGGACCCGTTGCAATGCCAGAGATCAATCCCATTCGCCCCACGACGCCCGAAGCAATTCAGCTTGCGCAGACTATGTTACGGGTATCACGCTATGGCGCACTGGCCGTTCTCGACGCAAAAACCGGCAAGCCAATCGCAACGCGTGTTGCTGTTGCAACGGATACGGATGGAACGCCGATCATTCTTGTCTCAGGCCTTGCGGCACACACGCCCAGCCTCATTGCGCATCCTTCCTGTTCGTTGCTTTTAGGCGAAGTGGGCAAAGGTGATCCGCTGGCGCACGCGCGCGTAACACTTCACTGCGAAGCTGAAAAAGTGGACCGCAATTCGCCGGAATATCCCCAAATTCGGCGGCGCTATCTCAATCACAATCCAAAGGGCAAGCTTTACGTCGATTTAGGCGACTTCATTTTCTTCCGGCTAAACGTGGAAACCGCTAGTTTGAACGGGGGTTTTGGCAGAGCTTTTGATCTAACGCATGACGATTTAATCAGCGACCAGTCCGCCTCTAAAGCGATAGCATCAGGCGAGCAACAAGCGCTCGAGATACTCAACCAGCAGTACGCTCCAGCGATTAAAGCCTATATAGCTGGTATTAAAGACAGCTTGGCAAATTGGAAAATAACAGGCTTAGATCCTGATGGCTTTAATCTCGCCAATGGTGATCAAATTGTCCGCGAGCATTTTTCATCCCCCTGCGATTCCATCGAAAAGTGCAGCGACGCGCTTGCCAAGCGGCTGAAAGATTGCGCCTGAAACAAAAAGCCAAAAGTTTTGGGACATATATACAAACCTTTTATGTCTACGAATATAAGCAAGGGCTTTTCAATTTATCAATATAGTATTAGTTTTGAATTGTCGGCCACACTAAAAAGTGGCGGGCATTTTTTTAACCGATGCAGTCTTACGGGGGTATGACCGCGAATGACTACAGATAATAATTTTATTGATTTAATAGATAATGCAGATCAAGTTGCCGATTTCTTATCAGCACTTGCAAACAACAAGCGACTGCTCATTTTATGCAAGCTTTTGCACAATGAAATGTCAGTCGGCGCCTTGGCCAAGGCTATTGATCTTAGCCAATCCGCACTTTCGCAACACCTTGCCAAGCTACGAGCCCTTAATCTCGTATCGACGCGACGCGATGCTCAAACGATCTATTACATCGTTTCATCGCCGCATATCGAACTGATGTTGTCTACGCTTTCAAGTCTGTATATGAGTCCAACACCGCGTCGACGTGAAATGGCGGCGGTCGTTCACCAGTAGCACATCCTATGAGGCATAAGTCGTGCGATGAAGGAACCCCAAACCGGATCGCACGACTTTGTCGTAGAAATTTCTGATCCCGGCGATCAGCGCCTGTCTCCCTACAAAAACATACGTGAAAAAGATCTGATCGGTCGCCATCAGCGTTTTATTGCTGAGGGCAAAGTCGTCCTGAATGTTCTCTTTTCAGAATCGGCCCGTTTTGAAACGGAATCGCTGCTTGTTCTGGAAAATCGTCTGAACGGCCTTCGCGAACAGCTTGATCATCTGCCAGCCGGTGTCGACGTCTATTCTGTTCCGCAGTCAGTCATGGACGAAGTGGCCGGCTTTCACGTCCATCGCGGAATTTTGGGCGTCGGACGCCGCAAACCGCAATCAGAACTTGGCGAAATAATCAGCCAGTTGCCAGAAACATCGCTGGTCGTTGTCTTATGCGGCATATCCAATCACGACAATCTCGGCTCGATCTTTCGCAATGCCGCAGCTTTCGAAGCTGACAGTGTTCTGATGGATGAAACCTGTTGCGATCCGCTTTACCGAAAAGCGATCCGTGTTTCTGTCGGAGCGACGCTGAAAGTCCCCTATTTTCACGGCGCATCCATTGAAACGATTGTCGCAGCGTTGCAAGCAGCGCAATTCGATATCCTGGCGCTCAGTCCATCCGCTGAAATGAATATCTATCAGGCACCGCAGCATAAACGTCAGGCGCTGCTGCTTGGCACGGAAGGTGACGGACTTCCAGCGCATCTACTCGAACGACTGACCGGTGCGCGCATTCCTATGTCCAAAAGCTTTGACAGCCTTAACGTCGCCACGGCCTCCGGGATTGCCCTCTCCCGCTTCAGTAAGTTTACCTGACCGCAAAAAAGCCTCCGGCAAATGCCGGAGGCTTTCATATTCAATCAAGAACAACAGCACTCAGGCCGCTGAAACATTGCCGGCATTGGCAGCCAGACGGCGCAGCATTTCTTCCGCCCGTGGTTCACGTTCGGAGCGACCAATAAAGCCACCGCCAAATACCCGCGCCGTATTGCTGTCGTCCGAATAAAGGACACAGGCCTGACCGGGTGCGATACCGCTTTCGCCATCCACCAGCTCGACCCAGGTCTTGCCATCTCTATGATGCAGCACAGCAGGACGCGGTGGACGCGTTGAACGAACCTTGGCAAACACTTCGACGCCGCCTTCGGGGAGTGCGTCAAGCGCATCATCGCCAAGCCAGTTCACATCGCGCAAAAACACCTTGTGCGTTTCAAGTGCCTCGCGCGGGCCAACAATCACCCGCGTATTGGCAGCATCAAGATGCACGACATAAAGCGGCTCACCTGTTGCAACGCCGATTCCACGACGCTGACCAACGGTATAATGCACAATCCCTTCATGGCGACCCAGCACACGCCCATCAATATGAACAATATCGCCCGGCGTCGCAGCTTCCGGCTTCAGCTTGGAAATAATGTCGGAATATTTGCCCTGTGGAACAAAGCAAATGTCCTGACTGTCCTGCTTTTTGGCAACCGTCAGGCCCATTTCTTCAGCAATTTCGCGGACCTGCGCCTTCGGCAAATGCCCAAGTGGGAAGCGCAGATAATCAATCTGCTCCTGCGTGGTCGCAAACAGGAAATAGCTCTGATCGCGGTCCGTATCGACCGGGCGGAACATCGCACGGTGATCGCCATTGATACGGCTACGGATATAATGCCCGGTCGCCAGTGCATCTGCCCCCAGTTCGCGTGCCGTCTGCAACAGATCGGCGAATTTGACAGTCTGATTGCAGGAAACGCAAGGAATCGGTGTCTCACCGCTCACATAGGAATTCGCAAATGGATCGATCACGGCTTCACGGAAACGCGCTTCATAATCCAGCACATAATGTGGAATGCCGAGGCTTTCTGAAACGCGACGGGCATCTTCGATATCCTGCCCCGCACAGCACGAACCAGCGCGATGCACAGCCGCGCCATGATCGTAAAGCTGCAGCGTTACACCAACAACATCATAGCCTTCACGTTTGAGGATACCGGCCACAACAGAGGAATCGACGCCACCCGACATGGCAACGACAACGCGCGTGTCTTCCGGCTTTCCCGGCAGATCGAGGCTGTTCAGGCTCATGATTAAATCCAGCTTCCGGGCAAAGGCCCTGCTTCTCACAGTTCAGATTTGCGCCTTATATAGGTCACATAGGGGGTACTTGCCAAGATGTCGCAGTAAAAACAAGGCGCATTTTGCAGCCATGCGGTCACAATTTCGCGTGAATCCTTCAGGCAAAGGGCGGGAAAAGGCGCCTTTTTAAAACTTTCTCTCTAAATAAGGCTTTTTTTTGCAAGTGTTACCAGAGAGTTACCAGCAGTTTAGGTAATTCTTAAAGCTGTGCGGTTAGTCTCAATCTCGATTAGGTCCTTGAGTGTTGTGTAGAGAGTACAATGACCGATCTGGCAAGACCGCGTATAAAATATGTTATTGGTCCCGATGGCAGCCCGCTGACCATCGCTGACCTCCCCCCCGCCAATACAAGGCGCTGGGTCATTCGCCGAAAGGCTGAAGTTGTCGCCGCTGTTCGCGGTGGGCTTCTCAGTCTTGAGGAAGCATGCCAGCGTTATACATTGACGGTGGAGGAATTTCTGGGTTGGCAATCCTCGATCGATGAGCATGGTCTCGCCGGTCTCAGGACGACACGAATCCAGCAATACAGACACTAAGAGTCTGCCCGATTCTTCGGAAAAGGCAGAAACGCAAATTAAGCCCCGGCTGGGTCAACTGGCCGGGGTTTTTCGTTGGTCAATTCTGATTATAGGAATAGGAATGACAGCGCTTAAGGCATTTCCAGCAAAAGTGCGAAGCCGTTTTGCGTGGGATCATGCTTAAAACAAGAAGATAGAGCGAGCATATTGGGGGCGACTAAGCGCGATAGGCTCTAGCGTAACTCGCGAATCCGCGATGCAAGGCTCTTGGGTCGTGCTTTATCACTCTTTTCAGAGCTGTCTTCTTTGATAAGCGCAGGGATAGGTGAGTCCTCACCTTCCTTTTCGGCAGTTGCCGCAACCATCCGTGCGGCCAAAGCCGCCATTTCTTCCCGAAGAATCGCGTTTTCTTTGACCATGTCTACCGACATAACAGGCTGTGCGCCGGGTGTGGGACCACTGCGCATATGGCGTTCAAGCCGCTCCTGCGCATCCGAAAACTCTGAAATCAGCTTGTCCAGCTTCTGTTGCAACTCCGCATTACGGCGCTTTTCAGTTTTCAGTTCTGTTTGTGCTGCGGTCAATTGCGTCGAAACCTCATTATAGCGCGCAGATGCATCTTTCCGTTCCCGACGCATTTCGCTCATTTCATTCATCAGACGACTTTGATCAGCCTCTTTGGCTCCCAGTTCGATGCGAAGCGTATCGGACAGATTTTCGAGAGACGAAAGATGATTTTGCAGACGTTGAACTTCAGCCTCAATAATTTCTGACTTTTCCGCAGAATTATCGCGTTCTACGATCATGTCCTGTATGTTCTTATCCCGCTCAGCCAGCGTTTCTCTCAGCTTGGCGAGATCCTCTTCGAGCGCGGCATACCGTTTAAGTTCGTCATATTGCCTGCCAATCGTCATGCGCTGTTCGGATGACTTTTCCCGCTCAAGACGCAACTTCTGCTCAAGCTTGCTGTAGGCAACCGCATGCTCCGCGCGCAATCCGTCACGCTCGGCTCTGATTTCTGCAAGCGTCATCGGAAGCTCAGCATGGATTTGGCGCCGTGCAAGAAAAAATGCACGACGCCAGACCGACGGACCAAGCAGAACCACGACGAAAACCGCCACAAGAACGCCAAGAATGAAAATGAGCGCAGATTGGATCACGGCTTTTTCACATTTAAGCGCATCCCGAAAAGATGGAAACGGTTTTCGGACAAGATGCGCGTTTAAACAGGAGTTGAAAGGCGCCGATCTCATTTTTCAGATCGGCGCCTCTTAGAAAATCAGAACGGATTCCAGGTCGGCGCGGATGTGAGTTTAAGATAACCGATATTCACACCAAGCCTTGCGCCAACGCCCGTGCGGATCGGAACCAGCATGATATTCTCACGCTTGAGCACGTTAAAGCCCACACCGGCAATAATATAGGCAGAACCGGCAACACCAGCATAGCGACCATAGAGACTCTGGATGTCGTCAAGATTATAAACGAGCATCATGACGCGCGATCCCTGTCCGCCAAAATCCCAGCCGAGCGATGGCCCCTGCCAGAACGTGCGGTGATCACCGGCATTCTTTGTATAGAGCGTACCCTCACCATAGGTAAGGCCGCCAATGAAAGCACCTGACCCCTCTTCGCCCAGAATATAACCGTTGGGCAAGCCAAAGCTTTGAAATGCCTTTTCGACAGCACTGGCGATTCCGCCGGATGTGGACCCAAAAAAGCGGTGCCCGGATTGTACAATTTCCTCGGCCGTATATGAATTACTGCTCTGTGCCTGCGCATTGTGCGGCACGGCGATGATGGAGATCAGAAAAGCCGCAATAAACGCTAAACTATACGCCGCGTTGCGGAGCCTGATCTGCGACAGGGACGGTATGGCCATTTATCATTCCTTTTGCCTACCAGCTTCTCTGTCTGACGCCCTGTTAAAAGCATGGCTACGCTTCTTACGAGCGCTTTGCCGAATCGTGCGTATTCTAACCGCGAATTTATTGTCTAAATCTTTATGCCCTGAAATAGACTTTAGAATGGCAGCAAATAACAGCTTTCTTGCGGCAATCGGGTGTCACGTGTATCCAGATTCCAAGGTTTCCGACGTTGATTCGTCGGGATTTATGCTCATCAACTGATTGCCGCCTGACATTCGACCAAAGGTCGATCAGCAGAGACGGTTCGCGCCTGGAGAAAAAACCATGCCATTGCCTGTTACCCTGTCCGCACTCGATCTTGGTGCGCTTCTGTGCAGCCGTATCTGTCATGACATCATCTCGCCGGTTGGCGCCATCAACAATGGCCTTGAACTGCTCGAAGAAGGCGGTGCTGATGAAGATGCGATGGCGCTCATCAAATCAAGCGCCCGCAATGCTTCAGCCCGCCTCCAGTTTGCCCGCATCGCCTTTGGCGCTGCCGGTTCCGCAGGCGTACAAATCGATACGGGCGATGCACAGCACGTTGCCATGCAATATTTTGCAAATGAAAAGCCAGAACTGACCTGGGAAGGCGCACGCGTTTTACTGCCGAAAAACAAGGTCAAGCTTCTGCTCAATCTGCTTTTGATCGGTAATGCGGCTATTCCGCGTGGCGGCTCGCTGGCCGTTCGACTTGAGAATGGCGACACCAATCCCCGTTTTGTCATCACAGCCAAAGGCCGGATGCTGCGTGTGCCGCCAAAATTCCTCGAACTGCATTCGGGTGCAGAACCGGAAGAGCCAATCGATGCGCATTCGGTGCAGCCATATTACACGCTTCTGCTCGCGGAAGATGCCGGCATGACAATCTCCATCCATGCAACGGCCGAAGACATCGTCTTCGTCGCAGAATAAGCGGCTTTGATGACGCAAAAAGCGCAGGGTAAAACCTGCGCTTTTTTGTACCGGATGAAAGAAAAGGCTCCACTTTCGCGGAGCCTTTTTCATTTCAAGCATATGTTGAATGCTTATGCGCTTTCACGCAACTCGCTGCCATCCGGCTCGCGCAGCACATAGCCACGGCCCCAAACGGTTTCAATGTAGCTCTGGCTGCCAGAAACAGCATCAAGCTTTTTGCGCAGCTTGCAGATAAAGACGTCGATGATCTTCAGCTCAGGCTCGTCCATACCGCCATAAAGGTGGTTAAGGAACATTTCCTTGGTGAGCGTGGTGCCCTTGCGCAAGGAGAGAAGCTCAAGCATCTGATATTCTTTGCCGGTCAGGTGAACGCGCTGACCACCAACTTCGACGGTCTTTGCGTCGAGGTTAACAATCAGGTCGCCCGTGGTGATGACCGACTGGGCATGGCCCTTGGAACGACGAACAATCGCGTGAATACGGGCGATCAGCTCGTCCTTGTGGAACGGCTTCGTCATATAGTCGTCTGCGCCGAAGCCCAGACCACGAACCTTGTCCTCAATACCGGCCATGCCGGAAAGGATAAGGATTGGCGTCTTGACCTTTGAAAGGCGCAAGGTACGCAGAACTTCATAACCGGACATATCCGGCAAGTTCAGGTCCAGCAAGATGATGTCATAATCATAAAGCTTGCCGAGATCGATGCCTTCTTCACCCAGATCGGTGGTGTAAACATTGAAGCTCTCGGACTTAAGCATCAGTTCAATGCTTTGTGCGATAGCACTGTCGTCTTCAATCAAAAGGACGCGCATATCTTATCCCCTTTCCGCCGCTGACCAGTTTTCCCTCACGGCAGCTGACGGAACTGTCGTTGCCTTAGCATGAAGGTGCCTGCAAATGGTTAACAAAATATGATTCCTGTTGGCAAGCCTAATTCTCATCGTATTAGAAAAAAACCATATCCAACTGAATCATAAGCAATTCTTCTGTTCGTTCGATACTCAAGAATCACATTAAGAAAATCCCTTAAGTGATTCAAATGACTCTCGCTTTCACCTGTTACTCAAAAACCACACCGTATTTACCGAGCCTTAATTCCTAACGCGTATGATTAACGTTGCCGGTAAAGGAATAGTTACCAAAAGGGCGAAATCTTAACTTTTTGTTTCGCTTAAAGAGACTGTTCTTATGATTGGCAGCAGAGCTTACGCCCTGAAAAGCAAGGCTTTGCAATGGTTTAGATGGCATATTACGGGAAAACGGCTCCCTCATATGCCTGTTAATAAAGTCGGGGGGAACGCCCCAACATTAAGAGAGCTGGTTGGTGTTCAAGGAGTATTGCGTATGAAGCCACGTGAAAGCCTCGTCAGGCTGAAATTGTTCCAGGTGAAGGAAAAGCGCCGTCAACTGGGCCAACTTGATCTGATGATGGGTGAGTTCGAGCGGATGGCAGGAGAACTCGATGCCCAGATTCTATCAGAAGAGAAGAAGGCAGGCATCACTGACATCAATCATTTTGCTTATCCGACCTTCGCAAAGGCAGCGCGTCAGCGCCGCGACAACCTGTTTGGTTCTATTCGAGACCTGATGCAGCAGAAAGAAGCTGCGGAAGCTGAACTGGTGGTTGCAGAAGCGGACCTCGCCAAAGCCGAAGCGCTGGAAGAGCGCGATGGCATCAAGGCCCCACGGGACGTTATGGAGCGCCCGATCAACCAGCGTCGCGCGATGATCGGCTAATCCTGAAGAAAATAAATTTAAAAAGGCACGGCTTCTGAGGGGAAGCCGTGCCTTTCGTATTTGCGGCATCACAACATCAGCAGATAATCCTCAAAGCGCTGTCCTTTCTGGTGCCGAAAGACCTGCCCTGTGGTTTCAACACTGATAATCCGGTCGAGACGGAAATTTCGGAAATCATTGCGGCTTTCACACCATGCCGTCAGCAGCCAGACCGCATCAAACATCGTCAAGCCAACCGGCTTGATCGTTCGTTCACTCACCTTTTCGCGCAAGTCCAGGTAATGGAGTGTCACAACCACACGATCACGAACCGCACGCCGCAAAAATGAAAGATACAGGTTCGCCTTGCTGTTTTCCTCGGTCATTTTCGAAACAGCCCTCAACGGCAGGTTCCTGTAACGATCCCCTGCCCCGGCCTGCATGGTTGAACTTATTTTTCCCGAAACACGCTGCGCTGCAACACCAAGATCGCCATCACCTCTGGCCATAACAAGCCTCACACCGAGCATAATGGCTTCCAGCTCATCTGCATCAAAATGCAGCGGCGGCAGAAAATAGCCTTTCTCCAGCTGATAGCCCAAACCGGACTCACCCCTGACCGGTGCCCCCATGGCCTGCAACGTCGCCATATCGCGATAAATCGTCCGGGGAGAAACCTCCATCATCTGCGCAAGTGCCTCCGCAGAAACGGGGCCAGATGCACAGCGAAGCCGATCAAGCAAAGAAAAAAGCCGCAATGTTTTCATGCGCCAAGCTTATAGCACACCCCTGACAAAAACTGTCAGGGACTCCGTGTATCTGCATCATATCAAACACAGGAGTTTTTCGTGAACACGCCATACTTCGAAATTGTCACATACAAGATCAACGATATAGCCAGCGCCGACAAGGAGCGCGAAAAGGCACGTGAACATATCAGCGCCCTTCCCGGTTTCATCTCTTGGGTGCCATTTAGTGGCGCAACCGATGCGCAGGATCGTGTCGACCTCGTTTCCTGGTCCACGCTGGATAATGCGCTTGCGGCAGCAAAGCGCGTTGGCACAGCCCCCGAATTTGCCGCTTTCAGAGAAACGCTAAAAGAAATGGTATCGATAGGCCATTACGAAGCGCAGACACAGCCTCAGCAGCCGGTAACATCAGGCAACGGCATCGAACTCGGGCGCTTCCGATTGAAAGCTGGCGCGGATGAACAAGCCATGCGCGCTGCCTATACCGCGATGGTGAGCAACCACCTCTCGCAGCAGCCGGGCTGGCTAGCACATCATCTGGTGAAGCTCGCAGATGGCACATTTGCCGATCTGGCCTTCGCCAATAATCAGAACACCGCCACCGAGATTTGCGCAAGCTGGCAAGGCAATGCCGACTGCGATGCATTTCTGTCGCTGATCGAACCTGTCAGCATGGAATTCGGCACCATCCTCTAACAAGACAGGCCGCGAGAATTTATTCTTGCGGCCTGCACCATCTTGGAAAAATCCCGTTTGCATTCGCCCCCGCCCTGGTTGTAGGGAAGAAGCGCCATGCAGAAACCCGTCCCTCCCGGGCAAGAAAAGGCCCGCAATACGTTCACGTTCAGCAATACGCCAAAGCCAGCCCAATGGGGTTTGCTGCTGCTCGCGTCTGCCATTTTCATCTATATCGGTGAACGATTAGGACTACCGGCTGCCTTTCTTCTCGGCGCGATGCTGGGCGCGATTGCACTTGCTTCGCGCGAAAGTGCGATCAAGGTTCACAAGCATTTCTCGCTGCTGTCGCAGGCTATTGTCGGCCTGTTGATCGCGCGTGCCATGACCGCTGAATTCTTCAGCAACATGGGACAACACCTGCCGATCATTCTGTTTTCGACAGGCTTCACACTGCTCGCCAGCACCACAATCGGCTATCTTCTGGCTCGCTTTCGCGTTTTGCCCGGAACAACCGCCGTCTGGGGTGTTTCACCGGGGGCTGCAACTGCAATCGTGCTCATGGCCGAATCCTTCGGATCAGACGCACGGCTCATCGCCTTCATGCAATATTTGCGCGTGGTGCTGGTGGCAACAACCGCTTCGCTTGTGGTGATGTTTACCGCCGATGTCCAAACAGTTGCTCCAGCGGCCGTAGACTGGTTTCCAGCGATCAACTGGCATACGCTCGGCCCAACGCTCGCTTTGATCGTCTGCGGGGCTTATCTCGGCAAAATATCACGCATTCCAACCGGCGCAATGCTCGTACCATTAGCGCTTGGCGCATTGTTACAGGATATTGGCCTGATGACCATCGACCTGCCGCCATGGTTGCTGGCAGGGAGCTATATTTTTATTGGCTGGCGCATAGGCCTTGGCTTTACCCGCCAAATCATCGCACACGCAGCACGCGCTTTTCCGGCAGCCCTCGCCTCAACACTCATTCTGATCGCAGTCTGCGGATTGTTTGGCATGGTCCTCGGCCATGCACTCGGCCTTGATCCCCTCACAGCCTATCTCGCCACCAGCCCCGGCGGGGCCGATACAGTGGCCATTATTGCAGCGTCAAGCCATGTCGATCTGCCTTTCATCATCGCCATGCAAACCAGCCGCTTTTTCATCGTACTGCTTGCGGGCCCGGCAATCGCCCGCTTCGTTGCATCGCGCATTGCTAAACGTCAAAAATAAAAAAACCCGGCTTTCGCCGGGCTTTCTCTGATCACAGATGAAACAGGCTTATTTGCCGTGGAAACCACGGATCGCGCCGATGATCTTGTCCTGATCTTCTTCCGAAAGATAAGGATGCATCGGCAGGCTCAAAATGCGCGTAGGCAGCGCCTCCGAAACCGGTAGACCGCCCGGTGCAACCGGATAATGCTTGTAAGCCGTCTGCAGATGCAGCGGCCTCACATAATAGATGACCGACGGAATGCCCGCTGCCTGAAGATGCGCCTTCAGACCATCGCGGTTTTCACTTTCAATCGAATATTGTGCCCAGGCCGAACGATTGCCGGCAGGCAAAGCCGGAACCTTGACCACATCCTTGAGCCGTTCATTGTAGCGCTTGGCAATGCGATCACGCGCTTCCATTTCATCTTCAAGGATCGTCATCTTTTCCAGAAGAATAGCGGCCTGAATCGTATCGAGACGCGAATTGATGCCAATGCGAACATTGTCATACTGTGTTTCGCCCTTGCCGTGGAACAGCACAGAGCGCAGCGTATCGGCCAGTTCAGCATCATTGGTGAACATTGCACCGCCATCGCCATAGCAGCCAAGCGGCTTGGCAGGATAGAAGCTCGTCGCACCGACATGGCCGAAAGCACCACACATGACATTGTCGCGCTTGCCGCCAATCGACTGCGCCGCATCTTCAATCACGAAGAGGCCTTCGCGCTCAGCAATGACAGTAATGCGGTTGTAATCAGCCGCAAGACCAAACAGATCAACGGGAATGATTGCCTTGGGCTCAAGGCGACCTTCTTTACGAACGGCTTCAATCGCAGCTTCAAGCTGCTCGACATTCATATTGTAGCTGTCGGCATCGACATCAACGAAAACCGGCTCTGCGCCAACAAGGGCGACAACTTCAGCCGTTGCAGCAAACGTGAACGACGGAACAAAAACCGCATGACCCGGACCGATGCCGCGCGCCATCAAAGGCATCTGAAGCGCATCGGTACCATTGGCGCAGGCGATCACATGTTCCACGCCCAAATATTCACCGAGCTTCTTTTCAAACTCCGCCACTTCAGGGCCGAGAATGTAACGGCCTTCTGCAACAACCTTGGAAACGGCGGCATTAAGACGGTCTTCGATACGCGCGCGTTGCGCCCCAAGATCAATGAACTGCATGTTGGCTCCAATTTATCTGGTTTACTGAGAATGCTCAGCGAATCCACGACAATTCTCTTAGTCCTTCACGCCCCGCCCTGCCATGGGTGGAGCGTTCAAAGTTTTGCTACGTCCGTAACACCGCTTGACAGAAATTTTTTGTCAAAAGCGCGTTATCAGGAATGATTGACCGATCCTTCGGTCAGAATACGCAAGACGCTGATTGCTTCCTGCCCATCGGTGCGCGGATTTTCGCGCGTTTCGATGCAATGCAGAAAATGCTGCAATTCGCGTGTCAGCGGCATGCCTTCTTCGACCGGGATATAGACCGGATCGACCGATTTGAAAGTCCACTGATCGTTCTCGCGCCATACTTCATGCTTGTAGAATGCAAGCTTGCGATCCCAGGGTTCGGCATCGTCAAAGACCAGCATACCCTTGGTTCCCGTAACACTCAGGCGACGCTCGCGATAGGCGTTCATTCGGGAAGCGAAAAGATGCCCGCGAATCCCGCTCGGGAATTCGAGATGCACATGCGCAAAATCGCTGATCTTATCGATGATCGCCGTGCCTTCACCGCGAACAGCCGACGGCTCTTCACCGGTGATGGCGAGGATCATCGAAAGGTCGTGCGGCGCGAGATCCCACAGCGCATCGAACTTGTCGTGGAACTTGCCAAAGCCAACGCGGTGCGAATGTACGTAGCGAACATCGCCGATCTCGCCGCTCTTCACCATGTCGAGCAGCTTTTCAAACGCCGGATGGAAGCGCAGAATATGCCCAACCATGAACACGCGACCATTTTCGCGTGCAGCGGCAACTTCGGCTTCCGCATCAGCAACTTCCAGAGCGATCGGCTTTTCAACCAGAACGTCTTTGCCGTTCGTCACTGCTTTAATCGCATACTGCGCATGAAACTGCGCAGGCAGCGCCAAAACGATGCCATCAATATCGGGACGCGTGAAGAGTTCATCGACCGGAATGTTGGGAACACCGAACTCGGAAGCGAATCGTTCCGCATTCTGTGGATTGGCGTCAGAAACACCCTGAAGGACCCCAAGGCTCTTCAAGGTACGAATATGGTTGCCGCCCCAATAGCCACAACCCAAAACCGCAATACGAGGTGCCATAAACTTAAGCCTTTGCTTTCCGGTAGTTACTTATCTACGCAAAACGTGGAAAACAAGACGAAACCTATGCGAAGAATGCTTGACAGGGTTTCATTCCCCACATATACCGCCGCCATTCCTTGCATGAACACAGTTCAGGAAACGCTGGAGACGGCGCAGAAAACTGTTTTACTGCAATGTGTGGCGGAGTAGCTCAGTAGGTTAGAGCAGAGGAATCATAATCCTTGTGTCGGCGGTTCGAATCCGTCCTCCGCTACCAACCATTTTCTGCGGATATTGTCGCCTCGGGCAAACTTTCATCTCAACAAATCAGTCAAACTACGATAACCATCAGCCAAAAGCGTGAGTTGGTGGTATGATTTATCTGAACTTTATTTTCCTCGCTCTTCATTTGATTTCAGTTGTAACTGGCGTGGCCGCTGGCATCCTCTGGATGCGGTCAGCAGGTGTTGACGTTCCCGCTATTAAACCATCGAGAAAGCTGCGAAAGCCCGATGGGACAGTATCTGAAGAATGGGTCAATGAGGTCGCAACGAATCTCGATTCGCATCATAAAGGCTGGGTGAAAGCAACGCAGTATAACAAAGCGGCAGCGACCGCCGCCGCTGTTGCCGCCCTTGCGCAGGCCGCTGTTTATGTTCTCAACATCGTACAGAATCTCATGTCACTATAAATAGCCCCTCGAATCTGCGAAGCTTCAATTCACAGCCAAAGCAACTTAGCGGAGCCGAAATGAAATCACTGATCCTATTCATCACATGGATTTTCGGCCTTGCATGTGGCTTGTCCCTCGCAAGCTGGATGATGGCAAATGAACGCATCGGCGATGCAATCGTGATGCTGTATACATCCAGCATTTTCGCGGTGGTTGCCTTCATCGCCCTCGTCTATCTGGTTCTTCGCCACGAGTGGAAGAATAAGAACCAGCGTTAGGCGCATGACTCAGAATTAGCTTCAGGCAGCCAGCAGCATATGACTTCTCTCATCAATCAGCCTCATCCATCCATCGACAAGGCGTCCATCAAGCAACTGGTGGATACATTTTATGGACGTGCTCGCGAGGACGACGTCATTGGCCCGATCTTCAAGCAAGAAGTCGATGACTGGGACCATCATCTCGAACAAATAGCTGAATTCTGGTCGTCGGTGATTCTAAAAACCGGCAGATACAGCGGACGCCCCATGCCGCCGCATCTGCGGCTTGGCTTGAAAGGCGATCATTTCGACCGCTGGCTGCAACTGTTCGAACAAACGGCGCACGAGATTTTCCCACCCGAAGGCGCCGTGATTTTCATCGATCGCGCACGGCGTATCGCCGATAGTTTCGAAATGGCGATAGCAACCCATAGCGGGAAATTCTCTGCCCCGCGTCACGCGCGTAAACCATTATAAAAACGCCCGCCTCTCATTGAGTGGCAGGCGTTTCATTTTTATGCGGCAGGCTTGGCCTTCTCCACTTGAAGCTGCTGCTTGTGTCGAAGCAACATGCCGTAAAGATCGCGAGGCTCATCAGGATCAGCCAGAAGATCGAGCTGCTCATAGAAACCCGTATCCTTCAGCTTGTCACGAACGTAGCGCAGTGCTGAAAAATCTTCCGTTGCAAAACCGACCGAGTCAAACAACGTGATCTGACGCGCATCCTTGCGGCCTTCGGTCTTGCCGGTGATCACTTCCCACAATTCATTGACGGGGTAATCTTCGGGAAGCTGCTGGATTTCACCTTCGATGCGGGTCTGCGGCGGATATTCGACAAAGATGTCCGAACGGCGCAGAATATCGCCATGCAGTTCAGTCTTGCCGGGGCAGTCGCCACCAACTGCGTTGATGTGCACACCCGCGCCAACCATGTTGTCGGTCAGGATCGTGGCATTAAGCTTATCGGCAGTGACCGTCGTGATGATATCCGCACCCTCGACCACTTCTTCAACATCTTTGCAGATCACAATCTCAAAGCCTGCGCCTTCGAGATTGCGTGCGCATTTCTCCGAAGCCGTGCGATCAATATCGTAAAGACGCAGCTTGTCGATGCCGAGAATTGCCTTGAACGCCAGCGCCTGAAATTCGCTCTGCGCGCCATTGCCGATGATTGCCATCGTGCGTGCATTCTTTGGCGCAAGATGTTTGGCCGCAACGGCCGAGGTTGCAGCCGTGCGCAGTGCTGTGAGAATGGTCATTTCGGTCAGAAGCATCGGATAACCGCTGCCAACATCTGAGAGAACGCCGAAGGCCGTGACCGTCTGCAAACCATCACGCGTATTCTTCGGATGACCGTTCACATATTTAAAGCCGTAAAGCGTTCCATCGCTTGTTGGCATCAGTTCGATCACGCCTTCATCGGAATGCGAAGCCACGCGTGGCGTCTTGTCAAAACTTTCCCAGCGGCGGAAATCTTCTTCCACATAATCGGCGAGTTCCTTGAGGAAGGTTTCAACACCGACGGAAAGCACCAGCTTCATCATGTGATCAACACTGACAAAAGGCACGATATTGAGGTTCGATTGGGTCATTCTTACTCCTTAACATTCAGCGGCGAACCGTTTGATCTCGCCAGCAAGGAATGCGTTTTCTGAAATCAGTAATTGATGGTTGGGCGATCCATGACGCTGCGGCCCAACAGGCTCGCCATCAGATCAACCATCACGGTTGCGGTGCGCCCGCGTTCATCGAGAAACGGGTTCAGCTCCACGAGATCGAGACTTGTCACCAACGCGCTGTCATGCAGCATTTCCATGATGAGATGCGCTTCACGGAAGGTCGCACCGCCCGGAACCGTGGTGCCGACGGCTGGCGCAATCGATGGCTCAAGGAAATCGACATCAAGGCTCACATGCAGAAGGCCATTTTCGTCTTTCACGCGTTCAAGGAAACGGCGCAGCAGCGCTGCCACACCATGCTCATCGATAAGGCGCATGTCATAAACGGCAACTTCGGTCTGTCTGATCGCAGCGCGCTCTGCCGGATCGACGCTGCGAATACCCATCATGCAGACATTGGCCGGATCAATCGGGGCCGCCAATGCCGGGAAGTAGCCTTCAAAACCCTTCTGCCCCGTGTAATAGGCGACCGGCGTGCCATGCAGATTGCCGCTGTCCGTTGTTTCCAGCGTGTGGAAATCCGTATGGGCATCAAGCCACAGCACAAATTGCTTGCGCCCCTTTTCTGCTGCGCGGCGCGCGATGCCGGGAACAGTGCCTGCTGCAAGCAGATGATCGCCGCCGAGAAAAATCGGGAAACCTTCTTCGCTCTCGCGGTAGGCTGCTTCGCTGATGGCTTCAATCCAGGCAACAGCCTGCGGCAAGGCCTTGATCGCAGGATTGGGGTGCGTCAGCGGGCGCAGCGCTGCCGGGGCCAGATTGCCGAGATCGGTAAACGCGTGGCCCAACTCGCGAATTGCATCGGCAATGCCAGCGGCGCGATAACCGTCCGGGCCCATATTGCAGCCCAAACGACCTGTGCCTTCCTGAACCGGCAATCCCAAAATCTTGCAATGCATAAAGTGCTACTCCTGAAAAAAATATCGTCTTAGATTGAGCATTTACGCTTGGCGAAGTGAAGCAACCGGATTGGCAATTTTAATGGTTTGGTTTATCAGAATGTCGGATTGGCTTTTCAAAATGGAGAAAACATGGACGATCTGGATGAAAAGCTCATCACGCTTTTACGTCACAATGGCCGACGCAGCATTTCGGATGTAGCAATTGATCTTGGCGTTTCGCGTGCGACAGTTCGCTCGCGCATGGAACGTCTGGAACAGTCTGGCGACATCATCGGCTATACGGTGATCCTGCGCTCTGATGCGGTTGATCTGCCGGTGCGCGGTATCATGATGATCGAAATTGAAGGCCATGTGGCCGACCGCGTTGTCAAGGCGCTTGGCGGCTTCTCGGAAATTTCAGCCATCCACACCACCAATGGCCGTTTCGATCTGGTGGTGGAATTGGGTGCCGCAACACTGACGGACTTCGATGCCGTGCTGCGCCGCATCCGGCTAGTGCCTGGGATCAAGGCCAGCGAAACAAATCTGCTGCTTGCCACCCCACGCTCGACGCGCGCACGTCTTTAATAAAAAAGCCGGAGGATACTCCGGCTTTTTTCACTTCTATCAGGCGAGGACCGGATAATCCGTGTAACCCTTGGCACCGCCGCCATACATATGCTGCTGATCCAGCTCATTGAGCGGGGCATTTTCCTTAAAACGGCGAACCAGATCAGGGTTGGAGATGAACGGCTTACCAAAAGCAACCACATCGGCACGGCCGCTTTCGATCTCCTGTTCCGCCAGCGCGCGATCATAGCCATTATTGACCATCCAGGCAGCCTTACCACCCGCATCGCGATACACCTGCTTGAGACGCGCATAATCGAATGGCTGCGGACCCTGCTGAAAATCGCGTGGACCGCCGGTCGCACCTTCGATGATGTGAATATAGGCAAGACCATAAGCGGCAAGCTTTTCGAGCACATAATCAAACAGCGGCTGCGGATCGGGATCCGATGCGTCATTGGCAGGCGTGACCGGCGACAGACGAATACCCACCTTGCCCGGCGCAACCGACTTGGTAATTGCATCCACCACTTCAAACAGGAAGCGCGCGCGGTTTTCGATGGAGCCGCCATATTCATCGGTGCGGTGATTGCTGCCTGAACGCAGGAACTGATCAATCAGATAGCCGTTTGCCGCGTGAATTTCGACACCGTCAAAACCAGCCACTTCGACAGCATCCTTTGCAGCCTTGGCATAGGTGGCAACGATTTCTGAAAGCTCGCTCTTTTCAAGCGCACGCGGCTCAGACGTTGGCGCAAATTCGCCGGTGCCGTCTGGATGCACGAGATAGGTCTTAGACTTCGCGGTAATGGCTGAAGGCGCCACCGGCTTGCCGCCATTTGGCTGCAGGCTGTTGTGCGAAATACGCCCCACATGCCACATCTGCACAACAATCTTACCGCCTGCACTGTGAACCGCATCGGTCACGCGCTTCCAGCCTGCAAGCTGCTCGTCTGAGTAAAGGCCCGGCACATCGGCATAGCCCTGCCCCTGATGGCTGATCGGCGTCGCCTCGGTGATGATGAGACCGGCACTTGCGCGCTGTTCATAATAGGTGACGTTGAGGTCGTTTGGCACAGCACGCGGCGAGCGATTGCGCGTCAGCGGTGCCATAACGATACGATTGGCAAGCTTGAGATCGCCGATTGTGACTGGATCGAACAATGTGGCCATAGATGCATTCCTTCAAATGGGAAAGATTGGGCAAATGGGAAAGATTGGGCTAAAGATCGGATAGCGATTTGAGCAAGGCGGCAATCGCCTCCTCATCGCGCTTATAGAAGGTCCATTGGCCAACGCGGTGGGGCGTAATCAGCCCCGCTTTCGTCAGCACGGACAAATGCGCAGAAACGGTGGACTGGGAAAGGCCACACCGCTCGAACTGACCGGCGCACACACCCATCTCCAGGGGCATGTGCTGTGCGGAGAAATGCTTCTCCGGTTGCTTGAGCCAGCTCAAAATGTCGAGACGAACGGGATGGCCAAGTGCCTTGAGTATCTCGTCCAACGGCATAGCCAGTGAATGAGACTGTGCTACAGATTGAATGTCCGACATCATGGTCACCTCGCTGATCTTCGTTCATATCGCCATTTAACGATATATGTATCGCGTAAATCCGATTTAAAAAGGGGTGAGATCTTCACATACGCGTGAATGGCAATAATCGCAGCTTTCCTGTGGACCACCGTCACGGCCTTGATTGCGTCAAACGCGCATACGACTATGTTCGCTGTAAATTTTGAGATTGGAATGAATATGGCCAACGATATTAAGCGCATTGCCGGGATTATAGCGCTCGAGATCAATGCAAAGCCCGAACAGGCAATCGCCGCCATTGGTCTTCTTGACGAAGGCTCGACCGTGCCATTCGTCGCCCGTTATCGCAAGGAAGTCACCGGGGGGCTTGATGACACGCAGCTGCGCCAGCTTTCGGAGCGCCTCGCCTACTTGCGCGAACTCGAAGCACGCCGCAACTCCATTCTCGAATCAATCCGTGGCCAGAACAAGCTCACACCAGAGCTTGAACTGAAAATCGCAGGCGTTCAGACCAAGGCCGAGCTTGAAGACCTTTATCTTCCCTATAAGCCCAAGCGCCGCACCAAAGCAGAAATTGCCCGCGAACGCGGTCTTGGGCCGCTTGCTGAAGCAATCCTCACCGACCGCAGGCTAGTTCCCATAGAAATTGCTGCGCAATATGTCACCGGAGACGTTGCCGACGTGAAGGCCGCTCTTGATGGCGCACGCGACATCATCGCCGAAGGCTTTGCTGAAAATGCCGAACTGATCGGCAATCTGCGCAACTATCTTAAAGAGCGCGCTGTGCTGCGCTCCCGCGTTGTCGATGGCAAACAGGAAGCTGGCGCAAAATTCTCGGATTATTTCGATCATTCCGAACGCTGGGCCAATGTTGCAGGCCATCGCGCTCTGGCCATGTTGCGCGGACGCAACGAGGATTTTCTGTCACTCGACATTGAAATCGACGCCGACGACACTTCGCCTGTCAAACCGGTCGAACGCAAAATTGCCGCCGCCTATAATATCGGTGCAACGCTCCCCGGTGATCGCTGGATGATGGAAGTCGCCGGCTGGGCATGGCGCGTCAAACTCTCACTCTCCCTTTCACTCGACCTCATGCGCGACCTGCGTGAACGCGCCGAGGAAGAAGCCATCAACGTCTTCGCCCGCAACCTCAAAGACCTGTTGCTCGCAGCGCCTGCCGGTTCTCGCGCCACCATGGGGCTTGATCCGGGCATCCGCACGGGCGTCAAAGTCGCAATCGTTGACGGCACTGGCAAACTGCTCGACACAACAACGGTCTATCCGTTTCCGCCAAAGAACGATGTGCGTGGCACCCAGGCCGAACTTGCAAGCCTGATCCGCAAACACAAGATCGAGCTGATTGCGATTGGCAACGGCACAGGCAGCCGTGAAACCGAACGTCTTGTCGTGGATATGCTCAACGACCTGCCAGCGCCAAAGCCGCTTAAAGTCATCGTGTCAGAAGCAGGCGCATCGGTCTATTCGGCATCAGAAGCCGCAGCGAACGAGTTCCCGCAGCTTGATGTGTCGCTGCGCGGTGCCGTCTCCATCGCCCGCCGCTTGCAGGATCCGCTGGCGGAGCTCGTCAAGATCGAGCCTAAATCCATCGGCGTTGGCCAGTATCAGCATGATGTGGACCAATCCCGTCTGGCGCGTTCGCTTGATGCCGTGGTCGAAGATGCGGTGAATGCGGTTGGTGTTGATCTCAACACAGCTTCTGCCTCGCTGCTGGCACGCGTATCGGGCTTGGGAAAATCTCTCGCCGAGGCAATTGTTGCGCATCGCGATGCAACGGGCGCCTTTAAGAACCGCAAGGAACTTCTGAAAGTCGCCCGCCTCGGCAATCGCGCTTTTGAACAATGCGCAGGCTTCCTGCGTATCGCCAACGGCACCGAGCCGCTTGACGCCTCCTCCGTTCACCCGGAAGCCTATGGCGTTGCCAAGAAAATCGTTGCCTCCTGCGGTCGCGATGTGCGCAGCCTCATGGGCGACAGTGCGGCGCTCAAAGCGCTCGACCCGCGTGTCTTTGTCGATGAGCGTTTTGGTCTGCCAACTGTGCGCGACATCATTGCCGAGCTTGACAAGCCGGGCCGCGATCCGCGGCCTGAGTTCAAGACCGCGACCTTCGCCGACGGCATTGATGATATCAAGGACCTGAAACCCGGCATGATGCTCGAAGGCACCGTCACAAACGTTGCGGCCTTTGGTGCCTTCGTCGATATCGGTGTGCATCAGGACGGACTTGTCCATGTTTCACAACTCGCCGACCGCTTCGTCAAAGACCCGCATGAAGTGGTCAAGGCTGGCGATGTGGTGAAGGTGCGCGTGACGGAAGTGGATGTGCCACGCAAACGCATCGGCCTCACGATGCGCAAGGACGGTGGCGAAGCTCCCGCCCCGCGCAACAATGCACAGCGCGACACAAAACCTGCACCCAAGCAAAACTTCACCCCGCGCAAACAGGAACAGCCATCAACCGGCGGTTTCGGTGCAGCCCTTCTGGAAGCGATGAAGAAGAAATAAGCTAAATCTTGTTGCCGATTGGAAAGCCGGTTGAGACTTTTCTCACCGGCATTTCATCGGTGGGAATAATCCAGCCACCGCGAATGGCGATGCGAACTTCATCGCCTTCTTCCAGCCGTATCGGATCGCGCACTTCAAAATGCAGATGAATATCCGGCTTGGTGAGCGGATGCGCCTCAATGCGTGAACCGCCACCGCGATAGACGGAACGTTTGACACGCACCCGAATGCCGCCGATTTCAGTCAATGCCAGATCTTCTGCACGAACGCAGAGTTTCGCATTGGCTCGCGGCATTTCGATGCCGGAACAACGCACCTCTGCACGGCTTCCCAGCACCAGCGCCTCGCAATGTCCCGCTTGCGCAAAGGACACCACCTCCGCAGCCAGAACCATGCCATGCGCGATGAAGGACGCGACCATTTCGCTGGCCGGTTCCTCGTAAAGCTTGCGCGGCGTATCGAACTGCTGAAGCTTGCCGTGATCAAGCACCCCAATCCGGTCCGCAAGCGCCATGGCCTCGGCCTGATCATGGGTGATGTAGATAATCGTCGTGCCGGTGCGCTTGTGAAAAGCTGCAAACTCATCTTCCATCGAAGCACGCAAATGCACGTCGAGATTGGCAAGCGGTTCATCAAACAACACCAGCGAAGGGGCTGCTACCAGACAACGGGCCAAAGCCACGCGCTGCCGCTGACCACCCGAAAGATTGGCCGGACGGCGGTCGCCGAAACCATCCAGATCGACCAGAGCCAAAGCTTCCGTGATGCGACGCTCACGTTCTGCCTTCGGCACTTTCGCGACTTTAAGGCTATAGCCGACATTTTCGGCGACCGTCATATGCGGCCAGAGCGCATAATTCTGGAAGACGATACCGACCTGCCGCTTTTCCGGTGGCACGCTGCCATCAACATGGGAAACGCGGCTGTCACCAATGTGGATTTCACCACCGTCAACATCTTCAAAACCTGCAATCATCCGCAGAAGCGTGGTCTTGCCGCAGCCGGATGGTCCGAGAATGGCAACAAACTCGCCGTCCTTCACATCAAGCGACACTTCAGACAGGGCCTGAAACTCGTTGAAGACTTTGGAAACAGAAGCAATTTTCAGTCGCGCCATGGCAGCACCCCGTTTGGAAGACGCCGCGCAAACAGATTTGTTGTAAGCATCAGCATGAATGTCACCGCAACGGCCAGAATGGATATGGCAGCCGCATAGGCGGAATCGCCCGCCTGTTCAAAAGAAAACATCACCACACCCAGCGTTTCCGATCCCGACGCCCAGAGCAGCGCTGACACCGTCAGTTCACAGAATGCGGTCATGAAAATGAGCACGCCGCCTGCAAGTGTCGCTGGTGCGACCAGAGGAAATATAATGGTCCTGAGCCGATAGAAAAGGCCAGCGCCTGCAATTCGCGCGGCTTCTTCCAGCGCACGGTCAATCTGATGCAGACCAGCAACCGTTGGCCGCAGCGCCAGCACGAAGAAGCGTGCGAGATAAGCAAACAGGATGATCCAGAGCGTATTATAGAGGCTAACACCCACTACCGGCAGCGGCTTCAAGAACATCAGCAGACAGGCGATGGCCAGCACAACACCCGGCAAAGCGTAGGGCATCTCGGCTGCGAAGTTGAGGATCGGCGTCCAGCGCCGTTTGCGCCATGCCAGCATATAGGCAAGCGGAACCGCAATCAGCACGGCAAAACCCGCCGTCACGACCGACAGCAGAATACTGTTGCCAAACGCACGGGCTGAACCGCTGTGTTCAAGCATGACAAAGCGGAAATTTTCAAGCGTGGCCGTCGCAAATGTCAGCGGCACGCCATAGGCCGGAACCAGTGCTGAAAGTGTTAGACCAATCAACGGCAGAAACAGCACGATCACGATCAACAGCCATGCAGCCATTTCCGCCCAAACACGCCATGCGCCGAGCGCAAAAGGGGCCGCTGGCAGCGACGTCGAAACAATGCGGAAATCACGACGACGCGAGGCATAATCCTGCGCGGCAATGCCTGCCATGGCAATCAGACCAATCAGCACCGAAAGCACTGCAACACTGGAGAGAACAGCCGGCCCACCGCCCGCAAGACGCTGATAAATCAGCGTTGGCAGAACGAGATAATTCGATGGAATTCCCAGGAAAGCCGGGATGCCGAAATTGCCGACACACGACACGAAAGCCAATGCCGCAGCACCGATAATTGATGGCGTCATCAGCGGCAGGATAATGGTGCGCAGAACGGTCCATTTGCTTCCACCGGCACTCAGACCTGCTTCGACCAGCTCGCGCGGGAGTTTGCGCAAACCCGCCCGCACAATCAGAAAGACCAGCGGTCCATATTGCACACCGAGCAGAAAAATAATGCCCCATACGGAATAAAGCGGATTACGGCTTCCCAGCGGCGGCGCCATGCCGATAATCTTGAGGAACTGGCTTGAAGGCCCGAAAAGCTGGAGCCAGGCCAGCGCTGTTACCTGCGGGGCAATCAGCAGCGGAGTAACGTAAAAAAGCACAAAGACATTGCGCCCGCGCATATCCGTAAGGCCGACGAGCAACGCCGCCACAATGCCAAACACCAACGCCAGCAGCGTGCCGCCAATACCGATTTGAAGGGAATGCCATGTGGCAACCCATGTCGAACGGTGGCTGAGTGTTTCAGAAAGAACGGATGTCGAAAACTGCCCTTGCGGCGCAACAAGCTCAACGAGCAGACGCATAATGGGCAGAAGCGACAGCACCGCAACAATCAGCGTTACACCAACAATCAGGGCCGCATCACGGCCCTGAATATCTCGAAACATGCGCATTTCGTTTTATCCGCCAAACAGCTCGGAAAACTGCTTCTTATCGGCATCCGTCTGATCGAGAACCTTCTGGGTGTCGATAGACATGATATTGATCTTGGTGCCTTCCGGCAACCATGCAGGGCGACCGACACCTTCCTTGGCAGGCAGATAGCCCTGCTCAAGTGCCAGCTTCTGGCCATCATCCGACAGGATGAAATCAACGAACTTCTTGGCACCATCAACGTTCTTGGCGGTCGCCATGATCGCAACGGGTTCAGTCACGGCAGGCACACCTTCCGACGGGAAGACGAACTCAGTCGGTGAGCCTTTGGCCTTGGCATTGAGCGCCATGAAGTCAACCAGAATACCGTATGGCTTTTCGCCACTCGCAACAGATTTCAGCACGGCGCCATTGCCCTTGACGCTGGCCAGTTCATTGGTCTTGAGGTTCTTGAAATAATCCCAGCCAAGATCCTTGTTGAGCGCGAAACCGCTTAAGAGATAGGCCGCAGCACCCGAATAAAGCGGGTTCGGCATCACAACCTGACCCTTATACTCGGCCTTGGTAAGATCGGACCAATGCTCCGGCTTCTCAGCCGCGCCCGTGTTATAAGCAATCCCAGTGGTGATCAGCTTGGAGCCGAAATAGGTCTTGTCGGCGTCATAGCTGTCCACAGAAAAACCATCGACTTTGGCGTCCGTGTAAGGCAGCAGACGCTTGTCCTTCTTGAGACCTTCCATTGTCACCGCATCAGCGATCAGCAGAACGTCAGGCTGTGGCGCACCAGCCGAAAACTCGGCGGCAAGCTTGGTGAGGAGTTCGCTCGTTCCCGAACGGAAAATCTGAACATCCGTATCGGGGTTCGCCTTGCGGAAAGCTTCAACCGTCTTGGCCGCATCGGCCTCCGGCTGCGACGTGTAAAGCGTCAGCGTGTCGGCCTGTGCGACCGCCATGGACAGAGCAAGAAGAGCTGGAATGGCCGTTGCCCGCTTCAACATCTTGGTCATTGAGATTGCTCCTCGAATTTCTGTGTGATTTTCAGCAGCATGGGCTGCCGCTCCGGCGTGATTACGCTGCATACGAGCTGAAATGGCGCAGATACTGTCATATCGAGAAGCGCGATCATTCCTGTTCATGACTCACCTGTCAAACAAATCTCTAAAACATCTGCCGGAAAATCGGAAATGATTTCAAAAAGCAAAATGCCCTCCAGCAGATTTCTGATCCGCAGAAGGGCATTGATCAAATGACCCATTTAACCTTCCGCATCCCTCCAACTCGGAGGCGATGCGGATGCCATAAAGGTCTTAGACTTCAATTATATGACAATGTGAATCAGATTCAAATAATTATCTCAGCGGCGTGCGCAACCTGTGCGCCTGCTTCATAATAAGCTTCGCGCAAACCACGGAAGCTCTGCTCTTTGGGATCGCTGACCGGCAGAGGAAGACCGGCCTCACCGATCTCGCCTGAAACAAGCTGCGCGAGACATTTGCCAAAAACCGTACCCGGCGCAATGCCACGCCCATTATAGCCGGAGAATCCCACGACATTGCGCGCAAGGCGATGAAACTTCGGTAGACTGTCATTGGTCATGCCGATCTTGCCATACCATTCGGCTTCAAACTCAACGTTGCCAATTTGCGGGAAGAGACGCTTGAGCGACTTCTTCGCCCATGCCTTGTGCACACTCGCACCCGTGTTGCGCAGCGCACCAACACTGCCAAACACCAGACGGCCCTGTTGGTCAAAGCGGAAAGAGGAAAGGACTTCCTTTGTGTCCCATACGCCCTGACGTTCCGGCAGAATGCTTTTCTTCAAATTGTCTGAAAGCGGCTTTGTCGCCATGTTAAAATAGGGCAGATGCACAAGCTCGGCGCGCACTTCTGCCCATGGCGCATTGGTATAGGCATTGGTTGCAACCACCACCCAATCAGCTGTCACCGTGCCGGAAGCAGTCTTCACCACCCATTTGCCGTTCTGCTCACTGGCACCTGTCACAGGGCTTTGCGTAAAAATCTGGGCACCCGCAGCAGTGGCTGCATGGGCCAGCCCGCGTACATAGGCAAGCGGCTGAATGGTGCCCGCACGCAGGTCCAGCAGCGACCCCGCATAGGCTTGGGTACCAACCTTTAATTCCGTTTCCTTCCCATCAAGCAGCTTCACATTGGCACCGCGCCGCGCCCATTGTTCGTAGCGATCTTCAAGTTCCTTGAAACCTTTTTGACCGACAGCGCAATGAAGCGTGCCCTGCTTTTCAACTTCGCAGGCAATCTTGTGTTTTTCGATGATTTCAAAAACCAGCTTGGGCGCATTGCCGAGCACCTCAAGCAAACGGTCGCCATATTTTTCGCCCAGCACACCCGGCAAGTCATCCGGCATAACCCACATGCCGGCATTGACCAGACCAACATTGCGGCCCGAACCGCCATAGCCGATCTCAATGCCTTCCAGCACGATTGCCTTTGTGCCTTTCTCGGCCAGATGCAACGCGGTCGAAAGCCCGGTAAATCCGCCGCCAACAATCACCACGTCGGCAGTCAGATCGCCCCTAAGTGCCGTGGTTTTCGGTGCAGCCGGTGCGGTCTTTTCCCAAAGGCCATGAGAGCGCGGATCATTAAGCATGGAGAGACAACCATTTCATATAACGAAAAACAAACGGCTTTTACCGTCCCAACTATTTCACGCGCCGGAAGTCTCAAGAACAGCAATATTTCTGCAACAATTCATGCCGGTTTGGAATGAACTACCCCAAAGCAATTGGGTTGCTCACCTGCCCCCCAATCCACTGGCAGAAAACCTGTGTCAGCGGATTTTCGAGTTTGCCTTCCGGGACAACGAGATAGTAATCATTTTCGGTCCGCATCGGCTGCTCGAAAAGCATGACCAGTTCGCCATTACGCAATTCCTGCTCAATCAGATAAAGCGGCAACAGCGCAAAGCCTAGACCTGCAAGTGCCGCCCCAATCACCATCGAAAACTGATCGAAACGGTGGCCACGATAAGCGGACTTGCCTTCAACGCCACAACTTTCAAACCATTGCG
The DNA here is from genome assembly GCF_044435015.1 of Ochrobactrum sp. S1502_03. Taxonomy (NCBI): domain Bacteria; kingdom Pseudomonadati; phylum Pseudomonadota; class Alphaproteobacteria; order Hyphomicrobiales; family Brucellaceae; genus Ochrobactrum; species Ochrobactrum sp. S1502_03. The sequence goes on from NZ_JAYEXN010000008.1 coordinate 52,153, forward strand.
CCCACATTTTGGGCCGCGTTGCGAGATGCAGCAGCGGCTCATCTTCCAGCTCTTCCGGCGTTGCCGGATGCCGTGCTTTAAGAAGACTCGGACTTGCCACAGGCACAATCACCTCTGAGCAGAGAAAAGTGCAGGTCGCATGTGCCCACACCGGCTGACCATAATGGATAGCCAGATCAAACGGCTGTTCTTCAAAGTCGAAAACACCAGAGCGTGAAGCCACATTGATGGCAATGCCGGGATGTTTTTCGACGAAATCAGGAATACGCGGCATCAGCCAGCGTGTGCCAAAAGTTGGCAAAGTCGCTATGCTGAACGAGGATGTCGACTGTGCTGACGCCATGGCGCGCAGCATCGTGTCTTCCGTCTGGTTGAGCAGCCGCCGCACTTCCGGCAGAAATTTTCGTCCTGCATCCGAGAGAAGAATACGCTGGCGAATGCGCTCAAACAGCAGCACACCCAGCTGACTTTCAAGATCCTTGATCTGGCGGCTGACGGCACTTTGCGTGAGATTGAGTTCATGTGCGGCTTGCGTAAAACTCCCGTGACGGGCTGCACACTCAAAGGCTTGCAGCGTGGCAATATCAGGGATCAGTCTCCTGCTCAGCTTCATTCCAATCTCGCATTAACATAGTTGCTTTCGTCGCGATCATAACCCCAAAACGGCTGATATGATACATTTTCATCATAATCGCGGTATGTTTTTTGAAAATCGACATACCAGTTAAGCAGACGGTCCAACTTCTACGGAAGCTCTTGCAATGAACGCGCAGAAATTCGTTTCGCCGGACGCCATTCGCTCCGCCTTTTCGGCAGCCATGTCGGCCATGTATAAGGAAGAAGTGCCTGCTTATGGCACGTTGATGGAACTCGTCTCCGATGTGAACGCAAAAGTTCTCGCAGACGACAAGCATCTGCATGAGCGTCTGACGGAAACAGATTCGCTCGAACGCATTTCCGAAGAACGTCACGGTGCCATTCGTTTGGGCACTGCCGCTGAGCTTTCCATGATGCGCCGCGCTTTCTCGGTCATGGGCATGTTCCCGGTTGGTTACTACGATTTGAGTGCCGCTGGTGTGCCAGTGCATTCCACCGCCTTCCGCCCGATCGACGATAGCGCACTCAAGCACAATCCGTTCCGTGTTTTCACCTCGCTCCTGCGCCTTGATCTGATCTCTGATGAGAAGCTGCGCGAAGAATCGGAAGACGTTCTCGCGAAGCGCCAAATCTTCACGCCGGGCGCAATTGCGCTTGTCGAGAAGGCGGAAGCCAATGGCGGCCTTGATGAAGCTGACGCGAAGACCTTCGTTGCAGAAGTGCTCGAAACATTCCGCTGGCACGATCATGCCAATGTCAGCGCTGAGCTGTACCACCGCCTCCACGATGCGCATCGCCTGATCGCCGACGTTGTTTCCTTCAAGGGACCGCACATCAACCACCTGACACCACGCACGCTCGACATCGACGCCGTGCAGGCCCAGATGCCGGATCGCGGCATTAATCCGAAGGCAGTTGTCGAAGGTCCACCAACCCGCAAATGCCCGATCCTTCTGCGCCAGACCTCGTTCAAAGCACTGGAAGAAGAAGTTTCGTTCGTCAACGCAGACGGCACCTGGACCCCAGGCTCCCACACTGCCCGTTTCGGTGAAATCGAACAGCGTGGCGTTGCCCTGACGCCAAAGGGCCGTGCGCTTTACGACAAGCTGCTCAACGACACCCGCGCCATTGTCCGCCCAGCGCCTGATGGCTCGAATTCGGCTGAATATGTGAAGGCACTGAGCGACACCTTTGCCGCTTTCCCGGATACATGGGCAGGCATTCGCGAAGAAGCGCTTGGCTATTTCGCCTATTCGGTCAAGGATGCTGCACGTCTTGCAGCTTTCAAACCCGATACCGATATTGAAACTCTGATCGAAGGCGGCGCAGTCCAGTTCGATCCGATCATCTATGAAGACTTCCTGCCGGTCAGTGCGGCTGGTATCTTCCAGTCAAATCTGGGCGACGACGATGCGCAGGATTTTGTGGAAAGCCCGAACCAGAAGCGTTTCGAGGAAGACCTTGGCGCCAAAGTTCTTAATGAATTCGAGCATTATGCTCGCATCGAACGCGAAACCATTAGAGCTGTACAGGCCCGCCTGAGCGGTCTTGAAGCAGCAGAATAACTAAGCATTTCCAGCAAAAGTGCGAAGCGGTTTTGCGTCGGACAATGCGTAAATATAAACAACGAGAGCAGTAACTACGAACCCGCTCTAATTTAAACTGCTCTCGTGATTAAGCCGGTTAAGAGGATAAACATGAACACCACTGTTAAAAAGCTCGACGTGAAAAAAGAAGCCGCAGAGCTGCTTTCAAAGCTTGGCGTTGACGCAGCCCTTTACACGTCGGGCGACCTCGCTGGCTTCAGCCCGGTCTCCGGTGAGCAGATCGCATCGGTCAAGACCCACAGCAAGGACGATGCAGTCAAGATCATCGACAAGGCTGATGAAGCATTCCGCGCATGGCGCACCGTTCCAGCGCCAAAGCGTGGCGAACTGATCCGCCTCCTGGGTGAAGAACTCCGCGCTTCCAAGGAAGATCTCGGCCGTCTCGTTTCGCTTGAAGCTGGCAAGATCCCTTCGGAAGGCCTCGGCGAAGTACAGGAAATGATTGACATCTGCGATTTCGCGGTCGGCCTGTCGCGTCAGCTCTACGGTCTCACCATCGCAACCGAACGCGCTGGCCATCGCATGATGGAAACCTGGCATCCGCTTGGCGTTGTCGGCGTTATCTCGGCCTTTAACTTCCCTGTTGCTGTCTGGTCGTGGAATGCTGCGCTGGCCATCGTTTGCGGCAACTCGGTTGTCTGGAAGCCTTCGGAAAAGACTCTTCTGACCGCTCTTGCCTGCGACGCAATCTTCCAGCGCGCACTCAAGCGTTTCGGTGAAGCGCCAGAAGGCATTGCGCTGCTTCTGCTCGGCGACCGTGAAGTTGGTGAAGTCCTCGTTGACAGCCCGAAGGTTCCAGTTGTTTCGGCAACCGGTTCGACCCGCATGGGCCGCGAAGTTGGCCCACGTCTTGCAAAGCGTTTTGCGCGTGCGATCCTCGAACTCGGCGGCAACAATGCCGGTATCGTCTGCCCATCGGCAGATCTCGACATGGCACTGCGCGCCATCGCTTTCGGTGCAATGGGCACCGCTGGTCAGCGCTGCACCACACTGCGTCGTCTCTTCGTGCATGAAAGCGTTTACGACGCACTCGTCCCACGTCTGCAAAAGGCTTATGCCAGCGTTACCGTTGGTTCGCCACTCGAAACCACAGCTCTGGTTGGTCCATTGATCGACAAGGTTGCTTTCGACAACATGCAGAAGGCACTGAAGGAAGCAGCCGCTCACGGCGGCAAGGTTCAGGGCGGCGAACGCGTCGAAACCGGCCATGAAAACGCTTACTATGTGCGCCCGGCAATCGTGGAAATGCCAAAGCAGGAAGGCCCAGTTCTCGAAGAAACTTTCGCACCGATCCTGTACGTCATGAAGTATTCCGATTTCGACGACGTGCTGGCGAGCCACAACGAAGTTGGCGCAGGCCTGTCCTCGTCGATCTTCACACTCAACCTGCAGGAAGCAGAACGCTTCCTTTCGGTTGAAGGTTCGGATTGCGGCATTGCAAACGTCAATATCGGCACTTCGGGTGCTGAAATCGGCGGCGCATTCGGCGGCGAAAAGGAAACCGGTGGCGGTCGTGAATCGGGTTCGGATGCGTGGAAGGGCTATATGCGCCGCGCAACCAACACCATCAACTACTCGAAGGCTCTGCCGCTCGCACAGGGTGTTTCCTTCGACATCGACTAATCGGTCTCACGATAGATAAAAAGAAAACCCCGCTTTTGGCGGGGTTTTTTGTTGAGCATAACCAATTTCTCATATTGTGGATAATACACAATAGTTGCATTGCAACAAGCCTGCGCCTCCCGAATAAGCACCAGCATGTTTTCTTATTCACTGCGGGGCGGCATGTCTAAATCGACTTTATCTCTTCTGCTTGGTATTTTGGTCGGCTCTCTTGTTTTAAGTGGTTGCAATACCAGCTCGGACCCTACAGCGCTTAACAAAAGCGCGATTGAAAGCGCGCGCAAGACGGAGGGCTATGTCGCTGCGAAAGGTGCTGCAATCGTCGCTCGCGTGACGATTAATGGTAAAATATGCCATCAGGCGAACATTCAATTGCAACCACTGGAGAATGGCCTGTTGGTGCCGCATAATGTTACGAATATCGGGCAAAATTTCAGCTTCGCTGATCTTGGTAAGATTACTCTCAGGATGGCTACCTTGAACATTCCTGGTGTCTTCGACGTATTGGATAGTCAGGATATTCGCGTGTCATTCCAGCCGATAGCACCGGGCGAATATGGCATATCGCGCATCATCTGTAGCTGGGACGCCAATCATCGAAGCGTACTTGAAGCCAGCAGTCGCGGCTTCTTTGGACTGGGCGCGAAAAAATCGCTTGTACCATTGCAACTTGACGGTAAAATTTCGATAAAAAGGGGAGAGATTGTCGACGCTGGCGTTCTTAACATCATCTCCAGCAGCAAGGGACGCGCTATAATTCTGGCATCGCCAGCACCACAATCATATCGCGACACCATCAAACGAAATTTGCCGGAGCTGTATCCGAAAATCACATTCCGACAGTTTAGCCATTAAAGTCTAAACCGGACAATACATGAAAGCATTTCCAGCAGAAGTGCGCAGCGGTTTTGCTGGAAATGCGTAAAAACAATAAGATAGAGCGAGCTAGGCGATCCGATTAACCGCGGCACGCTCTAATCTATCATTTATAAGAGATTCCATCTGACCTTAAATTGATCCAACGCCAGTGCTCATCTCTTAACCCGAAACAGGGTGCCAACAGCCGTCATTAGACGAGTAGCACATACCACGCTCACCCGTCACATCATCATCGTTAGCTGCTTCACACTCGTCCTGTGAGCCATAAAGACATTGGCTATCGAAAGCTAAGTATTTATTTGTTGCTGACGCAAAATTTCCATTATAAAGCACCCGCGATGCATTCATAGCTGATGTATTAAATGTACTGGATGGCACTATGTGCGTGATATTTTCCTGGTTCGCATAAACAGGGGTGGAAGCAATCAATGTCAACATTGAAACAATAGATAAAAAATAATTTTTCATAATTTCCTCTTACAGATAACATAAATTTTTTTTGAATTACTGCTCAAGACATCAATAACAATTTTTTCTTCACAACTATTGTAAAAAACCTTCAATAAAAAAAGCGACCTATTAGGCCGCTTTTTAAGAGTTATTCAGCTTGGATTTCACCCCACGCGCTCAGATGCGAACGACCCGGGGCTAGCCGGGAAAACAACGGTACGATTGCCGTTGAGGAATGAACGATGATGAATATGCGCGTGAACGGCGCGCGCCAGAACCTGCGCTTCGACATCACGGCCAATGGACACGTAATCGGCAGCACTTTGCGCATGCGTCACGCGCGCCACATCCTGCTCAATGATCGGACCTTCATCAAGATCGGCAGTCACATAATGCGCTGTGGCGCCAATCAGCTTCACACCACGCTCATAGGCCTGCTTGTAAGGGTTTGCCCCCTTAAAGGATGGCAGGAAAGAATGGTGGATATTGATGATCTTGCCCAACATTTGCTGGCAAAGCTGATCGGACAGAACCTGCATATAGCGCGCCAGAACCACCAGTTCCGTGCCCGTGCTCTCAACAATATCCATCAGACGCTGTTCGGCCTCTGGCTTGTTAGCTTTGGTCACGGCAATATGATGGAATGGAATGTCGTGATTAACAACGACCTTCTGATAATCGAAGTGATTGGACACAACGCCCACAATATCGATCGGCAGCGCACCGATCTTCCAACGATAAAGAAGATCGTTAAGGCAATGGCCAAAACGCGACACCATCAACAGCGTCTTTGTACGGTGGGCATCGTCGTGAAAATCAAAATCCATTGCGAAAGGCGCGGCTATTGCTCCAAATCCTTCGCGCAAGGCTTCGAGTGCAACACCTTCTTCGGAAATAAAGCTGACGCGCATGAAGAAGCGGCCGGTATCCAGATCGTCGAACTGGGCGCTGTCAATGATGTTACACCCCTTACCCGCAAGATAACCCGAAATAGCAGCAACAATACCGCGCGTGGATTTGCAGGTGACGGTCAAGACAAAATTATGCATCGGAATTCCTCTATTACGCAGGCATAACCACACCGTCCGTTCTACTGTACGATAAGGTGCCAACCATGCCAGAATGCGTAATGCACTGACCGGATTGCGCTATCAAGTCGATAATGCGTTAAGACCTCAAGAAGTGGAGTTAAACCGTCGATGTCACCTTGTTCAGATGACGCGGCTTATCCGGATCATAGCCCTTACGGCGCGTGACCGCCTCAACAATCCGATAATAATTAATGAGCGAAACCAGCGGATCAAGATGACCATTCCCGGTAGATGCAGAAGGCACCCGATGGCCCGGAACGTCGGCATCGCCGAATGAAACAAGGTTTGCACCAAAGGACTTAAGCCTGTTGAGGGCCTGAATGCTTGTTTCAAGCGCCTCATCCTGCGGTATGAACGATAGAATCGGAAAGCCTGGCTCCACCAGCCGCATCGGTCCATGCATCAGCTCTGCAAGCGAGAACGCCTCCGCGTGAATATTGGCCGTTTCCTTCGCTTTAAGCGCCGCCTCAAGCGAAATGGCATAGGCTGTGCCGCGTCCGCCCGTGAACAGTGATTTTGCCTCGACCAGCAAGTCTTCCACCACCGCACGGCCTTCCGGCCTTGTTGCAGCCAAGGCTTCCGGCAGGCGGCTCAAACCATCTTTCAATCTTGCATCTTGGCTGGCTGAGGCCACCACACCCGAAAGGGCAGCAACAGAGGCAATGAAGGACTTGGTCGCCGCAACGCTTTTCTCTTCGCCCGCATGAAGAGCGAGCACAATATCAGCCCCTTTTGCAAGCGGGCTATCGGTCACGTTTACAACGGCAACAGTCGTCGCTCCTCCATACTTTGCAGCATCCTGCACCGCAATGATGTCCGGGCTTGCCCCCGATTGCGACACAGTGAAATGCAGCCCCCCCTTCAATCTGAGTTTCGCGCCATAAACGGAAGCCACCGATGGCCCGACAGAGGCAACCGGAATGCCTGTGGCAATCTCCATCAGATACTTGAAAAATGTCGCCGCATGATCGGAAGAGCCACGTGCAGCCGTCGTAATGACTGCGGGCGATTTTTCAAATAGCCGTCCGATCTCAGCAAATGTCCCGGCCTCTGCAGCAAGAAGTTTCGCCACCACGGATGGCGACTGTTCGGTTTCTTGCAGCATCAGGGATGGAACAGTTTGCATGCTTATTCTCCGGATACGTCTTCAAACTCATATCAATGTTGTGGCTGCGGCCCCACCTCTGTTTGATCCGGCTCCTTGACGCGAAACCATGCCACGTAAAGGGCCGGGAGAAACAGAAGCGTAATCGCCGTCCCGGCAATGATTCCGCCCATCATGGCATAGGCCATAGGCCCCCAGAAAACTTCTCGCGCAATCGGAATGAGCGCCAGACTTGCAGCTGCAGCGGTCAATGCAATAGGCCGCATACGATGCTGGCTTGCCTGCACAACCGAATCCCACGGATGCATGCCCTCGCTGATATGTTCTTCCACCTGCACGATCAGAATAACCGAGTTACGGATAAGAATGCCGATCAGCGCCAGCACGCCAAGAATGGCAACAAAGCCCAGCGGCTTCCCGCTCGGAAGCAAGGCTGCAACCACGCCAATCAGACCAAGAGGCGCAACTGCAACCACAAGAAACAAGCGCTGAAAACTCTGCAATTGCAGCATCAGAACTGTTGCCATGACAAACAGCATCAGCGGCACAACGGCGATAATCGGCCCCTGACTTTTGCCGCTTTCTTCCACTGTACCCGCCGTCACAATCGAATAACCCGCCGGCAGATTTTCGATGAATTTATTCACCGCAGGCTGCAATTCACTCACAATCGTATCCGGCATTGTATTGTCATTAATACCGGCAGCAACCGTGATGGTTGGAATGCGCGAACGGCGATAGACCACCGGCTGCTCCAGCTCATAATGGAAGTTGGCAATGGCTGCGAGCGGCACGGAGCTGCCGTTGCCGGTTGCGATTTGCAGACTCTGCAATGTGTCGATGGAATCGCGTTCGTGTTCTTGCGCCCGCACGATGACATCAATCAGATAGATGGAATCACGCACCTGCGTAATCGGAATGCCACCCACCACGCCATTGAGCGTCGTGGCAATATCCTTGGACGAAATGCCAAGCTTGCGCGCCTTGTCCTGCATGACATCCACACGGATAACACGGCCGGGTTCATTCCAGTTGTAGCTGACGACACCCAATCGCTTATCTGCATTCATGATGCCGGCAAAGTCCTGCGCGATACCACGCAATTTCTGAATATCAGGCCCGGAGATGCGATATTGTACCGGGCGCCCAACCGGCGGGCCCAGTTCAAGGAACTTCACATACGTATCCGTGCCGACATAATCCTTGCGCAAGGCCTCATCAAATTTTGCCTTCAAACGATCGCGCGCCTCCACGTCCTTGGCAACAACCACCATCTGCCCGAAATAGGGATTGGCAGGTTGCACATCGAAGGAAAGAATGAAGCGGATCGCGCTCTGCCCGATATAAGTGCTCCAGTGATCGACGTCCGGATTATCCTTGAGCATCGTCTGCTCAAAGCGCTCCATCTGCGCCTTGGTATCGGCAATTGAGCTGTTTTGCGGCAAGGTCCAGTCGATCACCAGTTCGGGACGGTCTGACTCCGGGAAGAACTGACGTTCAATAAAGCCCATTCCAAAAACCGAGATGACAAACAAGGCAATCGTCGTCAGAATCGTGATCCACTTATGACGCATCGCCAAAACCAGCGTCTTCGAAAAGGCCTCAAAGAAGCGGCCACGCTTTTCTTCATGGTGCTTCATCTTTTTGGGCAGGAAAGTCACACCCAGAAGCGGGGCAAACAACACGGCCACAATCCAGGAAACAATCAGCGAAACAGCAATCACCACAAAAAGCGTATATGTATATTCACCGGCCTGACTCGTGTTGAGGCCAATCGGTATAAAACCCGCAATCGTCACAAGCGTGCCTGTCAGCATTGGGAAGGCCGTATGCGAATAAACATAGGTCGCAGCCTTGTTGATGGGATCGCCATGCTCCAGCCGCGCAACCATCATCTCAACCGCAATCATCGCATCATCGACCAGAAGTCCCAGCGAAATAATCAGCGCCCCAAGCGACACACGTTGCAGCGAAATATCCATCAATGACATGACAAGGAAGGTGATCGCCAGCACCAGCGGAATGGAAAGCGACACGACAAAACCTGCACGCAGGCCAAGGCTGATAAAGCTTACCGCAAGTACGATGACAACGGCTTCAAACAGCGCTTTGGTAAAGCCGGAGACGGCATCCTGAACAACTTCAGGCTGATCGGCAACCTTGAAAACATTAACGCCAACCGGCAGTTCAGCTTTCACCTGCTCCATCATCGCATCAAGTTTTGCACCAAATTCCAGCAGATTGCCATTTGGTTTCATGCCGATGCCAAGACCAATCGCATCTTGGCCATTAACCCGAAAAATCGCTGATGGCGGATCGACATAGCCGCGCGTGATCGTCGCAACATCGGACAAGCGAAAGAAACGGTCATTCACGCGCAGATTGACGGCTCGCAGATCATCTTCAGAGTTGAACTGGCCGCTCACCCGTACGCTGATGCGTTCTGGCCCCGCCTGCACGACACCAGAGGGCGTGATCGCATTCTGATCCTGAAGCGCTTTGAGAATTGCCTGCTGATCAAGACCAAGGGCTGCGACCTGCCGCGTCGAGAATTCGAGATAAATTGCCTCATCCTGCGCACCGATCAGCTCAACCTTACCGGCATTGGGAATGGTGAGGATTTTTGTGCGCACATCTTCGGCATAATCGCGAAGCTGCCGCATCGACAACCCGTCAGCGGTGAAGGCAAAAATATTGCCGAATACATCACCGAACTTATCGTTGTAATAAGGCCCATAAACGCCATCAGGCAAACTTGGCTTGATGTCATCGAGCATGTGCCGCACTTCAGTCCAGGCTTCTGCCACCTGCTTCTTGCGCACTGTCGATTTAAGAAACACAAACACAACCGACTTGCCAGCCGTTGTCACGCTGCGTGTGTAGTCAAGCGTATCAAGCTCTTCGAGCTTCTTTTCAAGCCGGTCTGTGACCTGGTTCATCGTCTCATCGATGGAAGCACCTGGCCAACTTGCCTGAACGACCATCGTCTTGACGGTGAATTCCGGATCTTCGGCGCGACCGAGGTCGAGATAGGACACAAGCCCCGCGACCAGAAACACCATCATAAAATACCACACCAGCGAGCGGTGGTTCAGCGCCCAGTCAGAAAGATTGAAACCTTTTTTCACAGGCTGCTTCCCCTTGCATCCAACTGGACTTTTTGACCTTCTTCAAGCTGGTGCACACCAGCCGTCGCCACATAGCTTCCCACCTCCACATTGTTTGCCAGAAAACTGTCGGCGCGGCGCTCGACAAGCTCAACCTCGTGAAGACTTACAGTTTGCGTTTTTGGATCAATTACCCAGATTGCAGTTTTTCCGTCTTTTTCAAACAATGCCTGTATCGGCAAAGTGACATGATCTTTCTGAGCGCTTGCAAGCCCTGCCCGAATTGTTGCGCCAAGGCGGAAACCTTCCGGCGGATTATCAAGCGCAATCCGAACACGGCGCGTGCGGGTCTGCGCATCTGCTTGCGGCGCCACCTCGCGCACTCTGCCAAGACCTGTCACGCTCGGATCCGCCTGCAACTGAACATGAAAAGGCGTACCGGCCGCAAAATAGTCACGCATACTGTCAGGAATATCGAGAACTGCTTCGCGAATATCGGGGCGTGCAACCGTCATCACGGCTTGTCCTGCGGCCACAACCTGACCAACTTCTGCATTGGTGGCAGAGACGACACCATCAAAATCCGGGCTCAAAACAGCATACCCACGCTGATCTTCCGCCTTGCGTAAGCCTGCCTGCGCTTTTTCAAGTCCGGCTTCAGCACTGTCACGCGCCTGCTTTGCTGCATCGTAATCGGCTTGCGAAATGTTATTGCCCTTAAGCAGAATATGCAGGCGTTCTTCGCTACCGGCAGCATTGGCAAACTGAGCCTGCGCGCTTGCAAGGTCGGCTTTTGCCGATTGCACCGCAAGATCAAGCGTCGCAGGATCAAGCATGGCGACCGTCTCGCCTTTTTTCACCAGATCGCCGATACTAACAGGCCGCGCAATGATGCGACCAAGCACCCGAAACGCCAGATTTGTTGAATAACGCGGCTCAATGGAACCGGCAAAGCTGGTTTGTGTTTCAGGCTTTGACGCAGCAATTGTGTAAAGCACGGGACGAACAGGCTCAGTCCCTGCTATTTGATCGTCCTCCTTGCCACAGGCTGCAATTGTCAAAAGGACAGCGGAAAAAACGAAGGCGCAACAGAGTTTCAGCATCGGTTTCATTGCGCGCCCGCTCCTTCCAGACCCTGCATGATCTCTGTATGGGCACCAGAACGCAGCAATTGCGCGCCCTTGGTGACAACAAGGTCTCCGGCATTCAGACCAGATGCAACGATCACCCGCTCCTTCTCGAACGCCAACACCCGAACAGGAGCCAGCGTTGCAAGCTTGGTCTTCTTGTCCACCCGCCACACAGCCGTTTTCCCGGCATCCGATGTCATCACGCTCCACGGCAAAATGAAAACCTGCTGACCATCCATATGAACCGTGCCGGTCACAATCGCGCCGAGTGCCATTTGCGCTGGCACCTCTGAGATACCAACCTTCACACGCACAGTGCCTGTCTGCGCATCGACCACCGGAGAGATTTCACGAATACTTCCTTCGGTTTTAACATTTTCATCGGAAAGCAGGCCCAGTGTCACGCCCATGCCAATTTTGGCATGGTTGACCAACGTTTCCTGAACATCGAAAATCGCGTCACGTGCACCGTCTTCGGCAATTGAAAACGCGGTTTGTGCGGCCTGCACAACCTGCCCGCTCTCCACATTGCGCGCGGTTACAACACCGGCAGCCGGAGCGCGAAGCTCTGTGTAAGACAACTCGTCACGCGCATTGCTCAACTGGCTTTCAGCATTGGAAAGCGTACTTTGTGCCGTGCGTAAAACCTGTTGTGCCTGATCAAACTGGCTGCGCGTGGTAAACCCCTGCCCCAGCAAAGCCTGCTGACGTTTAAAACCGGCTTCTGCCTGAACGAGCTGCGCTTTTGCAGCATCCTGCGAGGCTTGTGCAACGCGCATATTGGCCTTTTGCTCGGCATTATCGATCCGGGCAAGAACCTCGCCTTTATCAACATGCTGACCAATCTCAACAAGGCGCTCGACAATCTGTCCATTCAGGCGAAAGGATACATTGACCAGAGAACGGGCAGCAACAGCCCCCGACAGCGTCAATTGCGGCTGGTAATCGACCAGCTTGCTTTCAATCACAGCGACCGGAATCGTTCCGCTCATTTCAGAATGCGCCACAAGGCCCGAAGCCAGAACCGCAGCGGCCGCAATAAGGACACGCGCGATTGCTTTGCACACCCTCCGCCCACCATGAACAAGGAGAAGAACTCTTGCGGCCATTTAACGATTCTCACTGTTTTTTCGCAGGCACAATGCAACCAAAAGGTTGCCGTTAAAAGCAGGCTTTATAAACATAATTAATGATAGAAAATTATAATTGCACCTCTTCGACAAGCCGGTGACCGACAGCGCTCAGCTCGTAACGGGTGCGTTGCGTTCGCTCGTCTCTTTGGCGGATGCGAAGAGAGCCGCCCTCTGCACCAAGCGTCACAAGCTCCCGCAACACAAGCGCATGCGCAACGCCAAATATCCGTGAAAAACTGCGGCTGTCCGATGCAATATCGCGTGCTGCGGCAGCAAGAATACCCGCGCCGAGCCGTGAAATTTTACCTGATGCCGCCTCAAGTGCATCGACCAGCGCCATATACTCGGCTTCTTCGCTCACGCGCGCACCGCCTGCACAGGACGAAATGACACGATAACCGATTTTGATGTCGGCGTATCGCTTCCGTCACCTGCACTGCCAAGTGGCACAAGGACATTCATCTCGGGATAATAACCGGCAATACAGCCACGCGGTATATCATAAGGCACAAAGCGGAAATTGCGCGCGACCCGTTCAATCCCATCATCAAAATCACCGACAATATCGGCCCGATCACCCGCTTCAACGCCAATATCCGACATATCGGCAGGGTTCATGAACACGACCTGTCGTTCGCCGTAAACGCCGCGATAGCGGTCATCCATGCCATAAATGGTCGTGTTATACTGGTCATGGCTGCGGAAGGTTTGCAGAACATAACGCCCCGGCTTATCACGTGCCTGCTGGTGCTCAACGGCTTCCGGCAGCGCACCGCTCCAGAATGTCGCCTTGCCTTTGGGCGTTGCCCATTCGAGTTCGCGCGCGCTGTTGCGCAAATGAAAGCCGCGCGGCACGCGAACACGCGCATTGAAATCATAAAAATCAGGCAGTACCCGCGCTATATGATTGCGGATGAGATCATAATCATCAGCCAGTTCAAGCCAATTAACCGGCTTTGGCCCCAATGTTGCATTGGCCAGACCGGCAATGATCGCAACCTCTGAACGCAGCAACGGCGATGCGGGTTTATTAATGCCCCCCGATCCATGAACCATGCTCATGGAATCCTCAACAGTCACAATCTGCGCAACGCCTTTGGAATTGAGATCAATTTCCGTGCGTCCAAGGCATGGCAGGATAAAGGAATCCTCTCCCGGCACAAGATGCGAATGATTAAGCTTGGTCGCGATATGCACGGTCAGCCTTTGACCGGATAATGCCTTGGCAATCATCGGGCTGTCCGGTGTTGCGCGCGCAAAATTGCCACCAAGGCCGATAAATGCCTTTGCCGAGCCATCAAGCATCGCACCAATCGCGGCCAGCACATTGTGCCCCGGCGCACGTGGTGCGCTGAAACCAAATTCTTTTTCAAGCGCATCAAGAAACGCTGCTGACGGCTTTTCATTGATGCCAACCGTGCGATCACCCTGCACATTGGAGTGGCCGCGAACAGGGCAAAGCCCGGCACCGGGCTTACCGATATTGCCGCGCAACAGCATGAAATTGGTGATTTCACGGATCGTGATCACCGAATGGCGGTGCTGCGTAATGCCCATCGCCCATGTGCAAATAACCTTGTCAGCCTGCATATAAATGCGTGCTGCGTGTTCAAGCGACGGACGCAGCAAACCGGACTGGTCTTCAATTTCCTCCCAGGTCGTCGCATCAACAGCCTTGCGATAGGCTTCAAACTCTGCCGTATGTTGTGCGAGAAACGCCCGGTCGAGAACCGAAGGCTCTCCGGCGGCAAGTGCTATATCATCGGCGGCAAACACAGCCTTGGCCATGCCGCGGAATGCCGCAAGATCACCCCCAAGACGCGGTTGATAATAGTCGCTTGCAATGGCTTCGCTGCCGCCATGCATCATTTCAAGTTTGTCCTGCGGATCAGAGAACCGCTCAAGGCCACGCTCGCGCACTGGGTTGAACACCACAATCTGCGCACCACGCTCCGCTGCGCGACGCAGATCGCCCAGCATCCGCGGATGGTTGGTACCGGGGTTCTGGCCGACCACGAAAATCGCATCGGCCTGCTCGAAATCTTCAAGCAGAACCGTCCCTTTGCCAACACCAACAGATTGCGTCAGAGCCACACCGCTGGCCTCGTGGCACATGTTGGAGCAGTCGGGGAAATTATTGGTGCCATAAGAGCGCACAAAAAGCTGGTAGAGAAAAGCGGCCTCATTGGAAGCACGGCCCGATGTGTAGAATTCAACCCGATCAGGGTTGTCAAAGCTCTTGAGAATATTGCCAATGGCAGCAAAAGCCTCATCCCATTCAACGGCTTCGTATGTATCAGTCGCCGCGTTGTAACGCATCGGA
This sequence comes from Ochrobactrum sp. S1502_03, assembly GCF_044435015.1. Taxonomy (NCBI): domain Bacteria; kingdom Pseudomonadati; phylum Pseudomonadota; class Alphaproteobacteria; order Hyphomicrobiales; family Brucellaceae; genus Ochrobactrum; species Ochrobactrum sp. S1502_03. The sequence continues at coordinate 67,198 of NZ_JAYEXN010000008.1, forward strand.
TGCGTAAGGCGGCCCGTGTTTTCCAGCGCATAATCCGTCCATGCGCGCAGTTCGGACACCGTATGCTCGGTGAAAAATTTCGGTGTTGTGCGCCGCTCCGTCGCTTCCCAAGCGACAGCCTTCACACCATTTTCACAAAACTCAAAGGAAGAGCCGTGTTCCGGGTCGCCCCATGCGCAGCCGGGGCAATCAAAGCCGTCAGGCTGATTGGCCTTGAGAAGGGCGCGCGCACCTGTCAGCGGTGCACCGCTGGCCAGCAATTGCTTGCCACAGCTTTTCAACGCACCCCATCCGCCGGCAGCACTCGACTTCTTGCCAATAAATCTGGTGTCGTGAGTTTTGCTCATTTTGCTATCCTCGACTGCACAGCGTTTCAGCCCAACCCTTTATGTACAACAATGCTACTTTTTTCAGGCTATTGACCTTCAATATGCGTCAAAAATGGCCGCTAATTCTCACAAGCTTATCTGTACGTCATAGCATATGGCATCGATATCTCAGTCACAAAAGCCAGTAGATAGTATAGTTGAAAGAGAGATGTGATCAAATAACCGAGAGTGAACAACCAACGCCTGTTGGATCGCTCTTGATTTCCCTGAAACAATCAGTCATTCGACTGGTAAACAAAACTGACCACAAAGGGAGAGACCATGCCCAACATCGTCGAGATCGCTGATCTGAAGCGACTTGCCAAGCGCCGCGTCCCGAAAATGTTTTTCGACTATGCGGATTCAGGGGCTTGGACGGAATCGACTTATCGCGCCAACGAAGCTGATTTTGCGAAGATCAAGCTTCGCCAGCGCGTGCTGGTTGATATGACCAACCGTTCGCTTGAAACGACGATGATCGGCGAAAAAGTCTCAATGCCAGTGGCAATTGCCCCGACAGGCCTCACCGGCATGCAGCATGCAGATGGTGAAATGCTGGCCGCACAGGCTGCTGAGGCTTTCGGTGTTCCTTTCACCCTTTCAACCATGAGCATCTGCTCAATCGAAGATGTGGCCTCTGTGACCAAAAAGCCTTTCTGGTTCCAGCTCTACGTCATGCGGGATCGCGAATTTGTCAAAAACCTGATCAGCCGTGCCAAAGCGGCTGGTTGCTCGGCTTTGGTGCTGACACTTGATCTGCAAATCCTTGGCCAGCGCCACAAGGACCTGCGCAACGGACTTTCCGCGCCGCCAAAATTTACCCCAAAGCATATCTGGCAGATGGCGACCCGGCCCGGCTGGTGCATTGGCATGATGGGCACACAGCGCCGGACCTTCCGCAACATCGCAGGCCATGCAAAGAATGTAACGGATCTGTCCTCCCTTTCTGTATGGACGAATGAACAGTTTGATCCCCAGCTCAACTGGAACGATGTTGCATGGATCAAGGAACAATGGGGCGGCAAGCTGATCCTCAAAGGCATCCTTGATGTGGAAGACGCACAGATGGCAGCCAAAACCGGTGCCGACGCCATCATCGTTTCCAATCATGGTGGCCGCCAGTTGGACGGTGCCGCTTCATCCATTTCCATGCTTAAGCCGATTGTCGATGCGGTCGGCGACAAGATCGAAGTGCATATGGATGGTGGCATCCGCTCCGGGCAAGATGTGCTCAAAGCGCGTGCGCTCGGTGCTCAGGGTGTCTTTATTGGCCGTCCATTCCTTTACGGGCTTGGTGCCATGGGCAAGGAAGGCGTTACACTCGCGCTGGAAATCATCCGCAAGGAGCTCGACATTACCATGGCGTTGTGCGGCAAGCGCAACATCGATGATATTGATCAAACAATAATAAAATCGACGGACTTCAAGTAAAAAAAATATAGACACCGTATTTTAAAAAAACATTTAAAAACAAACAGATAAAGCGGCGATTTGATTGCATCAGATCGCCGCTGCGAAACTTATTCTTTACAACCCGCACTACATATTTAGCACTCCCTAATAGAAAGTAACATTAACTTAAGCATATTCATTTACCATCTTCAGCTAACGGTTCTGGGGCCGACATTGGTTTATTTTGGAGTTGGTTAGATGAAAAATGTTTCCGCGATTGCGCTCATGGCATGTGGGATGCTGATCGCTGTAAATGGAGCGCACGCAGCTGACATTATTCTTGACGATCCGGTTGTTGCGCCGGCTCCATTGCCTGTCGCTGCGGGTTGGTACATTCGCGGTGATATCGGCTATAATTTCAAAAACAAGACTGACGGCGATTGGGCCTTCTGGAATCAGTTTGACCCACCTTATCGCGGCATTGATGACAATCTGCGTTATGACGATTTCAAACTCAAAGGCGGCGCTTCATACGGTCTCGGTGTTGGCTATCGCTTTAATGAAATGCTGCGTACCGATGCCACACTGGATTTCTTCCGTGCCGGCATCAACGGACGGACCGCCTGCCCAAGCTACATCAAATCTGCCAAGGGCTTTAATCCCGTCGAAGACAATTGCAATTACGAAGATAACTCGACAGCAAATATCTGGACAGCCATGGCCAACGCCTATGTTGATCTTGGCAAGGTTGGCGGCCTGACACCTTATGTCGGTGCGGGGCTTGGCGCAGCATTCGTCAAATACGACACATGGAAAACCCATGAAGTTTGCGCGGGCTGCTCTTACACAAGCGATAAGGACGGACTGGACAGCTGGCGTTTTGCAATGGCTCTGATGGCCGGTGTCAGCTACGATCTCACCGACCAGCTCAAACTTGATGTTGGCTATCGCTATCTGCGTGTCAATGGCGGCAAAGCTTATGCGTTCGATGCGGCAGATCAGAGCACAAACCCTTACGGCAATGCGGTCGGCCCCGGCGCAACAGGCGCACAGGCACGCGATAACGGCTTTAACCTCCATACTGTCCGCGCCGGTCTTCGTTACGAATTCCGCTAAAACAAGCGTATGATCATCAAGAGAAGCCCGGCCCTGCGCCGGGCTTTTTCATGCACGACTTGTGGGCGCTTTTGACAAAAGCACGGTGCGGATCGCAAAGCTCGAATGAATGCGCGCAACGCCGGGCAGCCGCGAGAGAATTTCCTTATGAATGATTTCATAAGAAGCCGCATTCTCTGCCTCAACCCGCAGAATATAGTCGGCATCCCCCGTCATGAGATAACATTCCTGCACTTCAGGATGGCGGCGCACCGCCTCTTCAAAGCGGTTGAGATATTCTTCCGTCTGCCGGTCCAGCGTGATGCGCACAATGGCGACAAGCCGCTCATCGCCGCCTGAAGACCCGACAATGGCGGTATATCCGCGAATGACACCGCTTTCCTCCAAAATCTGCACGCGCCTGAGACAGGCCGACTGTGACAGCCCCACTTCGCCTGCAAGCTGGCTATTGGTCATACGACCATCGCGCCTGAGAGAGCGGATGATATTGCGGTCTATGCTATCCAGTATGGCCATGCAGAATCTTCAACTCAAAAGCTAATAAGTGCGCAAATCATGCAAAAATTCGCATATTATGCGAAAAATTGCAAAAACATTCGAATAGTCTTCGACTATCATGATCGCTATTGTTTTGGAGGCAATCCATTATGGCCTTTGCTTTCCGCAACAATCAGCTTTTTGGGGGGAAGCGGATCAGTCCTGTTCATCCCGCAATCATTTGAGTGAACTGGAAATGACCGATATGTCGATGCATTTTTCCCAGACCGAACACGACCTTGCTGCGGGTGGCATATTAACGATCGACCTTGCGGCTCTGCGTCATAATTATTCGACAATTTCCAGTCGCATCGCCCCCACGCGCACCGCCGCTGTGGTGAAGGCTGATGCTTATGGCCTTGGTGCAAATCGCGTCGCACCGGCTTTTTATGAAGCAGGCTGCCGCGATTTCTTCGTCGCCCATCTGGGCGAAGCCATTTCGCTCCGGCCTTTTCTCAATCCGGATGCAACGCTTTACGTGCTCAATGGCCTTCAACCCGGCACAGAAGCTGCCTGCGCACGCGAGAAAATCCTGCCGGTTCTCAATTCGCTGGAACAGATTGAAAACTGGTCGGCACTGGCTGCAAGCTTGAACGAAAAACTGCCCGCTTTGCTGCAAATCGATACCGGCATGTCGCGTCTTGGCCTGTCGGCCAAAGAACTTGACCAACTGGTCAATGACCAGCATCTGCTCGACCATATCGATGTCAAATTTGTCATCAGCCATCTGGCGAGCGGCGATGAGCCGCAAAATCCGGCCAATGCCCGCCAGCTTGCAGCCATGAATGCAGCGCTCGCGCGTCTGCCAAAACTGCCCGTGGCATTTTCAAATTCCGGCGGCTGCTTCCTTGATCAGATTTATCACTTCAATCTCGCTCGTCCCGGTGTCGCCCTTTATGGCGTCGGCCCGGACGCCCGCGAAAATCCAATCCGCCCCGTGCTCGAACTATCCGCACGCGTCATTCAGGTGCGCGATATCGACAAGGGCGCGGCGGTCGGCTATGGCGGCACCTTTATCGCAGAAAAACCCATGCGCATTGCAACCATTGCAGTCGGCTATGCCGATGGCTGGTTCCGCTCTTTGAGCAACAAAGGATCGGCCTTTTATGGTGACACGCGCCTGCCGATTGTCGGGCGCGTTTCGATGGATTCCATCACGCTTGATGTCACGGCCCTGCCGGAAGACACGCTCAAGCTCGGCAGTCTGGTTGAACTCGTCGGCCCGCATCAACGGCTTGAAGATGTGGCGCGGGATTGCGACACAATTCCTTATGAAATTCTCACATCATTAGGCCACCGCTATGCCCGCGTTTACAACGATAGCGAAGCCGGCACACACGCATAATAATAAGAGGCGAACATGCATATCATCATTCTGGGCAGCGGCGTTGTTGGCGTCACCACTGCATATTATCTGGCCAAGCTTGGCCACGAGGTCACTGTCGTTGACCGTGAAGAAGGCCCTGCACTGGAAACAAGTTTCGCCAATGCCGGTCAGGTGTCGCCAGGCTATGCTTCACCTTGGGCCGCACCCGGCATTCCGCTGAAAGCCGCAAAATGGCTGTTTCAGAAACATGCGCCGCTGATTCTGCGCCTGAGCTCTGATCCAAAGCAGTATAGCTGGCTGTTGCAGATGCTCGCCAACTGCACAGAGAGCCGCTACAAGGTCAATAAAAGCCGTATGGTCCGCGTGGCCGAATATAGCCGTGATTGCCTTATCGCGCTGCGCGATGAGACTGGCATTCAATATGACCAGCGCATGCAGGGCACCTTGCAGCTCTTCCGCGAACAGTATCAGCTCGACGGCATCGGCAAAGATATTGAAGTGCTGCGTCAGGATGGCGTGCCGTTTGAAGTGCTCGACCGCGAAGACTGCGTGCGCATTGAGCCTGCTCTGGCGCGCGCCCGCGATAAATTCGTCGGCGGCCTGCGCCTGCCAAATGATGAGACCGGAGACTGCTTCAAATTCACCAATGAACTGGCGAAAATTGCCGAAGGCCTTGGCGTCAAGTTCCGTTTCGGCATCGATATCAAATCGCTTTTGCTGACAGGTGGAAAAGTCTCCGGTGTCGAAACGTCGGAAGGCATTCTGACAGCTGATCGTTATGTTGTGGCGCTCGGCAGTTATACGCCCGCACTGGTCAAGTCGCTTGGCCTGAACGCTCCAATCTATCCGGTCAAAGGCTATTCGATCACCGCTCCGATCATCAATGAAGAACTGGCGCCGGTCTCGACCGTGCTTGATGAAAGCTACAAGATTGCCATCACCCGCCTTGGCGACCGCATCCGCGTGGGCGGGATGGCCGAAGTCTCCGGCTTTACCAAAGATCTGCCGGCAGCACGTCGCGCAACGCTTGATCTGTCGGTGAGCGACCTGTTCCCCGGCGGCGATCTCAAGGCTGCAACCTTCTGGTCGGGCCTGCGTCCCATGACGCCGGATTCAACGCCGATCATCGGAGCAACCCGCTACGAAAACGTGTTTATCAATGCGGGCCACGGCACACTTGGCTGGACCATGGGCCCCGGCTCCGGCAAGCTTCTCGCAGATCTTATTTCCGGCAACAAACCGGACATTCAGGCCGACGATTTAAGCATCGCCCGCTACTCATAAGCTGAACACTATCAAAAACTTGGTGGTGTGCAGGCGCTCACCACCTCGCAAGCCACCGGTCCCACGCATTTGAACCGATGCGGTAGCTTGCTTGAGAAATAATAGGCATCGCCCGGACCAAGAATGCGGCGCTCGCTGCCAACCGTCACTTCGATGCGACCGGAAATGACGATTCCCCCCTCCTCGCCTTCATGCATGAGCAGAACCTTGCCGGTATCCGATCCAGGTTCATAACGCTCTTTGAGGATTTGCAGCGAACGCGCAAAGAGGTGATCACCCACCTGCCGATAGGAAATCGGCCCCTTGCCGATCTCCACCAGCTCATCCGCCTGATAGAAAACCTTATGCGGCGCATCCGGTTCCAGCGCGAAAAATTCGGCCATTCCGATAGGAATTCCATCCAAAATGCGCTTTAATGCACCAACTGATGGATTGGACTGATTGGCTTCGATCAGCGATATGGTGGAATTGGTCACGCCAGCCCGTTTTGCAAGCTCTCGCTGAGACAGATTCTGCCGCATGCGCACATAGCGAAGCCTGCCACCAATATCGATACTCATCGACGCGTCCCCTTACTGTTTATGATGTTCGATATATCACAAACTCCCATTTCAAAGCACGAAATTTCAATGCTTTAATATTTAGGAGAAAAGGACTTGTTGCCTTCGAGAAAGCATGTCCTCTTACCCTCAAAAATAGGAGGTTCTAATGCTTAACAACACCAACGCGCCAAGCCTTGATAACTTCTGGATGCCGTTCACAGCGAACCGCCAGTTCAAGGCCGCTCCACGCCTGCTCGCAAGCGCTTCGGGCATGTATTACACCGATGTCGACGGCAATCAGGTTCTCGATGGTACGGCTGGCCTTTGGTGCTGCAATGCCGGTCACGGCCGCAAGCGCATCACGGAAGCCGTCGAGCGCCAGATCTCGACCATGGACTTCGCGCCAACCTTCCAGATGGGCCACAACATCGCTTTCGACTTTGCTGAAAAGCTCGCAGCCATTGCGCCCGGCGGCCCGGATGCCAAGCTGGACCGCGTGTTCTTCACCAATTCCGGCTCGGAATCGGTTGATACCGCTCTCAAGATCGCCATCGCCTATCAGCGCGCCATCGGTCAGGGCACCCGTACCCTCGTGATCGGCCGTGAAAAAGGTTATCACGGCGTTGGCTTCGGTGGCATTTCTGTCGGCGGTCTCGTCAACAACCGCCGCGTCTTCCCGCAAATCCCTGCCGACCATATGCGCCATACGCTTGATGTTGGCCGCAATGCATTCTCCAAAGGTCTGCCGGAGCACGGCATTGAGCTTGCAGACGATCTGGAACGTCTGGTTCAGCTGCACGGCGCAGAAAAGATTGCCGCCGTCATCGTTGAACCAATGTCCGGTTCCGCCGGTGTCGTTCTGCCACCAAAGGGCTATCTCGAACGCATCCGCGCAACCGCTGACAAGCACGGCATTCTGGTGATCTATGATGAAGTCATCACCGGCTTCGGACGCCTCGGCACACCATTTGCTGTCGATTATTTCGGCGTCAAGCCTGATCTCGTCACCACCGCCAAGGGCCTGACAAACGGCGCAATCCCGATGGGTGCTGTCTTTGCAAGCCGTGCGGTGCATGACGCACTGATGACCGGCCCGGAAAACGCCATCGAGCTGTTCCACGGCTACACCTATTCCGGCCATCCGGTTGCCTGTGCTGCCGGTCTTGCAACGCTTGAAATCTACGCCGAAGAAGGCCTGCTTACCCGCGGCGCTGAACTGGCCGAGCATTGGCAGAACGCACTTCATTCGCTCAAAGACGCACCAAATGTCATCGACATCCGCAACTTGGGCCTCGTAGGCGCAATCGAACTGTCGTCACGCGAAGGCGCCATTGGCGCACGCGCTTACGATGTCTTTGTCGATTGCTTCAAGAAGGGTCTCCTGATCCGCGTCACCGGCGATGTGATCGCGCTTTCGCCACCGCTCATCGTGGAAAAGGAACAGATCGACACCATCGTTTCCATGATTGGAGATGCGTTAAAACGCGCGGCCTGATCGCCACCCAGATTAAGCCGCAACTTGGCCGCCGCTTTCCCCTGCGGCGGCTTTTTCATGAATCACATTCTTCGTTGAAGTCGATAAACCGTTCTGAAACCGATTATTTTAGCGCACCATTCTTAAAAGCAGGCCAAAGCTGAAATAACATTACGTTACATGCCTGTCTTTGGCTCTTTGACGCTTTCCAAATTGCACTCTGACGCATGCCGCCAGTCGCCGGCCCCCCTCCTTGAAAACCTCAAATCACCTGAAAATAGATGTTTCACTTGAAGCATTGAACGCTTAAGAAATTGCTGCGATGTTGTTCGCAATTTTCCCATCTCAGGACAGACCATGGCTATTTCAGCAGCACTTGAAAACCGCATCGTTTACGTGAATGGCGAATATGTTGCCGCCCGCGATGCCCGTATTTCCATCTTTGACCGTGGCTTTCTCTTCGGTGACGGCATTTACGAAGTGACCGCCGTGCTTGACGGTAAGCTGGTCGATAGTGATCCGCATATGAAGCGCCTGCGTCGTTCAACCGGTGAAATTGGTATTCCGATGCCGATGAGCGAAGATGAGATGGTCGAGATCGAGCGCGAACTGATCCGCCGTAATAACCTGACCGAAGGTCTGGTCTATCTTCAGGTCACGCGCGGTGACGGTCGCGACCGTGATTTTGTCGCCAAGGGCTTGAAGCCATCGGTCGTTCTGTTCACTCAAGTTAAGGCCCTTGCCAACAGACCGGAAGTCGAAACAGGCATCCGCGTGCTGTCACTTGATGATCTGCGCTGGAAACGCCGCGACATCAAAACCGTCTGCCTTCTGCCGCAGGCGCTCGCCAAAGAAATCGCAAAGAATGCCGGTTGCGATGAAGCCTGGATGCTGGAGGACGGATTTGTCACCGAAGGCGCATCTTCGACCGGCTATATCGTCACGCAGGACGATGTCATCGTCACCCGCCCCAATTCCAATGCGGTGCTTCCGGGCTGTACACGCCTGTCGCTGTTGCAGCTCATTGCCGAGACCGGCATGACGCTCGAAGAGCGTGCTTTCACGCTTGATGAAGCCTATGCTGCGAAAGAAGCCTTCATGACCAGTGCGGGTACGTTCGTAACGCCGATTTCGTTTATCGACGACAAACCAATCGGTGGCGGCAAACCCGGTCCGGTGGCGCTCAAGCTGCGTGAGATCTATCTCGACCACGCGCGCCGCACAGCGATTTAAAAATCATAAATCAAGTTGAAAACAGATCGGGCCGGAACTGAGTTCCGGCCCGACTGGCTCACGCCTCCCTCTCCCAAAAGGGCGGAGCAAAAGCGCGAAAACGCGCTTTTTCTGAGCATTTTTCCGCGAAAAGCGATGTTTAATTCGCGAAAAGTGATGTTCAAAATGTGATTTTCACGGCAAGCTCGTGTTCATAATATGGCCAATTCATGGCAAATCCCTATTTTAGCGGCGTTGGTTGTAAACATCGATGCAAACAGCGCCCAGCAGAACGATCCCCTTGATGACCTGCTGATAGTCGATCCCGATCCCGAGAATCGACATGCCGTTGTTCATCACACCCATGATCAGCGCGCCGATCACAGCCCCCGTCACACGCCCCACACCACCATAAGCCGATGCGCCACCGATAAAGCAGGCAGCAATCACATCAAGCTCAAATCCAAGACCGGCCTTTGGTGTCGCCGTGTTCAGACGTGCTGCAAAAACCAGACCGGCAAGGGCTGCCAGCACACCCATATTCACAAATGCAAGGAAGGTCAGCCGCTCGGTCTTGACGCCCGAAAGCTTCGCTGCATGGCGATTGCCACCGACCGCATAAATCTGACGACCAATAACCGTGCGGCTTGTGAGAAACGCATAGGCCGCGATCAAAACAGCCATGATAATCAGTACGTTAGGCATGCCGCGATGCGACGAGATCAGCAGCGCCAGATAGGCGATACCTGCAAAGAACAGAATATTCTTGACCACAAACAGGCCGAACGGTTCTGTCTCGACCTCATGCGCAATATGACGTGCACGCGAGCGTGTGTTCTGCCAGACGATAAAACCAGCAAGAACCAGACCAAGGATCAGCGATGTGAGATAAATACCGCCTGTCACACCAATGAATTCAGGAATAAAGCCTGACGAGAGCTTCTGAAACATCGGTGGGAATGGACCGACCGACTGTCCGCCGAGCACCGCCAGCATCAACCCCTTGAAAACCAGCATGCCAGCAAGTGTGACGATAAAGGACGGGATATTGAAATAGGCAACCCAGAAGCCCTGCATCGCGCCAATAATCCCACCGGCAATCAGGCACAGAATGGCGGCAATCGGAAACGGAATTCCCCATCGCACCATCATCACAGCAGCCAGCGCGCCGATGAAACCACACACCGATCCGACCGACAAATCGATGTGCCCGGTCACAATAATCAGCAACATTCCAAGCGCCATGATGACGATATAACTGTTTTGTAACACGAGGTTAGTCAGGTTCAGCGGCTTCATCAGTACGCCGCCGGTAACAATCTGGAAAAAGATCATGATTGCAATCAGCGAGAGCAGCATTCCCGATTCACGCAGATTGTTCTTTAAATAGCGCCCCACGCTGCTTGGCGCCTTCTGACCGCCCTGGATAACGTTCTCGCTCATTGTTGTTTTCCTTTGTTCTGCATGATGGCGCGCATGATGTTTTCCTGCGTTGCTGCCTCGCCCGCCACTTCGCCGACGAAAGCGCCCTCGTGCATGACGACAATGCGGTCGCAGATCCCGATCAGCTCCGGCATTTCGGATGAAATGACGACCACGCCCTTGCCGCTGTCAGCCAGTGAATTGATGATTGTATAAATGTCGTATTTCGCGCCCACATCGATGCCACGTGTCGGTTCATCGAGGATCAGCACATCGGGTCCGGTGAACAGCCATTTCGACAGCACCACCTTCTGCTGGTTGCCGCCTGAAAGCGTGCCGGTTTCCTGATAAACATTGTGGCAGCGAATACTCATTTGAGAGCGGTAGTCGTTCGCGACCTTCATTTCGCGAATACTGTCGATCACCCCCTTGGGGCTGACGCCGCGCAAATGCGCGAGTGATATGTTGCGCGAAATATTTTCGCCCAGAACAAGGCCCAGCTTCTTGCGGTCCTCAGTCACATAGGCGAGACCCGATTTGATGGCGCGGGCAACGCTCGAAATATCAACCGGCTTGCCATGCATGCGCACATCGCCGGAAATATTTGTACCCCATGAGCGTCCGAACAGGCTCATGGCAAATTCGGTACGACCCGCACCCATAAGGCCAGCAATGCCGACGATTTCGCCCGCTTTCACTTTGAACGACACGTTTTTAACCGAGTGACGTTCCGGGTGCAACGGATGATAAACCGACCAATTGTCGACCTCGAAAATCACATCGCCGATCTTCGGATCGCGCTTTGGATAGCGGCTTTCCAGATCACGATCGACCATCTTGCGGATAATGTCATCTTCCTCGACTTCGCCCGCATGACAATCCAACGTCGCAACCGCGCGTCCATCGCGCAGCACGGTAATCTTGTCAGCCACTTCGCGGATTTCATTGAGCTTGTGCGAAATCAGGATCGAAGTGATGCCCTGCGCACGAAATTCTTTCAGCAGTGCCAAAAGCGCCGCACTGTCGGTTTCATTCAGACTTGCCGTTGGTTCATCAAGAATGAGCAAGCGTACCCGTTTGGAGAGCGCTTTGGCGATTTCAACAAGTTGCTGTTTGCCAACACCAATATCCGTCACCAGCGTATCAGGCGACTCCGTCAGTCCGACTTTCTTCAAAAGCGCCTTTGTGCGCTGATAGACTTCGTTGCGATCAATCACACCGTAAGAGCCGGGTGGATTGACGAGAAAAATATTCTCGGCAATCGACATCAGCGGCACCAATGCAAGCTCCTGATGGATGATCACGATGCCAAGCGCCTCGGAATCATTGATGTCGCGGAAATGCCGCTCCTCTCCGTCAAAGACAATCGAACCGTCATAACTGCCAGAGGGATAAACACCCGACAGCACTTTCATCAGCGTGGATTTACCCGCACCATTTTCACCCACAAATGCGTGAATTTCTCCCGGCATTACCGTGAAATTGACGTCACTCAACGCCTTCACAACGCCGAAAGATTTGCTGATGCCGCGCATTTCCAGCAGTGGTTTACCGGCACTATCCGGCTGTCCACTGTTCTGCTCAAGCGGGACAGAATTGGTTACGTTCATCGCTCGCTCCCATAACGAACCTGCCATGCCACCACTCCCGGTTTTATCGCCTTCAAAAAGACAACGCTGTCAATCTGTTGGCCTAACCCAGTTCGAAAACTGGGCGGCGGGGATGATGGCATTAGAGCAGGCATGCCGGACGCACTTGTTTTGCGGCGCGTCCGGGCACAAAATTTACTGGATCTGATCTTCTTTGTAGTAACCGCTATCGACCAGAACTTCCTTCCAGTTCGACTTATCGACGATCACCGGCTTGAGCAGATAGGACGGCACAACCTTGACGCCATTGTCATAGGTCTTGGTGTCGTTCACTTCCGGCTCTTTGCCGCTCATCGCAGCGTCAACCATATCAACGGTGACCTTGGCGAGTTCGCGGGTATCCTTGAAGATTGTCGAATTCTGTTCGCCAGCAAGGATCGACTTGACCGAAGGCACCTCCGCATCCTGACCGGAAACGGCAGGCATCGGCATGTCGCCGCTGCCATAACCAACACCCTTAAGCGACGACAGAATACCAATCGAAATACCGTCATAAGGTGACAGAACAGCGTCAAGCTTCTTGTCGGAATAAAAGGCCGAGAGGATTGAATCCATACGTGCCTGAGCGGTTGCCCCATCCCAGCGCAGCGTTGCGACCTTGTCCATGCCGGTCTGGCCGCTGCCAACAACAAGCTTGCCGCTGTCGATGTAAGGCTGAAGAACGGACATTGCGCCATTATAGAAGAAATAGGCGTTGTTATCGTCAGGCGAGCCGCCGAACAATTCGATATAGAAAGGGCCTTCCTTGTTCTTGAGATCAAGTGCCTTTTCAATCGACTGTGCCTGCAACACACCAACCTGGAAATTATCAAAGGTCGCATAATAGGACACATTCGGTGTGTCGCGGATCAGGCGGTCATAGGCGATGACCTTGATGCCTGCATCATTGGCTTTTGCCAGAACATCGGAAAGCGTGGTGCCGTCGATCGATGCCACGACCAGAACCTTGGCACCCTTGGTCACCATGTTTTCGATCTGGGCCAACTGGTTCGGAACATCGTCTTCCGCATATTGAAGATCGGTCTTATAACCGCGCTCCTGAAGCACCTTGACCATGTTATCGCCGTCAGCAATCCAGCGCGCCGACGACTTGGTTGGCATTGCTACACCAACGAGGCCCTTGTCCTCGGCTTGTGCAAAGCCCGTAAAGGCAAATGCAGCTAATGCTGCCGCCAGTGTGAATGATTTTATGCCTGCCATTGTCTCACTCCCATCGTAGGACAGGCTTTTAAGGCCTGCCGTTCTCCCAAAATTTCCGCCCCCGCCGTTAGGCCCTGCGGAATTCCTCCAAAACAAGTCACAACAGCACTCAGCCTGCGATCTTGTCCCATGCCTCAACTGCACGCTGCGCGCGGTCGCGAACCTCAGCAGCAGTCAGTCCAGCCTTATAAAGACTGGAACCTAGTCCAAAACAGCGCACGCCCGCGCCGACATAAGTGGCAAAATTATCTTCCGATACGCCACCCACAGCACCCACCGGAATATCTTTTGGCAAGACTGCACAAATGGCCTTGATGCCATCGGCCCCCAGCACACTCGCCGGGAAGAACTTCAACGCCGATGCGCCTGCATGAATGGCGCTGAAAGCCTCAGTCGGCGTGAACACGCCGGGCATTGTCACCATGCCATACGCACTCGCGCGGCGAATGACATCCGGCTCGACATTCGGGCTGACCAGAAGCCTGCCGCCGACATCATGAAGCCGATCCACATTCTCAACCGACAGCACGGTGCCAGCACCAATCAGCACATTGCCCGGCGCAAGCTTTGCAGCTTTCTCAATGGAGACAAACGGCTCCGGCGAATTGAGCGGAATTTCAATCGCCTCAAAGCCCGTCTCAATCAGAGTGGAGACAATGGCTTCGGTTTCTTCCGGCCGAATGCCACGCAGAATGGCAACCAGCGGATAGCGCAGTTTGGGCCATGCGATATGATCGCTCATTGCGCACCTCCCGCAAAAGCATGGCGGGCGGCCATGAACAACCCATCGCGCACCAGTTCATCAGCCTCGATGTGGCTCACTTTCACACCGGCAATCTCAAGTGCAGACGCATAAAGCGCGCCCATCATGCCGTCGGAAAGCAGCAGAACTTCATGAGGTTTGCCAAACAATGTGCGGCCACCGGCAACCTCCAGCCCGATCAGCAGACCCGACAGACGTGCAAGCTGATCGGTCGGCTTATAGTCATGCACCAGCCAGCCAGCACGCACCGTAAAGAGCGCGTTGGCGATAAGCTCCGGTGTTTCAAGCGAAGCTTTCACGCCTCTAGCAAAGGCAGCACTCTTTGGGTCAACCGGTCCGGCCCCTTCAAGCGCACCGGAGAGAACCGACTTGTCTTTGAGAAGCGCAAACAATTCACCCGTCATGAAAGAGCGATAATCGTTAAGCTTGCCGTCTGCAATCTGCACCCATTTGGCGTGCGTTCCGGGCATCACCACCACGGCATCCCGCGTACCGCGATGTACCAGACCAAGCAGCTTGGTTTCCTCGCCGCGCATCACATCCGGCGCATCGACGCTCCGCCGTGCAACACCCGGCAGCATGATGACGGGGCGCTTTGCAGGCACGCGAACCGCAGCAGCAACGACGCCTTCAAGCCCGGCGGGCAAGCTCATATAAGGTGCTTCGATCCAGCCAGTGCGCGAACCCGCCATGCCGCAGATCACCACCGGCAGATCATCCGGCGCACCAAGCTTCGCCAGATGCTGTTCAAGCAGCGTTTCAAAGCCCGTTTCTTTTGCAGAGATCAGCCCGTCATCACCACGGCTTTCATTGAGCACGTTGCCATCAACATCCAGCGTCCAGAGGCGGAACCGGGTTGTTCCCCAGTCCGCAACTGCCGCAAATGGTGTTTTGACTCCCAACATCAATGGTTATCTCGTGGCAGGCCACGCGTATGCGCAATGTCCTGATACTTGACCGCGTTTTCGAGAACCGCACCTGTTTCCATCTGACCAACAACCGCGCGCTGGATTTCCTGCCACGGCGTCTGGCTTTCCGGATATTTATAACCACCGGCAGCTTCCAAAGCCTTGCGGCGTTCGGCCAGCTCGTCATCCGAAATCAGAATATCCGCCGTACCACGACCAATATCGATGCGGACCCGATCACCCGTCTTGAGGATGGCAAGGCCACCGCCAGCGGCTGCTTCCGGCGACGCGTTGAGGATCGACGGCGAACCCGACGTGCCCGACTGGCGACCGTCGCCGATGCAAGGGAGCGAACTGATGCCCTTCTTCAAAAGATAATCAGGCGCGCGCATATTCACGACTTCCGCTGCCCCCGGATAGCCTATTGGACCCGCACCACGCATGAACAGCACCGAACGCTCGTCAATTTCGAGCGACGGATCATCAATCCGGTGGTGATAATCTTCCGGGCCATCAAACACAATCGCCTTGCCTTCAAAGGCATTCGGGTCTTTTTCGTCTGTGAGATAGCGATTGCGGAATTCTTCCGAAATAACGCTCAATTTCATGATCGCCGACGAGAAGAGATTGCCGCGCAGCACGCGGAAACCGGCATGTTTCTTCAATGGCTGGTCAAAGGTCTTGATGACATTGCTGTCTTCAATCGTTGCGTTTTTGCAGTTTTCACCGATGGTCTTGCCGTTGACAGTGAGCGCATCCTCGTGAATGAGGCCCTGCCCCATCAGCTGATTGACGACTGCTGGCACACCGCCCGCGTGGTAGTAATCTTCACCGAGATATTCGCCCGCTGGCTGGAGATTGACCAGAAGCGGAATTTCCTCGCCATATTTCTGCCAGTCATCGACGCTCAGCTCCACGCCGACATGACGTGCCAGTGCATTGAGATGGATCGGCGCATTGGTCGAACCGCCAATCGCGGAATTGACGCGGATCGCATTGATAAAGGCTTCCTTCGTCATGATGTCAGTTGGCTTGAGGTCTTCATAAACCATTTCCACAATGCGGCGGCCGGTCAGATAAGCCACTTCCTGACGATCACGATAAGGCGCTGGAATCGCCGCCGAACCCGGAAGCTGCATTCCGAGTGCTTCGGCAAGCGAATTCATCGTCGTGGCCGTACCCATCGTGTTGCAATAACCGGTCGATGGTGCGGAAGACGCAACCAGCTTTACAAAGCCCGCATAGTCGATCTCACCCTTGGCGAGCAGCTCACGCGCCTTCCAGACGATGGTGCCCGAACCCGTGCGTTCACCCCGGAACCAGCCATTGAGCATCGGACCAACGGAGAGCGCAATTGCCGGAATATTGACGGTCGCAGCAGCCATCAGACAGGCAGGCGTGGTCTTGTCGCAACCAATGGTCAGCACAACGCCATCCAACGGATAGCCATAAAGCACTTCGACGAGGCCGAGATAAGCAAGGTTGCGATCAAGGCCTGCAGTCGGACGCTTGCCGGTTTCCTGAATCGGATGGACCGGAAATTCGATCACGATGCCGCCCGCTTCACGCACACCTTCACGCACGCGATTGGCCAGTTCCAGATGATGACGGTTGCACGGCGAAAGATCAGAACCCGTCTGCGCAATGCCGATGATCGGACGACCGGATTGCAGTTCTTCCTGACTGAGACCGTAATTCATGTAACGCTCAAGATAGAGCGCCGTCATATCAACATTGTCCGGGTTATCGAACCATGCGCGTGAGCGAAATCTCGGTGCTTTCGGCGTAACGGGCTTATTCATTTCATTGTCCTGCATGGGTAAGAGACCGCCGCGCGGCCCCAATTCCTAGTCTTCAAAAGATTCAACGGCATGGCGCTTTCCGAGAAGGAAAGCATCGGCAACATGGGTCAGAGGTGCTAGGTCAACATCGCTCTGCCCTTCGCCAACCAGCTTCACAAAATTCTGGTAAAGACGCTGATATTCACGATCAGGCTCCGCCATTTTTTCCGTGCCTGCGATCGTCAGCCGACTGCCGCCATGACTGAGAAGCAGCGTTCCCTTGTCTGTCTCGACCCGAATATCCCATGTCTGCGGACCCGTCTGGCGCCAGTCGAGTTCAAAGGAAACCGGCACGCCGCCTTCCGTTTCAAACGCGAGATCAGCGGCAATCGGTGCCGCCCGATTTTCTGGAAAATAGAGGTCGGACTTGGTGAGAAAAAACCGTTCCGGCAGAATATGCGTCACGATTGAGAGCGCATTGATGCCCGGATCGAACACACCAAGACCACCCGGCTCCCAGATCCATTGCTGGCCGGGATGCCAGTGGCGCACGTCCTCTTTCCACGACACCGCAACAGATTTGATTGCGGCATCTTTCAGAAATCCGCGTGCCGGTTCAACGGCTGCGGCTTCGCGCGAATGCCAGGTCGCATAAAGCGTAACGCCCTGCTTTTCAGCAAAACGCGTCAGCGCCTGCACTTCCGAAATCGTCGCGCCCGGAGGTTTCTCCAGCATCACATGCTTGCGCGCCGCAAGGGCTGCATAAGCCTGATTGAAACGCCCCTGCGGCGGCGTGCAAAGCGACACCGCATCGATTGCAACATCACTCTCAAGCAGCTCTTCAATGTCATGGAACGACGGCAACCCATCAAGACCCGCATTGCGGCTGGCAATGGCTTTGAGTTCAATGCCACTCGTCGCTTCAATCGATGGCAGATGCTGGTCGCGGGCAATCTTGCCAAGACCAACAATTGCCAGATTGATATTGGACGCCACTGTCATCTCAAAGCGCCTTCACGGCAATATCTTCGGCTTTCGCCTGCGCCAGCCTGTTGACCAGCGGATAACGGAAAGGCTTTGCGGAAATTTCGAACTGGTCGCCGTTTTCCGTCTTAACACCTTCCGAAAACGACAATGTCGCCGTGCCGAAGAAATGCACATGAATGTCTCCCGGACGACGGAACAGTTCATATTTGAAATGATGATGTTCCAGATTGGCGATCGTATGCGACATGTTCGCTTCGCCCGACAGAAACGGCTTTTCAAAGATCACCTGATCGCCACGCTTGATCCGCGAAACACCCTCAACATGATCCGGCAGAGCGCCCACATAAAGCTCTGGCCCCAGCGACGCCTGACGCAGCTTTGAATGCGCCAGCCACAGATAATTCTGCTTTTCGATCACATGATCGGAAAACTCATTGGCGAGGCAGAAGCCAAGGCGGAACGGCGTACCGTCCGGGCCGATCAGATAGATGCCTGCGAGTTCCGGCTCTTCACCGCCATCCTCGGCAAAAGCTGGAGAGACGAGTTCACCGCCCGTCGCGACCAGCGCCGACCCATCGCCTTTGTAAAACCATTCCGGCTGAACGCCCGTCTCACCGCGCTTTGGTTTACCGCCTTCAACACCCATCAAAAACATGCGCATCGAGTCGGTCGGCTTTTCAGCGGCCTGTGCTGCCTTGTGCATCTTGTCACGACCATCCGCCGAACCAAGATGTGTGAGGCCTGTCCCTGCAACAATCAAATGCGCGGGATCTTCATGGGTAATAGGCAGGTCAACCTGACCATCAGCAAGTGCGGCATCAAGATCGACAGCTTCACCTTTGCCATTACGCTCAACCTGCTCAGCAAGGCTAATGCCCGCAGAGATCGCCGCCCATGCCAGTTCGTAAGTCGTCGTCACGCCATTGACGATATGGGCCGCGCCTTCATCATCGCAAGCGGCCACACGTGTTTCTCCGCGCAAGTCGCGGATTTGTACCAGACGTAACATTAAACCTCCCATTTTCCGCAAAACGCTTGCGGAACATTCTTCTCGACCGTTCAAAAACACAGGTATGCGGATGAACGGCTCCTTCTCATTAATATGACTATTTCGGCAAATACCCACTTGTCAAGCAAGGGAAACACAGCGCGCACCACCCCCATACCAAGACCATTGCCGCCCCTTTAATAAACGCATGATTTCACTATAAAATTCGCCATCATGCACGTTTGTCGCACCCCCAATTTTCAGCGAATATACGAAATGTACTTGCCATAAAGTAATATTATATGCTTCATAAACACGAAGGCTGGGAGAGCCTTTTTATTGGGAGGACTTAATATGAAACGCAGTCTGACGGCTCTGACAGCCGCATTTTCATTCGCTCTGATCTCAAGCGCATCCGCCGCTTCCCTGACGGTCGGCTTCTCGCAGATCGGTTCAGAATCGGGCTGGCGCGCCGCCGAAACAAGTGTAACAAAGCAGGAAGCTGAGAAGCGCGGCCACACTCTCAAATTTGCCGACGCACAGCAGAAGCAGGAAAATCAGATCAAGGCCGTTCGCGGCTTCATTGCACAAGGCGTTGATGCCATCCTGATTGCGCCGGTTGTTGCAACCGGCTGGGACGCCGTTCTGAAAGAAGCCAAGGAAGCCGAAATTCCGGTCGTGCTTCTCGACCGCCAGATTGACGCACCGGAAGACCTTTATCTCACCGCTGTCACCTCCGATCAAGTCCATGAAGGCAAGGTCGCGGGCGACTGGCTGGTCAAGGAAGTCGGCGACCAGCCTTGTTCGGTCGTCGAGCTTCAGGGCACGACAGGTTCTTCTCCGGCGATCAACCGCAAGAAGGGCTTTGAAGAAGCACTTGCAGGCCACGATAACATCAAGATATCCCGCTCGCAGACTGGCGACTTCACCCGCACCAAGGGCAAGGAAGTCATGGAAAGCTTCATCAAGGCGGAAAATGGCGGCAAGGACATTTGTGCAGTCTACGCGCATAATGACGACATGGCCGTCGGCGCCATTCAAGCCATTAAGGAAGCTGGTCTCAAGCCCGGAACCGACATTAAGGTCGTTTCAATCGATGCCGTGCCGGATATTTTCCAGGCAATGGCCAATGGCGAAGCCAATGCAACGGTTGAGCTGACGCCAAACATGGCAGGTCCTGCTTTCGACGTCATCGAAGCACTCAAAGCCAATGGCACTGTTCCGCCAAAATGGATCCAGACCGAATCCAAGCTTTACACACAGGCTGATGATCCAAAGGCCGTTTATGAAGCCAAGAAGGGCCTCGGCTACTAAGCCTCAGATCACACCTTCATGCCTCCGGGCCGCTTCTCATCGCGGCCCGGAGCGAGTTCTGCAAGATGCGAACGGAAGACTGCCATGGCTCGCCCCGACATCGCTGCGCGCGAGACGCCAGCAACGCCGCTTCTTGAAGCGCGCTCAATAACCAAATCCTTTCTCGGAGTAACTGCGCTTGATCACGTCGATTTCGTGCTCAATCGTGGTGAAATACACGCGCTGCTCGGCGAAAACGGGGCAGGAAAATCAACGCTTATCAAGATATTGACTGGCGCCTATCATGGCTTTGACGGTTCGGTTTTGCTTGATGGACAAGAAATTGCGCCCGCTTCCGTGTCAGAAGCACAGACGCTCGGCATCGGCACGGTCTATCAGGAGGTCAATCTCTTGGAGAACCTGACCGTTGCCGAAAACCTGTTTCTGGGTCGTCAGCTACGGCGTTTCGGTTTCATCGACCGGCGCCGCATGGAGACCGACGCGGCCACCCTGCTCGCGCGCTATGGCCTCACCATTGATGTCGGCGCACCACTGTCCGCTTATTCGGTGGCGATCCGACAGATTATCGCAATCGCTCGCGCGGTGGATGTTTCCGGCAAGGTGCTGGTGCTGGATGAACCGACCGCCAGTCTTGATGCCCGCGAAGTCGAGATGCTGTTTGGTGTGCTGCGTCAGTTGAAAGCCGAAGGCCTCGGCATCATCGTCATCACGCATTTTCTGGATCAGGTCTATGCCATTGCCGATTGCGTCACCGTACTGCGCAATGGCCGGCTGGTTGGCAGTCGCAATCTTTCAGAACTACCGCGCACCGATTTGATCTCAATGATGCTTGGCCATCAGTTGCAGGAAACCGTCCGCAGACAGCTGACGGAAGAAGCAAGCGATAACGGGACTGCCCCCATTCGCTTTTCAGGCTTTGGTAAAAAAGGCAGTGTTGCACCTTTCGATCTTGCCATCAAGCCGGGTGAAGCGGTCGGCATTGCAGGCCTTCTCGGCTCTGGCCGTACAGAAACCGCATTGCTCATGTTCGGCGTCGATCAGGCAGACAGCGGTGCACTCATGGTTGATGGCAAAGACACAAAGCTGCCCTCACCTGTTGCAGCCATTGCCGAACGCTTTGCCTTCTGCCCGGAAGAGCGCAAAACCGATGGCATCATCGGCGATTTTTCGGTGGCAGAAAATATCGCGCTCGCCATACAGGCAAAACACGGCTGGTCGAAGCCGATTTCCTCACGCGAAAAAGCAGCGCTTGCAGAGCGCTATATCAAGGCGCTGGATATCCGCCCCGCAGATCCAGACAAACCGATCAAGTTTCTATCGGGCGGTAACCAGCAAAAGGCCATTCTGGCACGCTGGCTGGCCACCGATCCGCGCCTGCTGATTCTGGACGAACCAACCCGCGGCATAGACATCGGCGCCCATGCGGAGATTCTCAAACTCATCGGTGAACTCTGCACCGAAGGCATGTCTCTGGTGATTATTTCATCCGAGTTTGAGGAGCTTGCAGCCGTGGCAAACCGCGTTGTCGTGCTCTCAGACCGCCGCCATGTGGCAGAACTTTCGGGCGCAGAAATCACCGCCGACAATATCGTGCGTGCCATCGCCGAGACCGGAAGCATAAAGGAAGATGCAGCATGATGGCGCGTATTGGCAAAAAACTGAAAAGACTAAGCCCACAGCTCGCAGCCCTTGCGCTCATTCTGATTGTAAACACCATCATATCACCGGGCTTTCTGGGCATTTCCTTTCAGAACGGGCGCCTTTACGGAAGCCTTATCGATATTCTGGTACGTGCTGCGCCCGTTGCCATTCTCGCCGTCGGCATGACACTGGTGATTGCGACACGCGGTATTGATCTGTCGGTCGGCGCGGTCATGGCAATCAGCGGCGCTGCGGCTGCATCGCTCATCGTTTCTGGCTATCCGCTGGCGATCGTCATTCCCGTGGCACTCGGCGTGGGTCTGCTCTGCGGCTTGTGGAACGGCTTTTTGGTAGCGGTTTTCGACATTCAGCCCATCATCGCAACGCTGATATTGATGGTGGCTGGGCGTGGCATCGCGCAGCTTATCACCGAAGGCGCAATCCTCACCTTCAACAATGATTCCTTTGCAACTCTTGGCTCCGGTTCGTTTCTTGGCGTGCCGGTGCCGGTGCTGATCTGGATATTGGCAGGCCTTGTCGTCGGGCTTGTCGTGCGCTCGACAGCGCTTGGCTTCCTGATTGAAGCAACCGGCATCAACCGCCGCGCCGCCATGCTGGCAGGCGTTAAAGCCCGCTTTCTTCTGTTCAGCGTCTATGCAGTATCAGGCGTTTGTGCAGCGCTTGCCGGTCTCATTACGACCGCCGATATTCGCGGCGCAGATGCCAACAATGCCGGCCTATGGCTTGAACTCGACGCCATTCTGGCGGTCGTCATCGGCGGCACGTCGCTGAATGGCGGGCGCTTCTCAATAATGGCATCGCTGCTCGGCGCGCTGATCATCCAGTCGATCAATACCGGCATTCTGATGGCTGGGTTTCCGCCAGAATTCAACCTCATCATCAAGGCAGGCATTATCGTGATCGTACTCACGTTCCAGTCGCCTGCAATAGCTGGCTTCTTCACCTTCCTGCGCGCTGAACGCAAAGGCAATACAGCCAATACAAACCAACAAAGTCAACAGGGAGCACGGCAATGAGAGTGCTTCGCAATCTGCCTTTCGTCACAACGGTCGCGATTTTCCTGCTCGCCTATGCGGTCTGCGTGATCCAGTTCCCGAACATGCTGTCAACACGAGTGATCGGTAATCTTCTGACGGACAATGCCTTTTTAGGTATCGCAGCCGTTGGCATGACCTTTGTGATCATCTCCGGCGGCATTGACCTATCAGTCGGATCAGTCATCGCCTTTACCAGCGTTTTTGTGGCAGTCCTTGTAGGACATGGCATGCATCCGTTGATCGCCTTCGCACTCATTCTGGTGATTGCCGCAATGTTTGGCGCGTGGATGGGTATGATGATCCATTATCTCGGCATCCCGCCCTTTGTTGCGACCCTTGCAGGCATGTTTCTGGCACGCGGTGCGGCATTCCTCATTTCAACGCAGTCTGTGCCGATTTCGCACCCTTTTATCGAAACATTGCAGGGCTTTTACTTCCGGCTTCCGGGTGGTGGCAGACTGACATTTGTCGCCATGCTGATGCTGGCGGTCTTCATCATCGGCGGTATCATCGCGCATCGCACACGCTTTGGCGCAAACATCTATGCGCTCGGCGGCAATGCGCAATCGGCGGAACTGATGGGCGTTCCGATTGGCCGCACGACAATCGGCATCTATACAGTGTCGGGCGTG
Organism: Ochrobactrum sp. S1502_03; assembly: GCF_044435015.1. Lineage (NCBI taxonomy): Bacteria > Pseudomonadati > Pseudomonadota > Alphaproteobacteria > Hyphomicrobiales > Brucellaceae > Ochrobactrum > Ochrobactrum sp. S1502_03. Next base: position 90,793 of record NZ_JAYEXN010000008.1, read on the forward strand.
CTTTCCGGCTTGGCAGGCATCGTTTATACGCTCTACACATCATCCGGCTATTCGCTCGCAACCGTTGGAGTGGAACTTGACGCCATTGCATCGGTGGTCATCGGCGGCACACTTCTCACCGGTGGGGCCGGTCTGGTGGCAGGTACGTTCGTCGGTATTCTGATACAGGGCCTCATACAGACTTATATCGTTTTCGATGGAACGCTGTCTTCGTGGTGGACAAAAATAGCAATCGGTATCTTGCTGTTCCTGTTCATTGCGCTACAGCGAGGACTTGTATGGTTTTCCGATATAAGACTCGCGCGTCAACGCATGAAGGAGGCCTGAATTGGGATTACTGGAAACGGCCATAACCGGACGCAAGCGCCATAACAGCCACGCCGTTGTCGTGGGTGAACTGGGGCGCGGCATCGTCGCAGGCACCATTCCCGAAGGCTCGATACTTCCGGGCGATAACGAATTGTCGCTGCGCTTTGGCGTTTCCCGCACTGTTCTGCGCGAAGCGATGAAAACGCTGTCTGCAAAACGCCTGATCGAACCAAAAGCCAAAGTTGGAACCCGTGTGCTCGGCGCAAGCAGCTGGAACTTTTTTGATCCTGACGTGCTGACATGGCGGTTCGAAGCAGGCTTTGATGAGGTCTTCGTCGATCATCTGGCGGAAATGCGCATGGCGCTTGAACCCGCTGCCGCCGCCGCTGCCGCAAAAAATGCAACCAGCGAGGAACTTGTTGAGCTTTATGCGCTTGCTGCGAAATTTGACGACCCCATGCATACGCCAGAATCCATCGCTAAGGTCGACCTTGAGTTTCATCTGGCAATTGCCCGCATGTCAGGCAATCCATTCATGCGTTCCGTGAGCAGCCTGATTGAAGCAGCGCTTGCAATTTCGTTCCAGTTATCGTCTCCGGCAAGTTCACCCGAAGGCATTGCAGAATGTGCCGCCAATCACATGCGCATTGCCCATGCGATTGCCTCGCGCGATCAGCAAAAAGCACGTGCTGCGATGGAAAGCGTGATCGCGCTTGGCGTTGACCGTATACGCGAAGAAATCTGATTACGTGACTTTGAGATCGAACTTCGGATCGCCGCGCAACGTATTGCTGACGGTGCAGATTTGCTCGGCCACCTCTGCAAGACGATGCTTTTCATCTTCCGTGAGATCGCCATCGAAATGAAATGTTACAGCGAATCGTTCGATGCGTGACGGGCCTTCATGGGCCTTATCGCCTTTTACCTCCACCCGAACATGGTCAAGCTTTTCACGCAATTCGAGCTTGGTCGCAGCAACACGCGCACTGAGCGCCATGCAGGCTGCAAGTGATGCATAGATCAGATCGAGCGGGTTAAAACCCGGCTGGCTGACGCTGGTGACAATCTCCACCGCGCCGCCTGTCGGCGTTGTGATTGTCGGCAGCTTGCCATGTGGCATTTCCGCAACCGCCCCGGTTTCGCGGGTTCTGAATTTCAGTTCAGTCATGGCTCAACTCTCCTGTATTCAACACCGCGTGCAAGCCAGCAGCCGACGCTCAAATCTGTGATCGCACCCTTGTCATCGCGGCGGAAAACAAGCTTCCACTCGCCGGGCGACGGTGCATCCATCGAGCGCTGAACAGGCATCAGCCAGACATCAGCCCCGACACTATAAAGCGGATACATGTCGCTCTTGCCAAGGAAGCCTTCAAAAGCGCCATAGATTGCGCCGCCTTCGGAAATCAGCAGCAGATCAGCATCAAGCTCATCGCTGTGATAGTGCCCGATGATATCCTGTCTCGCTTCGCCTTTGACACGGTTCATAACCAGCGAAAGGTTTTCACTTTCGCGGGAAAGTTCAATCACATCGTCTTCGCGCTGAATCGTGGTCATAGCTGAACGTGCCTCATTTGCGCTCACCACATCCATAATTTCCGGGCTGGTGCCAAAACGCGCCTTCATGCGGCCATGACCAGCATCTTCAAGACTGAGAACAAGCCCCGTCTTCTCATCGAGCCACGAACCAAACCATGCCGCATCGGCTTCGACGCGCACCACATCGGATGACGATACGCCCAAAGCAATATTCATCAGTTTGAAGGCAACCTCGGAGGCCCCGCCTTCAAAATTGAACATGGCGATTGTCGAGAGACGTTCCTCCGCACAATGCCAGCGCTGGCAGCGCCAGCCGCGCAATGCACCACCATGACCCGTTAGGCGCTTGCCGCCTGTTTCGTGAAAATTGAGGCCAAAGCCATAAGGTGCCGCAGCACCGTCTTTAAACGTTTGCGGCCCGCTCAGCCGACGATAGAGACCCTGTTCATCATCACGCGTTGCATCGATGAACTGCTCCCACGCAATCATATCATTGAGCGAAGCGCAGATGCCTGCATCGCCTATCCAATGAATACGATTCGTGGCAGGCAGAAACCCGCGAACCGTATCGCCTTCATAACCCGTACATTCCTCAAACAGCGCCGTATCGGGGATAAGCGCGGCACGCTTCATTCCTGCAGGCTTGAAAATCCGCTCGGACAGAAGATCAACCAGCGTACGCCCGGTATGCGCTTCGATCAGGTCCGCCAGAATGCGGAAATTGCCGTTGCAATAAGAGTAATGCGAACCCGGTTCAAAATGTGTGGTCTTCAGGCGGCGCAACAGGCTTTGCGCCTGCTCTGGCAAAAACACACCTTCCGGATCGGCACCGCACAGGACAGTTAGTGCCCAATAATCGCGCAGGCCGGACTGGTTGTTGCAGAGATCGCGAGCGGCGGGGCGCTCGTCTTCGAACTTGTCGAGGTAGGCTGCAAGCGCATCATCGAGCAACTCAGGCTCGCCCACCGCATCAAGCATCACAGCACAGGTAAACTGTTTGCTGACCGAACAGATCGGCATCCGCGTATCGAGCGTCATGGGCTTTCGCGTGCGAAGATCGGCAAAACCCCAGGCGTGCTGCAACACGACCTCACCGTCCTTCACAACGGCGATAACGCCGCCCGGACCTTTGTAGTTTTGAGGAATGTGACGAACAAAGGCTTCTAGGGCAGACGTATCAAACTTCGACATGATCGACTCAAGACTCACAAAAAATCAACGCCTGCGAAGACGCATTATTTTATGCGATCAATCAAGGCCATTGCAGCTTGTGGGTTGTGCGCCTTATGGCCGCTGATGACATAAAGATAAACATCGCGGGCAACGTTATCGGGAAGCGGCGGCGTGATGGTTTTGAGACTATCGGGCACATGCCCAACCGCAATTGCTTTGGCCCGCTCTGCCCAATGGTCAAGATCCGCCTCGCTGTAGCCGAGCTTCTGGTCTTCCTGCGTACCCATGATGCGCAGATAGGCAAAAGGCGCAGTCATATCAGCAATTTCCACGAATTTGCTGTCGCCCGCAATCACCACCGCAACGCCATATTCCCGCAGCAGCGCGATGAAATCCGGCGAGTTGAAACTGTCGTGGCGCACTTCGACCGCATGGCGCAGATCACGCCCATCGACACGTTTTGGCAGAAGCTTGAGAAAAGCTTCAAAATCGGCTGGATCGAACTTTTTCGTACCCATGAACTGCCAGTTGATGACACCAAGCTTGTCTTTGAGCTCAAGCAGGCCGCCGGTCACGAATTTCTCGATGCTCTCTCCCGCCTCGGCCAGCACCCGCCGATTGGTCGAAAAGCGCGGTGCTTTCAGCGAAAAAACGAAGTCAACCGGCGTTTCATCATGCCATTTGGCAAAAGTCGTGGGCTTCTGCGGACCATAATAGGTACTGTTGATTTCGATAGAGGTCAGCTTGCTCGAAGCATATTCGAGCTGGCGTTTTTTGGAGAGCTTTTCCGGATAGAAACTCTTGTCCCACTCCTCGAAAGCCCAGCCGCCAATACCCACACGGATTCTGCCTGAATTTGTCTCACGCATTTCATCCATACCTTCGCGACATGAGTTCATCAGCTTTGCTCATCATATTTAGGCTGTTTTCACAGCCTCCGCTATGCTGTTATCACTGTGCTTTACTGGAGGAGTAAACAAATGTCGGAAACAAAAGATCCGATCGTTATCGCCAGTGCGGTACGAACACCGATCGGAAGTTTTCAAGGTGCGCTCAAGGGGGAGAGTGCAACAGCACTGGGCGCAGCCACAATCAAGGAAGCCGTTCACCGGGCGAAGCTTGACCCCGATCAGATCGACGAAGTGCTGATGGGCTGTGTGTTGCCCGCAGGACTGGGGCAGGCACCCGGACGTCAGGCCGCAATTCATGCCGGTCTCCCACAGGCTGTGCCTTGCTCGACCATCAACAAGGTTTGCGGATCGGGTATGAAAACCGTCATGCTGGGCGCCGATCTCATTGCCGCAGGAAGTGCGGACATTGTGGTCGCAGGCGGCATGGAAAGCATGACCAATGCACCTTATTTGCTTGAAAAAGCACGCAGTGGCTATCGCATGGGCCACGGCAAAATCTACGATCACATGTTTCTCGACGGTCTTGAAGACGCCTATGACGAAGGCCGCGCCATGGGAACATTCGCGGAAGAAACAGCAGATCACTACCAGTTCACGCGTGAGCAACAGGACGAATTTGCCCTCCGCTCACTTTCGCGCGCACTCAAGGCAGCTGAGGCGGGTTCTTTCGCACAAGAGCTGGTCCATGTTGCAGCGCTTGACCGCGACGAGCAGCCAACCCGCGCAAAGCCCGAAAAAATACCAAACCTCAAGCCTGCCTTCCGCGAAGGCGGCACGGTTACAGCCGCCAATTCTTCATCGATTTCCGATGGTGCGGCATCGCTTACCCTGATGCGCCTGTCCAAAGCCCAAAAGCTGGGCGCAGAACCGCTTGCCATTATTCGCGACCACGCAAGCCACGCGCAACAGCCCTCGCTCTTCACCACGGCCCCGATTTTTGCGATGAAAAAACTCTTCGACAAAACCGGCTGGACTGCACGCGACGTTGATTTGTTTGAAATCAATGAAGCTTTCGCTGTGGTTGTTATGGCTGCAATGCAGGAACTCGACCTCCCCGCCGACAAGGTGAATATCCATGGCGGTGCCTGCGCTATGGGCCATCCGATTGGCTGCTCTGGTGCACGCATCATCGTTACCCTGCTTCATGCCATGAAGCAGAACGATCTCAAGCGCGGCATGGCTTCAGTCTGTATCGGTGGCGGCGAAGCAACAGCCATTGCTGTTGAAACAATATGAGGGGGAAAATGGATATTGAAGGAAAAATCGCCATCGTCAGCGGTGGTGCATCAGGCCTTGGTGCCGCAACCGCACGTGCGCTTGCAGCCAAAGGCGCGAAAGTTGCAATCCTCGATTTCAACATTGACGGCGCCAATACAGTGGCAGCCGAAATCGGCGGCATCGCCATTCAATGCGATGTTTCAGACGCTGCAAGTGCTGAGGCCGCGTTCAAGGCAATCGGCGAAAAGCTCGGATCACCACAGATTCTTGTCAATTGCGCGGGCGTAGCACCAGCAAAGAAAATGCTGGCGCGTGATGGCAGCGTCATGCCGCTTGATGATTTCCGCAAAGCGGTTGAGATCAACCTGATCGGCTCGTTCAATCTGCTGCGGCTGTTTGCCGATGTCGCCTCCAAAAGCGAAGCCCTGTCAACGGGCGAGCGCGGCGTGGTCATCAATACGGCATCGGTTGCAGCCTTTGACGGCCAGATCGGCCAGACGGCCTATGCAGCGTCTAAAGGCGGCATCGTTGGCCTGACTCTGCCTGCGGCACGCGAACTTGCCCCCCTTGGCATTCGTGTGTGCGCCATTGCACCCGGTATTTTTGAAACCCCCATGCTCAAAGGCTTGCCGCAACCTGCACAGGATGCGCTGGGCCAGATGGTTCCTTTCCCCCCACGTCTGGGTCGGCCAGACGAATATGCGGCACTCGCGCTGCATATTATCGAAAACAGCATGCTCAACGGCGAAACCATTCGGCTCGATGGTGCGCTGCGTATGCCTCCGAAATAGAGCGCATGCGCGCCAAAGTCGTTCAGACATTTTGAGAGTAGGGAAATGCATAAAACCTCAACAAACAGCAACATGCGGACCGGTGGCCAGATATTGGTGGATGCACTCGGCATTCACGGCGTTGACCGCGTTTTCTGTGTGCCCGGCGAAAGCTACCTTGCGGCGCTCGATGCTTTCCATGACGTCAGTGACCAGATCGATCTTATCGTCTGCCGTCAGGAAGGTGGGGCTTCTTACATGGCGGAAGCCTATGGCAAGCTGACCGGCAAGCCCGGCATCTGCTTTGTCACACGCGGTCCCGGTGCGACGAATGCCTCCGTCGGCGTTCATACCGCGTTTCAGGATTCCACACCGATGCTTCTGTTCATCGGGCAGGTTGCAAGCGATCAGGTGGAACGGGAAGCATTTCAGGAAGTTGATTATCGCCGCATGTTCGGCCAGATGGCCAAATGGGTGGTGCAGATCGATGACGCAGCCCGCATCCCGGAACTGGTCAGTCAGGCTTTCCATCGCGCCATCAACGGTCGCCCCGGCCCTGTGGTCATCGCCCTGCCCGAAGATATGCTGACCTCACACGCAACCGTCAGCGATGCGCCCGCTTACAAGCATGTCGAAATGCATCCGGGAAGCGATCAGCTACAGGACATGAAAGCACTTCTCGAAAAAGCCGAGCGGCCACTAATGATCGTGGGCGGCGGCGGCTGGAATAGCCAAGCGGTTCGCGACCTGCAAACATTCGCTGAAAACATGTCGCTGCCTGTTGCAGCATCCTTCCGTTGTCAGGATATGTTCGACAATCATCATCCACTTTATGCCGGTGAAATGGGAACGTCGATCAGCCCGAAACTCGCCGCCCGCGTTAAAGATTCAGACCTTTTGCTGGTGGTGGGTGCGCGCCTTGGTGAAATGACCACGCAGGGCTATGAACTGATCAATATCCCTGTGCCAAAGCAGAAGCTCATCCATATCCATCCGGGTGCGGAAGAGCTTGGCCGTGTCTATCACGCTGATATTCCGATCAATGCTAGCATGGCTGCCTTCACCAAAGCAGCTTCAAAGCTTGAACCTATCTCTAACCCCCGGTGGAAAGCATGGGCTGAAAGCGCCAAAGCCGATTACCGTGACAATCTGAAAACGCCGACAATTCCCGGTGACGTTCAGATGGGCGAGATCATGGAATGGCTGCGCGCACATCTCGCCGATGATGCCATCATCACCAATGGCGCTGGCAATTATTCGGCATGGCCGCACCGCTTTTATCAGTACCGCACCTATCGCAGCCAGCTGGCACCAACCAATGGCTCCATGGGCTATGGTGTGCCAGCTGCCGTTGCCGCCAAGCTGACCGCACCAGAACGCACAGTCGTCTGTTTCGCTGGTGACGGCTGTTTCCTGATGAATGGTCAGGAGCTTGCAACGGCTGCGCAATATGAAGCCAATGCGATTTTCATTGTGGTCAATAACGGCATGTATGGCACGATCCGTATGCATCAGGAGCGCACCTATCCGGGCCGCGTTTCCGGCACTGGCCTTGCAAATCCCGACTTTGCAGCGCTTGCCCGCGCCTATGGCCTGCATGGGGAAACGGTGGAAAAGACCGCAGACTTTGCGGAAGCTTTCAAGCGCTGCGAGCAATCGGGTAAGCCGGGGCTGATTGAAATCCGCATCGACCCGGAAGCCCTTTCGCCCAAAATGACGCTCAGCCAGATGCGCGAACAGGGATTAGCCAAACAGAGATAACGAGTCTCTTTTGCTTTCGACTTCAAGCCGAGTTTTTCACCATCATGAAAACTCGGCAAGATCCCGCAGGCGCCGATTCAATCCATTTAAATGGCGCGAATCCCCCTACCGTTCGGAGATATTGCCGTGATGTCACGTATGAACAGGTCTTAAAGCAGACAATACAACTTTAGTTTATATCGATACAATTTACAGTAGACTTCATCGCTCAAGTCGCACATAAACCGCCCGGGTTGCAATGGGAGGGGAAATTGCGAACACTTAATCTTTTTATTATTGGTTTTGGCTTTAGCGCACTTGTCATGACCTGCATTTATGCACTTGTTGGTGGATTACATTAAGATTGAAGAAGGCTCTCGCCTAAGAAGCTTGCCGAGGCTTCGCGCACTGCTCCAAGCATAAAATCACTGATCACTCTGATACGCGGTGCGGCCATAACATCGACATGGCAATTCATCCAATATTCGCGCTCAAGATACATTTCCTTTGGCAGAACCGGCACAAGTTCAGAATATTGGCTGGCAATGAAAAATGGCAACACACACAGCCCATAGCCTGTCAATGTTGCCACCAGTTGCGCATGAATGCTTGAGCCTTGATAATTGCAACGCTTTCCAGGCAAAATTTCACGCATGTAATCAAGACCGGGTGTAAACACCATATCGTCTATATAGCCGATAAAAGGATGCTGGGTCATATCTTCGCGCGTTTTGATCGCTGAATGACAATTCAGATAGTCGCGATGCCCATAAACAAACAAACGATAGGGCGTGAGTTTTTCACTGTGATAAGGTCCGGTGCGCGGCATATGCAGCGTGATCGAAAGCTCCGCTTCACGCCGCGACAATGACATAATCTGCTGGATTGTCACCACCTCCACCGAAAGACTGGGATAGGATTGCGCCAACACCGGCAGCCGATCCGCCAGAAAGAAATTGCCAAAACCTTCAAGGGTTGAAAGCCGCACCACACCTGACAATGCCGAAAAACTGCCCGTCGTCTCTGTCTGGAATTTCAGCGCCTCTCGCTCCATCACTTCCGCAGGCTCAACCAGTCGCTCGCCCATCGGCGTTAAAAGATAGCCGCGCGGATTGCGCTCAAAAAGCTTTGTTGCAAGCGCTTGCTCCAGACGATCGATGCGCCGCAGAACCGTAACGTGGCTGGTGCGTAATTGTCTTGCGGCAGTCGAAAGCTGGCCGGTGCGCGCGACCGCGAGAAAATATTGCAGATCATCCCATGAAAACTGCCGCAACGTTTCCTCCTTAAAGCTTCTGTACATTTTTGAACAGACACTGTTCAAAAATTGCTATTCTTGTACGCATTTGTCAATGCTACCGTCCATAGGACAAGCCCGCATGGAGGCCCTAAAGGAGGAACGAGCCGGGCGGAAGCATATGGGTGCCTAATCATGAGGAAGATTGGCCACCCTGTCTGAAAAGACGGCTTCAAATAAGCATTTCGTCCGACTTTGTCGCGACGATCATACGTTTTTGGGAGGAACACTGAATGAAACTTTTTGCACTTGCTACGGCTGCACTTTTTGCTGCAACCGCAATTTCATCCGCAGCGGAAATATCAGACGGCAAAGTCAAAATCGGCATTCTGAACGACCAGTCTGGCGTTTATGCTGATTTCGGCGGCAAATGGTCGTATGAGGCGGCCAAAATGGCTGCTGAAGATTTTGGCGGCACTGTGCTGGATGCGCCGATTGAAATCATCACTGCCGACCACCAGAACAAGCCGGACGTTGCAGCCAACATCGCCCGTCAGTGGTATGATACCGAACAGGTCGATGCCATCATGGAGCTGACCAGCTCCTCCGTGGGTCTCGCTGTTCAGGCACTTTCAAAAGACAAAAAGAAAATCACCATTAATACAGGTGCCGCGACATCGGAACTCACAGGCAAGCAATGCACGCCTTACGGTTTCCACTGGGCCTATGACACCCATGCGCTGGCGGTCGGCACAGGTGGCTCGCTCGTTGAACAGGGCGGCGACACATGGTATTTCCTGACAGCGGACTATGCTTTCGGCTATTCGCTGGAAGAACAGACGTCGAAATTCGTAGAATCCAAGGGCGGTAAAGTTCTTGGCTCGGTTCGCCATCCACTGAGCAGCACCGATTACTCTTCCTTCCTGCTACAGGCACAGGCATCGGGTGCCAAGGTCGTTGGCCTTGCCAATGCCGGTCTTGATACATCCAATGCGATCAAACAGGCTGCGGAATTCGGCATCGTGGCCGGTGGCCAGCGCCTTGCGGCCTTGCTCTTCACGCTTGCGGAAGTGCACGGACTGGGCCTTGACGCGGCACAGGGCCTGACACTCACCGAAGGATTTTACTGGGATCGCGACGATGAATCGCGCGAGTTCAGCAAGCGCTTTTTCGACCGCACCGGCCGTATGCCGAACATGATTCAGGCAGGCACCTATTCGGCGGTTCTTCAGTATCTGAAAGCCATCAAGGAAGCAGGCACCGACGATACGGAAGCCGTCGCCAAGAAGCTGCATGAAATGCCGGTCAATGATGTTTTTGCCCGCAACGGCAAGGTCGGACCCAATGGCCGCATGATCTATGACATGTATCTCATGGAAGTGAAAAAGCCTGACGAAAGCAAGGCGCCATGGGACTACTATAAGGTGCTGGCCACCATCCCCGGCGATCAGGCTTACATGAAGCCGGAAGAAAGCGGTTGCCCACTGGTCACACAATAAGAGGCTAATGGGATGAACACAGCAACTCAAAATGCCACGGCTCTGCGAGAAGCAGAGCCGTCAGGGACGGTTCTTTCTGCGCGCGGGTTGGGCAAGTCGTTTGGCGGCTTTCATGCGGTGAAGAATGTCGATCTTGATGTCGAGCACGCCCGCGTTCATGCGCTGATCGGGCCGAATGGCGCAGGCAAGACGACCGTTTTCAACCTGCTTACCAAGTTTCTCCAGCCGACAAGCGGCGAGATTACGCTGCTTGGCGAAAGCATCACCAAAACCAACCCTGCCAAAGTGGCGCGGATGGGGCTGGTGCGTTCGTTCCAGATTTCCGCAACTTTTCCGCATTTGACCGTGCTGGAAAACGTCAAGGTCGCGCTTCAGCGTCCGAGTGGTCTGGCCACGCAATTCTGGCGGCCTTTGTCGGCACTTGACCGGCTGAATGCTCAGGCGATTGAACTGCTGGAGCGCGTCGGTCTTGCCGATGCCCGTCATGCGCTGGCCGCTGATTTGTCTTATGGTCGCAAGCGCGCGCTTGAAATCGCAACCACACTTGCACTTGATCCGAAAGTGCTGCTGCTCGATGAGCCAATGGCCGGCATGGGGCACGAAGATGTGCACACAATTGCCGCCCTCATCACCGATGTCGCAAAAGATCGCGCGGTGCTGATGGTCGAACACAATCTCAAAGTGGTGGCCGACATCGCCCACCACGTCACGGTGCTGCAACGCGGAGAAATCCTCGCATCGGGCACTTATTTAACCGTTGCACAAGATGAGCGCGTACGCACCGCTTATATGGGAACCGAACATGAATAGAGGCCAACCCCTGCTTTCCGTGCGCGGGCTTAATGCCTGGTATGGTGAAAGCCATGCGCTGCACGGCGTCGATCTCGATATCTACCCCGGTGAAACCATCACGCTTTTGGGCCGCAATGGCGTTGGTAAGACCACAACGCTGCGCACGATCATGGGCATCATCCGCAAGCGCACCGGCACCATCACGCTTGATGGCAAAGATATTCTGCGTGTGCCGCTGCATCGCATTGCCCGCACGGGTCTTGGCTTTGTGCCGGAAGAGCGCGGGATCTTTGCAACGCTCAACGTGCATGAAAATCTGCTGCTGCCACCGGTTGTCGCCAAAGGCAGCGGCGCCATGTCACTCGATGAGATTTACGAACTGTTCCCCAATCTCTATGAGCGCCGCAACAGCCCCGGCACCAAGCTTTCGGGCGGCGAGCAGCAGATGCTGGCGATTGCCCGTATTCTGCGCACCGGCGTCAAAATTCTGCTGCTGGATGAGCCAACTGAAGGGCTTGCGCCCGTCATCATCCAGCGCATCGGTGATGTGCTGGTGGAACTCAAAAAGCGCGGCATGACGGTGCTTCTGGTCGAACAGAACTTCCGCTTTGCCGCCAAGGTCGCAGACCGCTTTTATCTGATGGATCATGGTGTGGTGACGGAGAACTTCCCCACCGCTGAGCTGCCCGAACGTATGGCAGCCCTAAACGAAGCTCTGGGGGTCTGAACCAATGACAATGATCTTCGGCATCCCTGTTCAGGCACTTCTTGGGCAGTTGCTCGTGGGCCTTATCAACGGGTCTTTCTATGCAATTCTGAGTCTTGGCCTCGCCATCATCTTCGGGCTTTTGCGCATCATCAACTTTGCCCATGGCGCGCAATATATGCTTGGCGCCTTTGTCGGCTATCTGCTGTTGAGCGGCCTTGGCATCGGCTATTGGCCAGCGCTTATTCTGGCTCCGCTGATCGTGGGTCTGGGCGGCGCCATCATCGAGCGAGTTGCGCTTTCAAGGCTTTATAATCTCGATCCGCTTTATGGGCTGCTGTTTACCTTTGGTCTGGCACTCGTGATCGAAGGCACTTTCCGCTATTATTATGGCGCCGCCGGTCAGCCCTATGCCGTGCCGCCATCCCTTGCAGGCGGCAACAATCTCGGCTTCATGTTCCTGCCCAACTATCGCGCATGGGTGGTTGTGGCATCACTCGTCATCTGTATCGGCACCTGGCTTTTAATCGAAAAAACCAAGCTCGGCGCTTATTTGCGTGCAGCAACCGAAAACCCCACACTGGTTAAAGCCTTTGGCATCAATGTGCCGCTGCTTCTCACCTTCACCTATGCTCTGGGCGCAGCCCTTGCTGGCTTTGCCGGAATTCTGGCAGCACCCATCTATCAGGTCAGCCCGCTGATGGGCTCCAACATCATCATCGTGGTTTTTGCCGTGGTCGTGGTTGGCGGCATGGGGTCGATCTTAGGCGCGATCATTACCGGCTATGTGCTGGGGCTGGCCGAAGGTCTGACCAAGGTGTTCTATCCTGAAGCCTCCAGCATCGTCATCTTCGTTATCATGGCTATCGTCCTTCTGGTGCGACCCGCCGGACTGTTCGGGAAGGAGGCCTGATATGACTGATACCGCTCTTAAAGCAACGGCTGCACCGCACGCGGCAAAGGCACCAGCCCTCAACAGCCTCTCGGCGATCGTTTTGGCTGTAGCCCTCATCGGCCTGATCGCAGCCCCGTTCATGGTCTACCCGATCTTTCTGATGAAGATGCTGTGCTTTGCGCTGTTTGCCTCCGCCTTCAATCTGCTGCTTGGCTATACCGGCATTCTGTCGTTCGGCCATGCGGCTTTCTTTGGCGGCGCTGCCTATGTGACGGCCCATGCGGTCAAGGAATGGGGTGTCACGCCCGAAATCGGCATTCTGCTTGGTATGCTCACAGCAGCTGTGCTTGGCCTCATCATCGGCTATCTCGCCATTCGCCGTCAGGGTATCTATTCGACAATGATCACGCTGGCCTTAGCGCAGATGTTCTTCTTTTTCTGTCTGCAGGCGGCCTTCACGCATGGTGAAGACGGGTTGCAGGGCGTGCCACGCGGCTATCTGTTTGGCATCATTGATCTCAACCAGCCGATGAACATGTATTATCTGGTGCTGGCACTCTTCGTGATCGGAGTCTTTGCGATCTGGCGCATCATCAATTCGCCGTTCGGGATGATCCTCAAATCGGTGCGTGAAAACGAGAACCGCGCCGTGTCGCTGGGCTATTCCGTCAATCACTACAAGCTTGCAGCCTTTGTGATGTCGGCAGCGCTTGCTGGCCTTGCAGGCGGTATGAAGGCCCTGGTCTTCCAGTTTGCAACACTGACCGATGTAGGCTGGCAGATGTCGGGCGAAGTGATCCTGATGACGCTGCTTGGCGGTATTGGAACGCTGATTGGCCCAATCGTCGGTGCAGCCTTCGTGGTGGCTTTGCAAAACTACCTCGCAACCTCCGACTTCCCCGTCACAATCGTGACCGGCATCATCTTCATGGCCTGCGTTCTGCTCTTCCGCAGAGGCATCGTCGGCGAGTTCTATGCCTCGCGGCTTGGAAAGAAATTGTTCGGATAACCGACGGAGCCGCCTGTTCATAAGATAGCGGCTCCACTTTTTACTGGATATGAAATCATGACCGACACCTACGATTACATCGTGGTTGGCGCGGGCACGGCAGGGTGCGCGCTTGCGAACCGGCTTTCCGCAGATAAGAACCGCTCCGTGCTGCTGCTTGAAGCCGGTGGCAAAGACAATTACGCGTGGATTCACATCCCCGTCGGCTATCTCTATTGCATCGGCAATCCGCGCACCGACTGGTGCTTTACAACAGAAGCGGAACCCGGCCTGAACGGTCGTTCTCTGGGCTATCCCCGCGGCAAGGTGCTTGGCGGCTGTTCCTCGATCAACGGCATGATCTATATGCGCGGACAGGCGCGCGATTATGATCTGTGGCGCCAGGCCGGTTGCGACGGCTGGGGCTGGGACGACGTGCTGCCCGTCTTCAAAAAGTCGGAAGACTATTTTGAAGGCGCGAGCGAATTGCATGGTGCGGGCGGTGAATGGCGCGTTGAAAACGCACGTCTGCACTGGGATATTCTGGATGCATTCCGCGATGCAGCGGTTGCGGCCGGAATTCCGGCAACCGACGATTTCAATCGCGGCGACAATGAAGGCGTGTCCTATTTTAAGGTCAACCAGAAACGCGGTATTCGCTGGAACACGGCCAAAGCCTTTCTGCGACCGGCCCTTGACCGCCCCAACCTGCGCGTTGAAACCGGCGCGCATGTTCGCCGCATAGAGATCGAAGAATTACGCGCAACGGGTGTTACCTTTGATCAAAATGGCACAACCCGAACCGTCAAAGCAAAGCGCGAGATTATTCTGACGGCAGGCTCTGTCGGCTCGCCGCAGATATTGGAGCTTTCCGGCGTGGGACGGGGCGATGTACTGCAACAGGCAGGCATTGCGCCTAAACTCGAACGCAACCAGTTGGGCGAAAACTTGCAGGACCATCTGCAACTGCGCTGCGCTTATAAAGTGACCGGCATTCCAACGCTCAATGAAAAGGCCAGCAAGCTTTTCGGCAAAGCCATGATCGGCCTTGAATATTTCCTGCGCCGTTCTGGTCCCATGTCGATGGCACCCAGCCAGCTCGGTGCTTTCACCCGCTCAGACCCGTCCTATGAAACAGCCAATCTGCAATATCATGTGCAGCCATTGAGCCTTGAGAAATTCGGCGAGGCCGTTCACCCCTTCCCGGCCTTTACCGCCTCCGTCTGTAATCTGCGCCCCGACAGCCGCGGCTCAATTCATATCAACTCCCCCGATCATCGGACCCAACCGTCCATCCGCCCCAACTATCTGGCAACGGAAAGTGACCGCCGCGTTGCAGCCGACGCCATCCGCCTCACCCGCCATATCGTAGCACAGGCACCTTTGCAGAAATATCGCCCGGAAGAATTCAAGCCCGGTCCGTCTTACGAAACGCAGGAACAGCTGGAGAAAGTGGCAGGCGATATTGGTACCACAATTTTCCATCCCGTCGGCACATGCCGAATGGGCGCGGATGCAGAAGCAATTGTCGATCCGCGTCTCAGACTGAACGGCATTCAGGGGCTACGTGTGGCCGATGCCTCGGTCATGCCCACGATCACCTCCGGCAACACAAACTCACCCACTTTGATGATTGCAGAGAAAGCCGCACAAATGATTATCTCAGACCATCGTTAGAACCAGATTCTGGTCAATGCCGTGAGCGGAAATAGCAATCCGCTCACATGCCTGTGAACGCAATTTCAAAATCGCTAACTCGCACGAATCAGAAATAATTTTCCTTGTTTATTGCCGTACAAACAGGAATTATCGGCCCCAAGGTGGGCAGGGGGAGAAAGATCATCTAACATGATCACTTTCCGGGACCGGCTCTCCAAAAAACTTGAGACAAGGAAATTAAAAATGTCGTCAGTCCTTTCCCGCTATTCGCTGACCCGCCGCGCGGGTCTGAAAGCTGCTCTCTTCACCGCAGCAGCCCTCACCCTTGGTTTTGCAGCCGCGCCAAGCCACGCAGAAGACAAGACCATCAAGGTCGGCATCATGGGCGGCGAAGATGAAGACGTCTGGAAAGTCGTTGCCGAAGAAGGCAAGAAGCATGGCCTCATCATCGAACGCGTGACATTCAATGACTATAACCAGCCAAATGAAGCGCTGGAACGCAAGGAAATCGACGCGAACGCCTTCCAGCACAAGCCTTACCTCGACGAACAGATCAAGCAGCACGGTTACAAGATCAGTGTGGCCGGTTACACCGCTGTCTGGCCAATCGGCATCTATTCGCGCAAGATCAAAAACCTTGATGAAATCAAAGAAGGCGCGGTTATCGGCGTGCCGAACGATCCATCGAATGAAGGCCGCGCACTGCGCGTGCTTGAAGAAAAAGGCCTCATCAAGCTGAAGCCAGATGCAGGTATTCTGGCAACCCCAATCGACATCATCGAAAATCCAAAGAAGCTTGAAATCAAGGAACTTGACGCCGGTGTCGTTGGCCGTTCGATTGATGATCTGGATGTCGCCATCGTGAACAACGACTGGGCCGCCAAGGCTGGCCTGAAAAAGGAAGAAGCGATCGGTTGGGAATCCAAGGAAAACAACCCATACAACAACTTCATCGCGGTCCGCACTGAAGATGAAAATGCTGACTGGGTAAAGAACCTTGTTGCCTCCTTCCAGAATGACGCAGTGAAGGCAGAGCTTGACCGCGTTTACAAGGGCACAGGCATTCCAGCCTGGAATTAATTCCTTAAAGCGCCTTAAAGACCGCGCCGGAAAAAGCTTTTCCGGCGCGGCTTTTATTGACGTACGCAAAAAAATTGCCCAAAAGCATCGGCGCGCGCTTGATAAAAAGCGCCCATGCCCTTTGGCGTCATTTTCCTTGAAGCCTTATCGATTTAGCAAGTCGCGGTTTTAACGCGGCATAAGAAACAGAAGACACGACCGTGACCATTGAACCGCCACCAGCAACATCCGCGCCCATCGTCGCCATGAAAGACGTGCGCCGAATGTTCGGCGAAACACCGGCAATCAATGGCGTCTCTCTTTCCGTCGCACGCGGCGAAATCCTCGGTATCATCGGACGCAGCGGCGCGGGTAAATCCACGCTGATTCGTTGCGTCAACGGCCTTGAAAAGCCGGATAGCGGCTCAATCCAGATTGAAGGGCGTGAAATCACCAACCTTGATGAAAACGCGCTGCGCCCTGTGCGCCGCCGCATCGGCATGGTGTTTCAGCACTTCAATCTCCTGTCCGCCAAGACCGTCGCGCAAAACGTTGCCCTGCCGCTCAAAATTGCCGGTATGCCAAAAGCCCAACGCATCAAGCGTGTTGCAGAGCTGCTTGATCTCGTCGGTCTTTCCGACAAGGCCAAGCAATATCCGGCACAGCTTTCCGGCGGCCAGAAGCAGCGCGTCGGCATTGCGCGTGCACTTGCTGCCGAACCCGCCGTTCTGCTTTCTGACGAAGCCACCTCGGCGCTCGATCCTGAGACAACCCAATCAATTCTGGCGCTGCTCAAAGACATCAACACCAAGCTTGGTCTGACCATCCTGCTCATCACCCATGAGATGGAAGTCATCCGCCGCATCGCCGATCGGGTGATCGTTCTGGATCATGGCGCAATCGCCGAAGAAGGTCCGGTCTGGAAAGTCTTTGCCAATCCGCGCTCGCCCATCACGCAAAGCATGTTGCAGGTGCTGGCGCCGGAACTGCCTGTCGTGTGGCGCGAACGTCTGGAGCAATCTGGCGATCTTGCCATTCTCAAGGTCAAGCTTTCAGGCGATGCCGCCAAAAGCGCATTTTTTAGCGAAGCAACGCTTGCGACAGGTATTGCGCTGCAACTGATCCATGGCGGCATGGATACCATTCAGGGCGAGCCGGTTGGAACCATGTTCATTGGCCTGCCCACGCAGGACGAAGCAAAACTGGACGCCGCACTCGCCTATCTCAACACCCATGCAGACGCCACGGAGGTTCTCGGCTATGTCTCAGGCAATGCTTGATCTTCTCTGGCGCTCCTTCTGGGAGACCATCATCATGACCGGCTTTTCGAGCCTGATTTCGCTCGTTGTCGGCCTTCCGCTGGCTCTCATCATGATTCTGACCGAACGGGGTGGCCTTGCGCAAAATCTGACAGTCAACACCATCCTCGGTGCCATCATCAATGGCTTCCGTTCAGTGCCTTTCATCATTTTGCTGGTGGCACTCATTCCGGTGACGCGTTTTGTTGTCGGCACATCAATCGGCACGTGGGCGTCTATCGTGCCATTGTCAATCGCAGCCATTCCCTACTATGCGCGTATCGCTGAAGTCTCTTTGCGTGAAGTGGATAACGGCCTGGTGGAAGCGGCCCGTTCAATGGGCGCAAACCGCTGGACAATCGTGCGTGAAGTGCTGGTGCCCGAAGCGCTACCGGGCATTATCGCAGGCTTCACCGTCACCATCATCACGCTTATTGGCGCGTCCGCAATGGCTGGTGCCATTGGTGCGGGGGGCTTGGGTGATCTGGCTATCCGCTACGGCTATCAGCGCTTTGAAACGCAGATCATGATTGCTGTGGTGATTATTCTCATCATTATGGTGTGCGGCATTCAGCTGATCGGCGACTCTCTCGTCAATCGTCTCGACAAGCGCAACCTGCGTTCAAGGGCTTAAACCAATTTATCTTGCTCTCTGACGGAAACCTGCTTCCAGTGTGTTTCCGTCGGGATCGAAAACGAGAGCCGCATAATAGCCCATTTCTTCCGGTCCCTGATAGGCCGGTGATGCGCTCTCTTTGCCGCCGCCCTGAACGGCTGCACGGAAAAAAACCTCTACATCTTCACGACTGACCGCAGTAAACATCAAGTGAAGATGATTGCCCGGCTTGCCGTCAGGCACGTCTGCATCCGGTTTCCGGCTTT
Source organism: Ochrobactrum sp. S1502_03 (assembly GCF_044435015.1). Classification (NCBI taxonomy): domain Bacteria; kingdom Pseudomonadati; phylum Pseudomonadota; class Alphaproteobacteria; order Hyphomicrobiales; family Brucellaceae; genus Ochrobactrum; species Ochrobactrum sp. S1502_03. The sequence goes on from NZ_JAYEXN010000008.1 coordinate 109,462, forward strand.
TATGGATCCACAAAAATGGCACAGGCGCCCTTTCCCCACCATTAACGAAGAAACCTCGGTCTGCGTGGGAAATAACCGCCAGCCCAAGCGTGGGCATGCAGCTTTCATAAAAAGAAAGGCTGCGGCGAAGATCTCTAGTTTCAAAGCCAATATGATCGAAAAGCGACATACAGCTATTATATGTCGCCTTTAAATAAAGGAAAGCGGCACCCCCTATTTTGGAGAGTACCGCCCTTATTATTATTCACAAAGAAATGATCAGCTGCGCGTGCGCGCCAGACCAGCCTTGGCAGGCTGATAATTCGGATCAAGCTGCGTGGCGCGCAAGTAAGAATTGGCAGCCTTGGCCTTATCACCACGGTGTTCGTAAACCAGCGCCTGATTGGCCCAGCTTTCAGCGATATTTCCATCAAGCGTAATGGCTGTATTGAAATCGTCAAAAGCATTGTCGTAGTCGCCCAGAGCAACATAGGACAGGCCGCGACCATTATAAGGTTCCGGTGCAGTGGAATTAAGCGAAATGGCTTTTGAGAAATCTTCAATCGCCTGCTTATGCTGCCCCTTGGCCTGATAGATCAAACCGCGATTGTGATAGGCGCGTCCATCTGTGGTCTGAAGCGCAATCGCCTGATTAAAGTCGCTCAATGCCTGATCAAGGCGTCCGGCCTGCCGATAGACATTACCGCGCCCGATATAAGCGGCATCATACTGCGGATTGATCTGGATCGCCCGGCTATAATCCTGCGCGGCTTTACCGCTGTCACCCATATAACGATAGATCAGCGCACGGTTTGCATAAGCCTGATAGAAATTCGGGTTGAGTGCAATCGCCTGATCGAAATCGCGCAGCGCCTCCTTGTAACGGCCAGCTTTGCCATAGGCAGAGCCACGCACATTATAAGTTTCAGGATCACGCGGATTGCTCTGAATGACACTGGTCAGCGAACTGATGTTCTCACTTGAACCCTGCGCACGATCAATCGAAGTCAACACATTGTTGGAGGAACTCTGACAACCGACAAGGCCAAGTGCCAGAACGGCAGTTGCAGCCAACAGGCTGTTACGGGCAAAAAAATTCCCGGACGAATGCATACCCTTAAAGCGCATTGGCAACGGCAGTGTTCCTTTCTGCATGAGCGGAGCAAAGGAGCCTATCTTCAACTTTGTCCCCGGCTGCTTTAACAGCCACAATATTCTCATTCTATCGCACAGGAGAAGGCGGCAGGCAAAACCGCCGATCAACCCAACTGACGCAACAAGCTCAACGCCACAATAAAGGTCAGTATATGGCAGTCCGCTGACACTTCAAAACGACATGTCTTATCGCGTGAAGTGGCTCAAAACACCAACCCGATGTTCAGACATGCAAAAACCGGCGCGAGCCATAAGCTGCACCGGCAAGCAAAAGGCGCTACAAATGCAGCGCCAATTTCAGGTCACTTAGCGAGCTGCGGTACGACCGCCGCCGATAAGACCTTCACGCTGTGCGCGCTTACGAGCCAGCTTACGCGAACGGCGAACGGCTTCAGCCTTTTCGCGGGCGCGCTTTTCAGATGGCTTTTCATAATGGCCACGCATCTTCATTTCGCGGAAGATACCTTCGCGCTGCATCTTTTTCTTAAGAGCGCGGAGAGCCTGATCAACATTGTTATCGCGGACGAGTACCTGCACGTGTAATCCCGTATCGGTTAGAATTTCGATTGAGCCTGAGGCATTAAGGGCGTCTCTTAACGAGTTCCAGCTGATAGAGTCAACTGTATAAACGCCGAAAGGCTCCCAAGCTTCGCAACATAAACGCTGCAAATTGGGGCTGGCTTTACCAGATAGTCCGGCTTTTGTCCATATCAAGATAAAGCTTTGCCCGGCGTTCCGCATAAATAATGGACTCACGATAAATTATAGTGACGAAATCGCACCCAATAGGCTAGAGAGCCCCCACCTTCCGCACAATTCAGCCTCATTGCTCCACGATAGAAGCAATCCGGCAGTTCATAGCCTTTTCCCCTCGATTGATTCCTTCGCATCATATTCATGTCCCCACGCACACGACTCGTTATTCAATTCACAGGCTATGAGGGCCTGCACCCCAAAGCCGTCCGCGTGCGACATGCGCTCGCGTTGAAAGATTTTGACCGGTTATGGAAAGCCAAAACAAAACTTTCGCCCATGACCGACGAGGCGGATGATTGCGGAACGCTGACCGCTCGGACAAAAGGCAATGGGTGGGAGACGGAAACGGAATTCTGCCAGTTTGGCACTGCGGATATCTTCGATGATTATGCGGCACGCTCCACGCCAAAACGGATGCTTACCGGCTTTCGCGCTTTCATGAATATCTTATCTACAGGCACCCTGCTTCGCTATCTGCTAACCAGCTGGCGCTTTGTGATGTTTTTCCTATGGCCGTTTCTGCTGTCCATCCTCATCATAGCGATTGCAGCTCTGATCGCATCAGCACCCACGCTTGCAGGTTTCCCATCCTGGAATCTCGTCTGGTCGCTGCCGCTTGCTGCTTTGATTGCGACCTTGCTCGTGCGCTGGCCGGGCGACCGATTCTTCATGTCTTATCTGCTGGATGACTGGTCGGCAGCCTATGACCGCATTTATGGTCGCAATGACACGCTTATTGAGCGCCGCAAAGCGTTTGCCGAAGCGCTCAAAAAGAAAATCGAGCAAAGCAATGCCGACGAAGTGATTATTGTCGGCCACAGCCTGGGTACAGTACCTGCGGTTGAAGCACTAGCCGATGTTCAGCGCGAGCGGCCTGATCTGCTCACAAAACAGCCTGTGTCGATACTGGCCATTGGCTCATGCCTGCTGATGATCGCGCTTCACCCAAAGGCCCGGGCTTTGCGCGAAGACATGCGCGTGGTGATGAACGAAAGCCCTGTGCTCTGGTCGGAGTTTCAGGTTCTGACCGACATTATCCATTTTTACGGCTCTGATCCGGCCAAAGCATTGAAAATAAAGACTGAGAACCCGCCGCTCATCCATCATATCCGCTTCAAGAACATACACAGTGAAAACCGCTACAAGCGTTCAAAAGGCAATTTCTTCCTGATGCATCTGCTTTACATGCGCGGTGCTGAGAAGAAGAATTTTTACGACTTTGGCATGTTCCTGCATGGCCCCTTCTTTTTCCGTGATCTGATGACCACCCAAAAAGACAAAGCCGCCCCTCTCGATGAAGAAGGACGACTTATCAATCCATAAGAACAGACGGATCAAGCCTTGGGCGGCTCAACCACAGCAATGGTGAGCCATGTCGCGGTGAGTGCTGGCTTGACCATATTCTCGACTTCCAGCGTCACTTCGTAATGATTGACCACGCGGCCTGAGGGACGAATATCGGCATCAGCGAGCTTGAACCGCGCGCGCACCCGCGCACCGGTCTTCACCGGTGACATGAAACGCACTTTGTCGAAACCGTAATTAATCCCCATCGTGGCACCTTCCAGCATCGGCAGCGCTTCAAATGCCAGCGTCGAAAGCAGCGACAAGGTCAAAAAGCCATGCGCAATCGTGCCGCCAAATGGCGTTTCCTTGGCAGCACGTTCTGGATCAACATGGATGAACTGATGATCATCCGTTGCATCCGCAAACTGGTTGATCATTTCCTGCGTGACTTCACGCCACTCGGAACATCCGATTTCCGTGCCAATCGCCTCGCGCAACTGGTCGAGCGTAATTGCGTCCTTCATGCCCTCAAACTTTCTGCTGAACTCAGACTCTCTTGTTATCCATTAATGAGCACACGGCAAGACTGTGGATCAGGCTGCGGCCAGTATTTCACGTGCAATATCATCCCAATGGCCAAAAACCTGTTGCGCGCCCTTGGAAGACAAACGTTCTGCATGCCCTTCATAGGTATGCCCGCCGCCCGTATAGCCAAAGGCTGTCATACCGGCTGCAATCGCCCCCTCAACACCAAAGGGCGAATCTTCGATCACGACACACCGTGCCGGATCAATTCCCATTTTGTCGGCAGCAAACAGGAAAAGATCGGGCGCTGGCTTCCCGCGCTTAACCATGCTGGATGAATAGACTGCATCGCCAAAATATTGATCAATGCCTGTCTTTTTCAAACTGAATGCAATGCGCTCAGGCTGCGAGGAGGAGGCAACACAACGCTTATAGGGCAGCACTTTCAGAAAATCGGCGATTCCCACCGCCGGCTGCAAATGCTCAGCAAAAAGGGTTTTGGTTTCGGGCCAGAACTGGCTCAAAGCCTCATCTGGCAAACGATGGCCCGTCAGATCAGCAATCATCGCTAATATGTCAGCCTGCTTCATGCCGATGCCTTTGGCGACGGTTCCTTCCGGCAAAATCATGCCGTGATTGGCATAAACCTGCTCAAACGCGCGACAGGAAAGTGGTTCACTATCGACAAGAACACCATCGCAATCAAAGATAACGAGGTCGAAGGAAGATGCATTGCTCATAAAGGCTCCGGTAAATTGCATATTTTGTCGCGCCGATTTGAGATGCGCGTTTGTCTCTTTCGATATAGAGACTGTTCGTCGATTGCGCATCTATAACAACAGAAGCGTGACAAAATTATCGCGGAGACTCTCATGACGACGAATGTGGCACTGGTTGGACTGGCGCGGGACTTGCAGGCACGCGCAGAAACAGGAAAACCAATCCGCATCGGCCTCATAGGCGCTGGCGAGATGGGCACAGATATCGTCACACAGGTTGCCCGTATGCCCGGCATCGAAGTCGGCGCGCTTTCCGCGCGTCGTCTGCCGAACACATTCAAGGCTGTGCGCACTGCCTATGGTAACGAAGACAACGCCAAAGAAGCCAGCACTGAAAGCGCTATGACCAGCGCCATTGAGAGCGGCAAGATTGCCGTCACCGGCGACAATGATCTGATCCTTTCAAATCCGCTGATTGATGTGATTATCGATGCAACCGGCATTCCGGAAGTGGGCGCTGAAACCGGCATCAAGGCGATTGAGCACGGCAAGCATCTTGTGATGATGAATGTCGAAGCCGATGTCACCATCGGACCTTACCTCAAGGCACAGGCCGACAAGCAGGGCGTCATCTATTCGCTGGGCGCTGGCGACGAGCCCTCCTCCTGCATGGAGCTGATAGAGTTCGTTTCAGCGCTTGGTTATGAAGTGGTCTCTGCTGGCAAGGGCAAGAACAACCCGCTCAATTTTGATGCCATCCCTGATGATTATCAAGAAGAAGCCGACCGCCGGAACATGAATGTCCGCCTGCTGGTCGAATTCATCGATGGCTCAAAAACCATGGTCGAGATGGCAGCCATTGCCAATGCAACAGGCCTTGTTCCAGATATTGCTGGTATGCATGGCCCCCGCGCCAGCATTGACCAGTTGAGCAGCACGCTCATCCCTCAGGCGGATGGCGGCGTTCTCAGCAAAAGCGGCGTGGTCGATTATTCCATCGGCAAAGGTGTTTCACCAGGCGTATTCGTTGTGGCCAAGATGGACCACCCGCGCCTGAATGAACGGCTTGAAGACCTGAAAATCGGCAAAGGGCCCTATTTCACCTTCCACCGCCCCTACCACCTTACATCGCTTGAGGTACCGCTGACAGTCGCGCGTGCAGTCCTATACGGCAAATCCGACATGGTGCCACTGCCAAAGCCAGTGGCAGAAGTCTGCGCGGTCGCAAAGAGAGATTTGCAGCCGGGCGAAAAGCTCGATGCGATTGGCCAATATTGCTATCGCTCATGGATCATGACCACGCCGGAAGCACGGGCCGCGAAAGCCATTCCGTGCGGCCTGCTGCAAAATGGCACCGTCACCGCATCAATCAAGAAGGGTGAACTCATCACCCATGCCAATGCAACACCGCAACCCGGCTCAAAGATCGCCGAGCTGCGCGCTTTGCAGGACAAAATGATCTACGGCTGATCGAAAATTACCAGCAAAAACAAAAACGGCGGCTCGAAGCCGCCGTTTTTGTTTGTTGCCAGAGCACCGTGGCCTTATGAGATTCGGGAAATGGCGAGCCTAAAATGGTGAGGTTCGAGAACCGGAGCGGAATGTACTGAACGTACATGCGCACCGGAAGCGCAGAACCTCGCCATTTGCAGGCTGCCAGAACCCGAATATCAAAGGCCTAGTGATCGAGAGCCTTAACTATGCTTTCGACCATCTTTTTCGCATCTGCAAACAGCATCATGGTGTTATCGCGGAAGAACAGTTCGTTTTCCACGCCCGCATAGCCTGAGCCCATGCCGCGCTTGATGAACAGCACCGTACCGGCCTTGTCGACATCAAGGATCGGCATACCGAAGATCGGCGATTGCGGATCAGTCTTCGCTGCCGGATTGGTCACGTCATTCGCGCCAATCACGAAGGCAACATCAGCCGTCGCAAATTCCGAATTGATGTCTTCAAGTTCGAACACTTCATCATAAGGTACGTTGGCTTCGGCCAACAGCACGTTCATGTGACCCGGCATACGACCGGCAACAGGGTGGATTGCGTATTTCACTTCCACGCCTTCGGCTTTCAGCTTGTCGGCCATTTCACGCAGCGCGTGCTGTGCCTGTGCCACCGCCATACCGTAACCCGGCACGATAATGACCTTGGATGCGTTCTTCATGATGAAGGCTGCATCATCTGCCGAACCCTGTTTGACCGGACGCTGTTCCACTTCGCCGCCACCACTTGCTGTCACGTCACCGCCAAAGCCACCCAGAATAACCGAGATGAACGAGCGGTTCATGCCTTTACACATGATGTAGGACAGAATCGCACCCGATGAGCCGACCAGCGCACCAGTGATAATCAGCGCCAGATTGCCAAGCGTGAAGCCAATGCCTGCCGCAGCCCAGCCCGAATAGGAGTTGAGCATGGAAACGACAACCGGCATATCCGCGCCGCCAATCGGGATGATGATCAGCACACCGAATACCAGCGCCAGAATAACGATCAGCCAGAACACGAAATGGCTTTCGGTGTTGGTCAGAACAGCAATCAGGATCACAATTGCAGCAGCAAGGGCCGCATTGATGACATGGCGTCCCGGCAACATGATCGGCTTGCCCGACATGCGGCCATCAAGTTTCAGGAACGCAATAATCGAACCGGTAAAGGTGATTGCACCAATCGCAACACCGAGCGACATTTCAATCAGCGCCTGACCGTGGATTTGACCCACCTCGCCAATGCCAAAGGAATGCGGTGAGTAAAGGGCTGCGGCAGCAACGAGCACGGCTGCAAGACCGATCAGCGAGTGGAAGGCCGCCACAAGCTGCGGCATGGCCGTCATCGCAATGCGGCGCGCAATCACGGCACCGATACCGCCACCAATGCCGATACCAAGAATGATCATCACCAGACCGCCAAAGCTTGGGCGTGCCAGCAGCAGCGTGGTGACAATGGAAATACCCATACCGATCATACCATAGGTATTACCCTGACGGCTGGTGGTTGGGTGCGACAGGCCGCGCAGTGCCAGAATGAACAGGACACCGGAGACGAGATAAAGGAAGGCTGCGAGATTAACGCTCATGATGGCTCAGCCCTCACTTTTCTTTTTTCTTGTACATGGCAAGCATGCGTTGGGTAACGAGGAAGCCGCCGAAAATATTCACGCTGGCAAGGATGAGCGCGATGAAGCCGAAGCCGGTTGCCCAGCCCGAAAGCGACAGGCCGACTGCAAGAAGTGCGCCAACCACGATCACCGATGAAATGGCGTTGGTGACAGCCATAAGCGGCGTATGCAGCGCAGGCGTCACCGACCAGACAACGTAATAACCGACGAAAATCGACAGAACAAAAATCGCAAGGCGGAAGACAAACGGATCGACCACTCCACCGGAAGCGGCATGGGCTGCAGCAGCGGCTGCATCACCTAAACCGCCTGCATTTTCCGCTGCCTGCCTTACGGCCTCTGCCGCCTGATTGAGGCTCTCAAGAGCTTTTTCGAGTGCTGTATCGGACATTATGCCTCTCCTCCATCAGCAGAAGTTTTTGCAGCTTTTGCGGGCGCTTTCCGGGTTCTCTTCGCTACAGGCTTTTCAGCAGCCGCTTCCAAAGCAGGTGCCTTTGGCTTCGCTGCTGTTTTTGGCTTGGCGACCTTCTCAGCCACGACTGCCGGCGCTATTTCGGCTTCGGTCTTGGCAAACGCCGGATGCACGACCTTGCCCTCATGGGTCAGAAGCGTTGCCTTGACCAGCTCTTCCTGCGGATCAATTTTCAGAAGCTTTGCTTCCTTATCGACCAGCGTTTCGAGGAATGCGTAAAGATTGCGCGCGTAAAGCTGCGAAGCAGTCGCTGCAATCCGGCCCGGTACGTTGAGATACCCCACAATCTTCACGCCGTTAACTTCCGCAATCTGTCCGGCAACAGCACCTTCAACATTGCCGCCGCGTTCAACTGCCAGATCGACCAGCACAGACCCCGGACGCATGGCCGCAACCATTTCCTTTGAAACAAGACGCGGGGCGGCACGACCCGGAATAAGTGCCGTGGTAATGACGATATCCTGCTTGGCAATATGGTCAGCAACAAGTGCCGCCTGCTTCGCCTGATATTCCTTCGACATTTCCTTGGCATAGCCGCCGGAGGTTTCCGCCGCCTTGAATTCCTCATCCTCGACAGCGATGAACTTCGCGCCAAGCGAAGCCACCTGCTCTTTTGCCGCCGGGCGAACATCGGTTGCAGTCACAACCGCACCCAAACGACGAGCAGTCGCAATCGCCTGAAGCCCTGCAACGCCCGCCCCCATGACAAAGACACGGGCAGCAGGCACGGTGCCAGCCGCCGTCATCATCATCGGCATAGCACGGTCATAAACTTCCGAAGCATCAATGACAGCCTGATAGCCCGCCAGATTGGCCTGCGATGACAACACGTCCATCACCTGCGCGCGCGTTATGCGTGGCATGAATTCCATCGTGAATGCCGAAATTCCAGCCTTGCCAAGTGCTGCCACAGCATCTTCGTGACCGTAAGGATCAAGCATCGCGAAAAGCGCTGCACCCGACTTATACCCCTTAAGCTCCGCATCATTCGGTCGGCGCACTTTCAGGATCACGTCTGCCGCTTTGGCATCCGCCGCAGTGCCTATGCGCGCACCCGCAGTGACAAACTCGGTATCAATGATACGCGATTTTTCGCCTGCGCCTTTTTCCACCACGACATCAAAACCAAGCGCGATGAATTTCTTCACCGTCTCGGCAGATGCCGCAACGCGGGTCTCGTTGGGATCACTCTCTTTCGGAATGAATATAGTCTGGGCCAACTGGTTTCCCTTTCGTGGCTTGATCCGGCGTCACAGCCGGGCGGAATTCAGGGCATCCGGGAAGATACCCCATCAAATTATCAAACAAACGACATGCATAAAGCCCCGGCGAGGCGCAAACGGCACCCTTACCAAGGCATTCGATCAAATCACGCGATTATTCCGGCTTTATATCCTTAGAGGATGAACCAGGCAGCAACGCAGATAAGGACAAAAAGAACGGATGCGGCGAAAGCACCACCCGCAAAAAAGCCGAACGCCATGGAAGCCAGAAGCGCGACAAGCGCCACGGTGCCCCATTTAAATACGCTTGTGAAACTGGCATAAGTTTTCTCATGCTCGGAATAATCCATCTTCGCGCCAAGTTCAGCCGGGGCTGCGGTATGATGTTCTGCCATTTTTAGTTCCACCCATTGAAATATTTTGACTATTCTTAGCCACAATATTCTCAATCTTCAACGCGCATTCAACATGAACCGGAGCGGCTTACCGCTTTCCTGCCCGGCCCATTGTCGCAGCGCCCCTCGATCCGCATAGCGCGGCTCCTGCACTTACCTAACGGCATTTTTCAAAAAGTGCTACATTTAAATATTTAAGGCAACTTTCAAAAAGATTTAAATAATAAAATGCAATAATCGTGCGTATGAAGCATTATACGCCAAGCCCCGTATATTTCGCTGTCGGCAGAATAGTCAGCGGGCCAACGCCATTAACCAGCTCACCAAACATAGCGCGCCGCTCGTGCGGTTGCGATTTGAAAAAAGGAAAGCGGACAGCAACGGCATCGCGAATATTGCGAATGGGAGCGGCTCCCAGCCCGACCCGGATCCCATAGCCCTCGTGCTCACGCGCTTCGGCCATAACACTTGTTCCGAAAATGCGTTTATAGAAGGCCATGTGCTCTGGTTTGACCGATGCAAGACATTGATCGGCTTCAAAATATTCCGATGCCATTGCAGCAATGCGCAGTGTGACATAGGGAATGGCCGGATATTCGCTCAAAAGTTCCGGGTCGGCCGCAAACCGTGTGGGATCGACAAAGCTCATACCTGCGTTGAGCAGCGGATCAAGAATATCCGGAAAAAGCGCATAGCTTGTGCCACGACGATGATCTGGCGTGATGTGATGAATACGCAATGTACTCACCAACTGCCCATCAATATGAATACCGAAAACAAACGCATGGCTGTCGCAATCCACATCATCGACAATCGATGGCACGTCTGCTTCATGCATCACATTCGCACTGCGGTAGGAGCGATAACGCAGACGCCCGATCTCTTCGAGATCTTCGGCATGCACAATCCTGCGATACTCCACCCGATCCAGAAACTGCAATAGCTGCCGCGCGAAATTGGATAGCGGTGGCTGGCCACCGGAGACAGCTTCATTACTCATTCAAATCGCATCCGCACCCCGTCAAATCAGTGCGCAGAATAAGGTGCTTTATAAGCGTGTAAAGGTATAAGTTCGCGTTTTCTCACAGTCCGGTCAAAGATGGAGCGAACTTCTCGCCATATCACAGGATTTGACAGGGCAATCTTGGTCTACTTCGGCATCGAATGGCTGATAAACAGCCATTCGAGCACGCTTTTAGCGAGCGCCTAAAGCGAATTGGCCAAAGATTGAAACATGTGAATAGTCTCATCTTTCATAGCTTGGCCGTCAATATTGTAGTTTGCATAGGCAGATGTCTTGACGATCACCACATTTTTCACGGGGTTTACATAGATGAATTGTCCATAAATACCCACACCGCAGAAATCACCCTCAGGCTCTGCCGGAATCCACCACTGATAGCCATAGCCATAAGCTATTTTACCGGAAGGCATCCGACGTCCGGGCATGAGATAAGGCTCATCCGGCGTCACTGAATCATGAACCCATTGTGCAGGCACAAGCTGCTCACCACGGTAATTGCGTCCCTCATTCATATAGAGCAACCCAAATCGCGCATAATCGCGAAGCACCGCATTCAGCCCACCCGCGGCAACAACCTCTCCCTGAGTATCGGCCAGCCAATAGGCATCAGCTTCCGCTCCAAGCCTCGACCACAGCCTGTCCTGAAAATATTGTTGTATTGGCACACCTGTTGCATGTTCCAAAACCAGAGCAAGCACCTGTGTGTCAGCAGATACATATTCATTGACTGTCCCCTGCTGCCGCTCACTCTTGAGGTGGGCCGTGAAATCCACAACCGAGCCGGTCAGAATCTGTATGACATAGCGGACAATATCCGAATTCAGATCGCCATAGTTTTCATTAAAACCAATGCCGGATGACATTTGCAGCACGTTTTTAACGGTAACGCCCTTATAGCCACCTTCTTTAAGCACCGGCACGTAATGATCGACCGTTTCATCAAGCTTGATCTTCCCATCCGCAACAGCATTGCCAATCAGAAATGAAACAAATGACTTTGAAAGAGACATCGCAATGGATTGCGTCTTTTCCGTATTACCGCGATCATATTCCTCATGCACAATCACGCCGTCTTTGAGCACAATAAATCCGGTCGTATCAGTGCGCTGAAGAAAATCCGCAACATTGCGCGTCTCGCCCTTGTAAGTATAGGTTTCCGGCAAAGGGCGCTCTGCTACCGGCAACACACTCACATCAGCCGTATGAGGCACGCGAACGGAGGGATATTTTTTATAAAGATTGCGAAAATTCTCATCAATCACATCAGGCTTGAATGTTTGAGCATACTGATATACCGCCCAATATTCATGTATTTTCTTCCAGAAAATCGCAGATCCAACTCCAACCACAATAATAATTAGAGCTAAAACATATAATAAATAGCGAAAATAGCGCCTCATAGTCTCCCTCGCATATTCTCAAATCATCAATAGTGATTCGAATGATACTCTATAAAACTGTCGCGTTATGACAATTTTATATCATCATCATTCCATCATTATTGAAAATCACTATAACTTGTGAGGCTATGCGGATGAAAAATCTTAAGCGACGGTGTGCCCAATATCGTGATGCGCGATCGCTTTGGCGGACGAAGAACGAATTTCATCAGCCGGCACAGGCTTACCCAGAAGATAACCCTGAACAAGGTCGGCACCGGCAGCAACGCGGACCAGAGCCAATTGCTCTTCAGTTTCAACGCCTTCAACAGTCACAGCCAGCCCCAACTCGTGCGAAAGCTGCGTAACACCGCGTAACAGCATGAGAGAGCGGCGGTCGGTTGCAATATCCCGCACAAACGAGCGATCAACCTTCACCTTGGTCAACGGCAGGCTGTTGAGGTAGCTGAGGCTGGAGTAACCCGTTCCGAAATCATCCAGCGCAATATTGATGCCACCATTTTTGAGACGCTGCAAAACAAGCGAAGTCTGGTTGCGATCAGCAATAATTGCGCTTTCCGTTACCTCGACTTCAAGCTGTCGGGCAGGAAGCTTCGACTTCTGTAACGCATTGGCAATGTCGCGGGCAATATCGCTGTTCTTGAGGTCAATCGCCGAAAGATTGACGGAGACGCCAATACGATCACCCCACGACATACAGTCCTGACAGGCCTGCTCAAGCATGAAACGTGTTATCTGCGAAATGATCCCGATTTCCTCTGCCAGCGGGATGAACTCCATTGGAGAGATCGGTCCAAGCTCCGAATGCTCCCAGCGTGCAAGCGCTTCATAAGCGACCACACGCAGTGACTGCGCACTGACAATCGGCTGATAGACCACCTTGATTTCACGGTTGGCAATCGCCTGTCGCAGATCAGCTTTCAGCTTCTGACGACCGCGATATTTGGTGTCCATGGCACTGACAAACAGCGCCCATTGTCTGCCTTCGTCACCCTTTGCTTCATAAAGTGCAAGGTCGGCATTCATATGCATGCTGGCAATATCGCATTTTGCGACAGTTTCAGTGGCAACACCTGCACTGATCTCCATCTGAATCTGATCACCATTGAGATCATAAATGCCGCTCACAACTGCAATGATATGTTCCATCACAGGCGCGACTTCAGCTTCACTGTCGAGATTGAAGACAAATACAACAAATTCATCGCCGCCAAAGCGTGAGGCGACATAACGCTGCGGATCAAGCAGGCTCAACCGCTCGGCAAAGAGCCTGAGGAACGTGTCGCCGACATGATGCCCAAGCGTATCATTGACATGCTTGAAATGATTGATGTCGATAACAATGAGGGCCGCAAGCGTATCGGAATCTTTTTGCGAGAGCAGCGAGCGCACCATCGTTTCGAAGTAATTGCGGTTTGGAAGGCCTGTCAGGCCGTCGAAGCGCGCCATATGCTGAATGCGCACTTCCGATTCAACGCGTTGCGTCACATCTTCAAACATCAGCACCACACCGGCATTTGATGTCTGGTTGGCGACGCATTCGATGTAGCGATCATCCGCAAGCTGAAAAATGTCACGCGATTTGCGACCCGCCAGAAGATCGCGCATACGCGCTCCGATATTGCTCAGGTCATTATGCGGAAACAAGCCCTGACGGATGCAATAACGAAGCAAGACTTCAAGTTTACGCCCTCGCAGCTTTGTGTGTTCCGCAATCTTCAACAAGGCTTTTGTTTTGTGATTGATCACCGCGATGCGTTGCTGCGCATCAAACATCAACAGACCTTGCGGCATATTGTTGAGTGCCGCATCAAAACGACTGGCCACCACCGACAGACGCCGCTTGCCCATCACGGCTGCGAAGAGAAATTCGCGCAATCCGTTGGCCATCTGAATATTGGACAGAAAATACGGAATCAGCAGCAGGCCAATCACAATATGAAAGGGAGTCCCCGCAAGAATGAGACCCGCCAGCACGGGCAACAGCGTACAGGCCGACATCAGCGCAACGGCCTTTGCCGACGCATAATTGCGCCCCACAATCGAAACAACAGAGGCAAGCAGAATGGTCAGGCTTGCAAGTTCTGCAAAGGAATCGCGCAGCACATAGCTTGAGAAGAAGCACAGCATACCAAGCGTGAGACAAACCAACGACGCACCGACAAGATAACGCGCTTCCCACTTGTCGAGATCAGCATGCGTGAGATTGCCAAGTTTTGCCTGGTCAAATTTATGCATGTCAAAGAGGCGGCCAAGGGCAATAATTGTAAAAAAGCCAGCAAAGCCCAGAAAACGCCAGTCAGCAGTTTTTACGTAAATGACGACACACGCCACAACATGGGCGAGCAGACCAAACCATAATGTTGTACGGTTGCCATATAGCGACCGCAAAAATGATAACCGCACATCGACGGGTATCTCAGGTTGAAGGCTTCGCCACATTTCGTTGATCGTACCCCTTTCAGAAGGGATAATATGCCACCAATCATTTAAAAATATCTTTCGTAAAATTAAACCACAAGCTGTTATTACAACAATCAGCAGCTGTATTTTATTTTTAAGCAAGAAAAATTAAAAGCGCGCCCCTCAAATCAAGAATACAACCCTGAGATATTATTCCAGAGCATTCTGAATATTTGGAAATGCCATTTCCTTTTACCAGAAAGATGCAAGCTGTACAAAAGCGCTGTAGAAATCACTACCAGAAGACCACCGAGCGAAACTCATGGACCAAATTTCACGTATTTTACAGATTAAATAACCGATCACATTAGCGCTCGTGGACAAAGGGTATCCATAGTTTGACTGCAGCGATTGCGACGAAACCGAGGTAGGATTCCTTGGTCTTGTCATAGCGCGTCGCAACGCGC
>NZ_JAYEXN010000009.1:0-110035 GCF_044435015.1 Ochrobactrum sp. S1502_03
TGCAACAAAATAGGGCCGCGCTCACCCGCAGTCAGGGAATTCTGGTTATCCGGGATCGGTGCACCAGCACTTGTCGTCATAATCGGACGGTCTGCCATGGGAATTTCCTTCCTAAAAATCGTTTGTGATCCTACATTCAGCTTGGATTCTGACCTTGGACAGCCCCGCCGCATCATGCCTACTGGATAATGAACCCAGTTTAGACTAATTCTAAGTATAATCTCCAATTGCTTTTTTTGTTATTATTGATAAGTTTTTCCTATCATGTTTACAGTTCGCCAAATGCGCTACTTCGATGCGCTCGCCAATACGCTGCATTTTCGTAAAGCCGCAGAGCTTGCCCATATTTCGCAACCCGCCCTCTCAGCACAGATTGCTGAAATGGAAGCGGTGGCTGGCGCTTCGCTGTTTGAGCGCTCTCATCGCACAATCATTATGACAAAGCTTGGCCGCGAGTTGCTCCCCGGCATTCGGGCCATTCTCAAAGAACTTCACGCGATGGAGGAAATCTCTGCGCAGAGCAAAGGCCTGCTGCAAACCCAGTTGCGACTGGGGATTATCCCAACCGTTGCTCCATATATTATCCCGCATCTCATCCCACTGCTGGCCGAGCGGCACCCGTCTTTCCGTCTGCAATTGCGCGAAAGCATAACGGCAACGCTTCTTGAGGAGCTTCACTCAGGTGAGACCGACGCTGTCATTGCAGCTTTGCCAATCGTGGATGATCGGCTTACGCATCAGAAACTTTTTGATGATCGTTTTCTGATCGCCACGTCAAGCAATGATCAGACGGTATTGTCTTCGACCATGACGCAGGATGATGCGGCGCTTGATCGCCTGCTGCTGTTGGAAGAAGGCCACTGTATGCGTGATCAGGCGCTGGCGATCTGTTCTCGGCCATCCCAGCGGCAACTGGTAAAATATGGCGCAACCAGCATGACGACACTTTTACAAATGGTCGCCCATGGAATGGGCCTGACGCTTATTCCGGAAATTGCTGTTCATGCGGAAACGCGCAGCAACACTATGCGCATCGTTCCGTTTGATGGGGAGCAGCCCAAACGGGAAATCGCACTTTTTTGGCGCAGGCAAAACAGACGCTTCGATGACTTTCGCGCACTTGCAGATTGCATTGTCGAAAGTGCATCCGGCCTTCTCATTGATGACGATAAAATGAAGGCACTCTCAAAATAAAAGGCGACCTCAATGAGGCCGCCCTGATGAAATGCATGTCCGATATGATATTACATACCGCCCGGATAATTCGGGCTTTCACGGGTGATGGATACGCCATGAGAATGGCTTTCACGCAAGCCCGCATTGGAAATGCGAACAAAGGTTGCCTTGTCGCGGAACTCTTCCAGCGTCTTGGCACCGACATAGCCCATGGAGGCACGCAGTCCACCGGCAAGCTGATGCAGAACAGCTGAAATCGGTCCTTTATAAGCGACCTGACCTTCAATGCCTTCTGGTACAAGCTTCAGCTCATCACGCACTTCCGCCTGAAAATAGCGATCTGCCGAACCGCGCGCCATCGCACCAACCGAGCCCATGCCACGATAGGATTTGAACGAGCGGCCCTGATGCAGATAGACCTCGCCTGGGCTTTCTTCCGTACCCGCCAGCAGCGAGCCAGCCATGGCAGCAACCGCACCAGCGGCCAGCGCCTTGGCAAAATCGCCGGAGAACTTGATACCGCCATCAGCGATAACCGGAATGTTATGCTTGTGCGCGGCTTCAACTGCCGACATGATGGCTGAAAGCTGCGGAACACCAACACCGGCGACAATGCGCGTGGTGCAGATGGAACCCGGCCCGATGCCGACCTTGACGGCATCCGCACCGGCATCGATCAGCGCCTGTGTTCCGCCAGCCGTTGCAACATTGCCGGCCAGAATGGCAACATTGGGATAGGCTTTTTTGATTTTCGCAACGGCATCAAGAACGCGTTGTGAGTGACCGTGAGCGGTATCGACAACCAGAAGATCAACACCCGCATCAATCAGACGTTCGGCACGCTCGTAACCGTCTTCGCCAACGCTTGTGGCAGCAGCGGCGCGCAAACGGCCTTGCGCATCCTTGGCGGCATTCGGGTTAAGTTGCGACTTTTCCATGTCTTTGACGGTTATCAGGCCAACGCAGCGGCCCTTGTCGTCAACGACCAGCAGCTTTTCAATACGATGCGCATGTAACAGTCGCTTCGCCTCGTCTTGGCGCACGTTTTCGCGCACCGTAACCAGGTTTTCGCGCGTCATCAGTTCATAAATCTTCTGCGCTGGATCAGAGGCAAAACGCACATCACGATTTGTCAGGATACCGACCAGACGTCCCGGACCCTTGCCAGCGTTTTCTACAACGGGAATGCCCGAAATTCGGTGTGCTTTCATGAGCGCCTGTGCGTCGGCAAGCGTTGCATCCGGCCCAATCGTGACAGGGTTTACGACCATACCGGATTCGAACTTCTTGACCTGGCGGACTTCTTCGGCCTGACGTTCAGGTGTCAAGTTACGATGAATAACGCCGATACCGCCCGACTGCGCCATAGCAATGGCGAGACGTGATTCTGTGACGGTGTCCATGGCAGCTGAAAGCAGCGGCAGATTAAGCTCAATATCTTTGGCAATACGGGTGCGCAGATCAACCTGCCCCGGCATCACCTCTGAATGGCCCGGCTGCAAAAGAACATCGTCGAATGTGAGAGCAAGAGCTCCGGTGGAAGATTCTACGATTTTAGCCATTGCCAATTCCTTTACCGGGTTTACCGAATGAGAAAAGCCGCCTCTCCGGTAAGAAACCGGGAGCAGCGACTGCGCTTCGTTGCGTATTGAATTGGCACCGGCTGGTAACATGCTTATGACTGATTGGAAAGTCTTTTGCGGACAAGTTTCAGTTACTGATAACGATTTTCATGATAAACCCGCCGCCATATTCTTTAAATTTCGCCCAAAGGGGGCAAAATGCGTAAGGCATATCAACGAATCCATCTCATTCGTCGCTCACGCGCAATGTGGATGTCTCCACGATTGTGGAAGCCCCGCCTCGTTTTCTGGTGTGGCGCGATTGCAATTGGTGTTCTCAGTGTGGCCTTCGCGGAAGCCGCCGACATTGCACAGGGTTGGTTCAAGAGTCTGACCGATGGCCAAACCAGCCCATGGCGGGCCTGGTTGCCACTGTTGATCACGCCCTTCGGCTTTATGCTATGCGCGTGGATTTCAATGAAATTTTTTCCCGGCTCCGGCGGCAGCGGCATACCGCAGGCAATTGCAGCGCGGCACCTCAATGACCCAAAAGACCGAACTTTGCTGCTCTCGATGAAAATCGCTTTCGGCAAAATCTTCCTCACAATCGTCGGGTTGTTTTCTGGTGCTTCGATTGGACGCGAAGGTCCGACTGTGCAGATCGGTGCGTCGATCATGCTGTTATCTGCACGTATTGGCAGCTTGGAACACGCGCGTGGACTTATCCTTGCGGGCTCTGCGGCAGGCATTGCTGCGGCTTTCAATACGCCGCTTGCAGGAATCGTCTTCGCCATTGAGGAAATGGGGCGAGCCTATGCAGCACGAACGAACGGGCTTGTTCTGTCCGCCGTCATTCTTGCAGGTCTTGCCTCGCTCGGCCTTGTTGGAAACTATAACTATTTCGGTCTTACGACCGTAACTGTTGTAAGCCGCTTAGACTGGATTCTGGTCATTCTGTGCGGCGTGATCGGGGGTGCATTTGGCGCAACATTCAGCGCTCTTGCGCTCAATCTGACCAACCGTATCAGGCGTCGTGTACAAAAAGCACCGCTGCGCGACACAGTCATTATAGCAGGCATTTGCGGCCTGCTGATTGCCGTGATTGGTATTGCATCGGGAGGATCAACCTTCGGCACCGGCTATGATCAGGCTCGCAGCGCCATTGAAGGGCTTTCCTTGCCACCACTTTATTTCCTTGAGAAATTCATCGCCGGACTTCTCTCAATGGTTTCGGGCATCCCGGGCGGCATATTTGCCCCATCACTGTCGGTCGGCGCAGGCCTTGGCAGCACGATAGGTTTATTGCTTGGCACCAGCATCAGTCTCGCTGCCGTTCTTGGTATGGCAGGATATTTTGCAGGTGTCGTGCAAGCACCAATGACAGCCTTTGTGATTATTCTGGAGATGACCGGCAATCATAACAATGTTATTCCGCTTATGTGTGCATCAATGCTGAGCTACGGCACAGCAAGACTTATATCGCACGAGCCACTTTATCACGCTCTTTCACGTATATTTGTGGCAGATGTCTTACGTCTGCGCCGGGCACAGAAGAAGAGTGTATTAACTGAGTAATCATCAAATGGGGGGAGAACAGCCTATGGACAGGCGCGCGTTTGCAAAAGGACTTGCAGGGTTTGGAACAATGCCTTTCATTGTCGGCTCAGCGGCAGCAGCACAACGAGGGGAACAGAGCATGCTGGAACTCATGGGGGGGAGCATCACTGATGTTCCGGGACTAAAGCTGGGCCATCATACGCTGACAAAGCGCCCGACCGGCTGCACAGTTCTTCTTTGCGAAGAAGGAGCTACGGCAGGCGTCGATGTCCGCGGCTCGGCACCTGGCACCCGTGAGACTGATCTTCTGGACCCCATCAACCTTGTGCAGAAAGTACAAGCCGTTATGCTTTCGGGCGGCAGCGCCTACGGGCTGAATGCTGCAACTGGGGTCATGCGCTATCTCGAAGAAAACAAACTGGGATTTGCAATCAGCAAAGGCGTGGTTCCAATCGTGCCGGCTGCGGTTTTGATGGATTTAGGCGTCGGCGATTTTTCCATACGTCCTGATGAAGAAGCGGGCTATCTCGCCTGCAAGGCAGCAAAAAGCGAACCCTCCGCCGAAGGCAATATTGGCGCCGGTGCAGGCGCATCCGTCGGCAAAATGTTTGGCATGGACTATGCGATGAAGGGCGGTTTAGGCACCGCAAGCTATAAAGTGCCCGGCACCGACGTTGTGGTGGGGGCGATTGTTGCCGTCAACGCGGTCGGTGATGTCTATGCACCCAATTCGCAGCAGATTCTTGCTGGCGCACGCAATGAAGACGGCAAAGGTTTCCGCAATATCATGGATGCGATCATGCAGGGCCGCAATGTCGTCAAATCGGGTGGCGCCAACACGACAATCGGCGCGATTGCCACCAATGCGCCCTTCAACAAGGCTGAACTCAAGAAAATCGCCGGCATGGCGCATGATGGGTTTGCCCGTTCGATCAATCCCATCCACACAATGTGGGATGGCGATACAATCTTTGCGCTCTCGACAGGCAAGGCAGAAGGGGTGGAAGCTGATGTCACGGCCATTGGTGCGATTGCGGCAACTGTGATGGCACATGCAGTCGCCCGCGCAGTTGTGCAGGCAGAAAGCCTGCCCGATCTCAACCTGCCCGCGCATCGCGACTATGTTTAAAGGCATGTCCCCCAAAAGCGGCTCCTCCTTTTGGGAGACATATTTTAAATTGAAAGCTCTCAATAACCACATGAACATCCAGCAATTGAAACAGTCAGCAATATAAGCGATAGAAAAGGCAGCCTCTATAAGGCCATTATATTAGCAGTAGATTGATTTTTATCTGGAAAACAGGCTCGGACAAGGCATGACAGGCAATTCCCTCAAATTCGGCACAAGCGGCCTTAGAGGTCTCGCAACAGAACTAAACGGATTGCCTGCCTATGCTTATTCGCTGGCATTTGTTCAGATGCTGAAATCCAGAGGGGAGCTGACTGCGGGCGAGCGCGTTTTTGTCGGTCAGGATTTACGCCCATCAAGCCCCGATATTGCGGCCCTCGCCCTGGGCGCAATTGAAGACGCTGGCTTCACGCCCGTTGACTGCGGCGTGTTACCGACCCCCGCATTGAGCTATTTCGCAATAGCACAAAATGCACCCTGCATCATGATTACCGGAAGTCATATCCCAGATGACCGCAACGGCTTGAAATTCTATCGCGCCGATGGCGAAATCGACAAAAATGATGAGACAGCAATCAGCGCTGCCTATGCTGCCCTGCCCGCTGACCTTGCCACAAGAAAAGCGATGAACCTGCCTGTAAGCACTCAGGCAATGGATGCCTATGCCGCGCGCTACATCAAGCTGTTTGGCGTAGACAGTCTCGCGGGATTGAAAGTCGGCGTCTATCAGCATTCCTCTGTGGCACGTGATCTTTTGATTAAAATACTGGATGCTCTTGGTGCTGAAACAATTGCGCTTGGTCGATCCGATATTTTTGTGCCGGTCGACACCGAAGCCCTGCGTACAGAAGACATTGAGCTGCTTTCGCAATGGGCAACTCAGACTTGTTTTGACGCGATCGTTTCAACAGATGGCGATGCAGACCGCCCGCTTATTGCCGATGAGCAAGGGCATTTTGTGCGCGGCGATCTCGTCGGTGCGATCACGTCTGCATGGGCAGGCGCAGACACAATCGTAACGCCTGTCACCTCCAATACAGCGCTTGAGGAATGCGGAAAGTTCGCTCACGTTTTGCGCACACGCGTCGGCTCACCCTATGTGATTGCCGGAATGCAGAAAGCTTTAAGCGACAATGCAAAACGCGTTGTCGGTTTTGAAGCCAATGGCGGCGTGCTGCTCGGCAGCACCATTGAGAAAAACGGCCAGCCATTAACAGCCCTCCCAACCCGCGATGCGCTGCTGCCTATCCTTGCATGTCTGAGTACCATCAAACAGTCGCAAAAGCCGCTCTCCGAAATTGCGAAAAGCTACGGCTTCCGCATCGCATTGAGCGACCGTTTGCAAAACGTCGCACAAGAAAAGACTGCTGCCTTTCTCTCGGTCATTACGCAAGAAGAAGCGCGCCTGCGCTTGTTTCCATTAACGGACGCGGTTATTCGCCTTGAAACAATTGACGGTGTGAAACTGTTTTTTGCATCCGGCAACGCAATCCACTATCGCGCCTCCGGCAACGCGCCAGAACTGCGCTGCTATGTGGAAGCCGCGACCGAAGAACAGGCCGCACAACTTTTGACCATGGGACTTGAGATCGCCCGTAAAGCAACGAAGGATGCCAACAGCAAATGAGCTTTATTCCGGTTATCATCAGTGGCGGTTCTGGTTCCAGACTCTGGCCGCTTTCGCGCGACGCCCACCCAAAGCCTTTCATCGAACTGCCCGATGGCGGCACGTTGATTGGAAAGACCTATGCACGCGCATCGCATCTTGATGATGTCGAACAGATCCTTACGGTTACAAACCGCGATTTCCTGTTTCTGACGCTTGATGCCTATGCGGATGCGGGCGCACGCAAAATCGAAAACACATTTCTGCTTGAGCCGCTTGGCCGCGATACAGCTCCTGCTGTTGCCCTCGCAGCTCTTCAAGCCGCTTCAACCTATGGTGCCGACGCAACTTTGCTCGTTATGCCTGCGGATCATCTCATCGAAGATGAAGCTGCATTTGGCCAAGCCGTTCTCAAGGCACGCAAGCTTGCAGATAAGGGCCGCATCGTCACTTTCGGCATCGTTCCCGATCACCCGGAAACAGGCTTTGGCTATATCGAAATCAATGGCGACAATGTTTTGCGCTTTGTTGAAAAACCGGACGCCTCCACCGCGCAAAGCTACGTCGAAAGCGGCCGGTACTATTGGAATTCCGGCATGTTCTGCTTCAAGGCATCAACGATGATCGACGCCATGCAAAGCCATGCGCCCGATGTGCTTGCGGGTGTAAAGGCAGCCCTTGAGCACGCGCGCCATGGCCTGAACGGCGAAACCAAAACGCTCGAAATCGCCCGCGATGCGTTTGCAGCAACGCCTGCAATTTCCATCGACTACGCCGTCATGGAAAAGGCTGACAATATTGCCTGTGTTCCGGTTTCCTGTGGCTGGTCGGATATTGGGTCCTGGGCGGCGATGGCAGACCTGATTACACCAGATGCGAATGGCAACCGCTTACGCGGTGAAACTGTGCTTGAAGACACGACCGATAGTTTTGTCCTGTCAGAAACCCGGCTTGTAAGCCTCGTCGGTGTTCACGATCTCCTCGTCGTCGATACGCCGGATGCGCTTCTGGTCGCCCATCGCGACAAGGCACAGGACGTTCGCAAAGTGTTCAACAAGTTGCGCGCACAGGGCCATGAAGCAGCCAAGCTGCATCGCACAGCCCACCGTCCATGGGGAACCTATACGGTTCTTGAAGAGGGCGACGGCTTTAAAATCAAGCGTATTGAGGTTAAGCCCGGCAGCCGCCTCAGCCTGCAGGCGCATCACCACCGTTCCGAACACTGGATCGTGGTTTCCGGTACAGCCAAGGTCGTCAATGGTGAACGGGAAATCCTGCTGACCACCAACCAGTCCACCTATATCCCATGCGGTTTCAAACACCGTCTGGAAAATCCCGGCATTCTGCCACTGGTTCTGATCGAAGTGCAGAGCGGCGAATATCTCGGTGAAGACGACATTGTTCGCTTCGACGATATTTATGGGCGGACATGATCAGACTGATGGCGAATTAGCGGTTCTTCGCAAAAGCGAATCCGCTATAGTCACATCATGACAATCCGGCACTTAAGCGAAACCATTATCAACCAGATTGCTGCTGGCGAGGTGATTGAACGCCCCGCAAGCGTAATCAAAGAACTTGTCGAAAACGCCATCGATGCAGGGGCAACCCGCATCGAGGTTGTAACAGCTGGCGGCGGCAAGACACTTTTGCGCGTCACCGATAATGGTTCAGGAATCGCCGTCGATGAACTGCCGCTGGCAGTCTCGCGCCATTGCACCTCGAAGCTTTCCGATGATGTGAACGATATTCGTGCACTGGGCTTTCGTGGCGAGGCATTGCCGTCGATTGGCTCTGTTTCAAAACTCTCGCTGAAATCACGTCCACAGGATGCGGAATCAGGCTTTGAAGTTGCCGTTAACGGCGGACGTCTGGAAGGCCCGCGTCCCGCCGCCCTTAATCGTGGCACCATTGCCGAAGTGCGCGATCTTTTTTATGCAACCCCTGCCCGTCTCAAATTTATGAAGACGGACCGTGCAGAAGCCACCGCGATTACCGACATTGTCAAGCGGATTGCCATCGCCTTTCCGCATGTGCGTTTTTCTCTCGCCGGCACCGATCGCACGCCACTGGACTTGCCAGCAACGGGCAGCGGCGCAGACGCAACGTTAGAACGTATCGGGCAGATTCTCGGCAAAGAATTTTCCGAGAATGCGCTTGCAATTGACGCCGAGCGCGATGGCGTTCGACTTGCTGGCTTTGTTGGCATCCCCTCATTTAACCGCGGCAATGCGCTACACCAGTTTGCCTATGTGAATGGCCGCCCGGTGCGCGACAAACAGATTTTTGGCGCATTGCGCGGTGCTTATTCCGACGTGATTGCACGTGACCGGCATCCGGTTGCAGTGCTTTTTCTCACGCTTGATCCGGCGCTGGTGGACGTAAACGTGCACCCCGCTAAAGCCGATGTGCGTTTCCGCGATCCTGGTTTGGTGCGCGGCCTCATCGTTGGCGCAATCAAGCAGGCACTCGCGCAATCAGGCATTCGACCGGCAACCAGTGGTGCGGAAGCCATGTTGCAGGCATTTCGGGCCGAGGGCTTCCAGCAGCGCCCGGCAGAAAACACTTACGCATCGCAGAACTGGCGCACAACGCCTCCTGCCCCCCGCACCGAGTGGTCGCCGCAAACCGCACACCCTGCCCATAAGCCACTTGATTTTGATCATATCCCCGCATTTCGCGAGGATACACAAGCGATTATTGAGACTTTTTCGCAGCCGGCAGCCGATGCGCGCGCAACAATCGCGCAGGCACCTGTAGAACTGATGCAGAAGCCGCTGGGGGCTGCACGCGCGCAAATCCATGAAAATTACATCGTCGCACAAACAGAAGACAGCCTCGTCATTGTTGACCAGCACGCAGCCCACGAACGGCTTGTCTATGAGGCACTGAAAAATGCCCTGCATGCGCGTCCCATACCCGGACAAATGCTGCTCATTCCTGAAATCGTTGATCTCACGGAAGAGGATGCGGAGCGACTCGCAACCCATTCCGAAACGCTTGCACGATTTGGTCTTGGTATCGAACAGTTCGGACCCGGCGCGATAGCGGTGCGCGAAACGCCTGCCATGCTGGGCGAAATGAATGTGCAGCAACTCATCCGCGATCTCGCCGATGAAGTTGCAGAACATGATACATCCGATGGCCTCAAAGCCATGCTCAACCATGTCGCCGCGACAATGGCCTGCCACGGATCGGTGCGTTCGGGGCGGCGCATGAAGCCCGAAGAAATGAATGCGCTGCTGCGCGATATGGAAGCAACACCCGGTTCAGGCACCTGCAATCACGGACGTCCGACCTATATCGAACTAAAGCTCACCGACATTGAACGATTGTTCGGAAGGCGCTAAAGCATATCGCGCAAAAGTGGAAACCGCCTTTGTGGGCAAATCAGTCCACCAGGCTGATTTCCATTCCCGCTACGATCCGAGAACGCCATGCGTAAAAACAATAAGATAGAGCGAGCCTATTGGGTACCATTAAGCGCGGCACGCTCTAGACGATGACGCTGGCACTTGATAGATTTCCGTATCAAGGAATTACACAATGAACAGATTTGAATCACCCCGCTCTTCTCAAGCCGTTCTGCGCTATCTCGATGGCGATTTTGAAATTGTGCAGCACGGTTCTTATGTCGTCTGTGCGGTGTCTAGCGCGCATATCCCGCTCGACGAGCTGAAATACTGGAGCGTGGCGCGGCAGGAGCCCTATGCGACGGGACTTATTTCTTACGAGCGTGAGCTCGAACTCAATCCGGAATTGCGCAGCCGCAAGAAGGCTTGATAATCAGGCGATTGAGCGGGCTTTGAACCGCTCAACAGCCGTATCGAGAATTTGGCGCAGCGCATCCTTGCGCTCAAATTGCAGATCGACATCAAGCACAGCCAACTGACTGATGAATGCGTGCGGCACACTGCTCATGGTGGCAAGGCGAACATGGTCCTTGGCAGTGGTGATCAGTCCAAGGCCAAGCTTTTTCGCGGTTTCAACCAGCGTGCGGATATCATCCGGCTGATACCCGTAATGGTCCGGGAAGCTTCGCGTTTCCTCCACACTACCGCCTGCCTGCTCTACACTTGCAAAGAACTTGGCAGGATTGCCAATGCCTGCAAAGGCCAGCCAGCATTTGCCTGCAACGTCTGATGAAGAGGATGGCAGCAATTGCGCTTCATAGACAGCTCGTCCGGCACGCGATGCCTGTCGCACCACGAAATCTGCCTCGCGCGCCTTGCCAATGCGCAGCAGCGCATCGGTTTTGCGCATCTGGTCCGTCAAAGATGCCCTTAATGGCCCTGCCGGGATCACCCGCCCATTGCCAATACCACGCGTGGAATCGACCACCAGAAGTGAAAAATCGGCATGAAGGCGTGCGCTCTGAAAACCATCATCCATGATGATAAAATCGCAGCCACGCTCAATCAGTTCCAAAGCCGATTTCAGCCGATCCGGGCAAAGTGCAACCGGCGCGTGGCGCGCCAGTAAAAGCGGTTCATCGCCAACATGACGCGCACTGTCATTGGAGGGGTCGACAATATGCAACCCGGTATAATTGCCGCCGTAACCGCGGGAAACAATGCCGGGGTGCAAGCCGCGCTCCTTTGCGGCCTTGGCAAAGGCAATCGCAGTGGGGGTTTTGCCTGCGCCACCCACTGTGAAATTGCCGATGCAAAGCACAGGCGCTGCGATTTTGGGAGGTTCAGCATGGAGAAGCCTGCGGCCCGCAACAGCGCCATAGCCCCAGGATAGCGGAGCAAGTGCGTATGCCCGCCAGTCAGGCTTTCCCCACCAGAAGGGCGGTGCCTCGCTCACCATGATCAGATGCCGCCGTTGATAAAGATCGCATCATTGCGATTTCCCGGCAACTGCGCTTGCAGCACCAGCGGCTGGATAAAAGGCTCCAGTGAATTTAATGTGCGGTTGAGTGCGCCGCGCATGTCTTTCACGGTATCCGAACCGGCATTGATCATCGTCTGCAAATGCTGCGGATTGTTAAACAGGAAATTGATAGCGCCAGCCAGCATATTGCGGTCTTTCACAACACGCGCACCACCATTTTTGATGAGACGCTGGAAAGAATCGCGGAAATTCTGCACATTCTTGCCGGTCAGTACGGCTGTGCCCATCATCGCTGGTTCAAGCGGATTATGACCGCCTTCCTTGGTCAGTGAATTGCCAATGAATGCAATATCCGTCAGTTGCAGATATAGCCCCATTTCGCCAATCGTATCACCAAGCAAAATATCTGTATCGGCTGCAATCATATCGCCACGGCTGCGCGCTGCGACCTTCAAGCCCTTTTCGCCAAGCATTGCCTCAATGGCGGGAGCACGGTTGGGATGACGCGGTACAATGACCGTCACCAGACGCGGATAGCGAACTTTGAGCATCTGATGCACTTCGGCAGCGATTTCTTCCTCGCCGTCATGTGTCGATATAGCTGCCCAGGTGCGGCGCCCACCAATCTGGTGCTGAAGTGCAGCCAATGCCTGCGGATCAGCAGGAGCAGGCGCGGTATCAACCTTGAGATTGCCGGAAACGCTGACAGGCCGTGCGCCCAACGCGCGGAAACGATCTCCGTCAAGCTCGGACTGCGCAATCACATGCGCGAAATTTTCAAACAAGGCTTCGGCCAGTTCGGGGCGCTTCTGCCATGCTGTAAAAGAGCGGTCAGAAAGACGACCATTCACCAGAACCTGTGGGATATGCCGTGAGCTGAGTGAGAGCACGGTCGCAGGCCATATTTCGGATTCACAGCCAATCGCCAGATCCGGCTTCCAGTGATCAAGGAAATTATTGACCGCCGGTTGCAGATCAAGCGGCGCATATTGATGAATCACCTGACTGCCAAGCAGATCCGCAACAAGTTTGGCAGATGTCACAGTGCCAGTCGTCATTACAATATGGATGCCCGCCGCGGCAATACATTCAATCAGCGGAGCAATCGCAACCGTTTCACCCACACTTGCTGCATGCGCCCAGATAACGGGGCCCTGCGGTCTGGGGATAGCGGTCTTGCCGTAGCGCTCTGCACGCCGCAAACGTTCTTCCTTGCCGCGCGAAGCACGATAGGAAATATATGTCCCGATGAATGGGTAAGCGGCAGAGCCGAGCATACGATAGGCCGACAACATGTTTCGTGCCCAACGTTCACTCATTTCATTGCCTCCAATGCGGCATAGGCTTTGATCGTCGCGTCATTAAGCTGGCGCGTCAATTCCATGCGCTTTTCTTCCAGTTGTGCCTCGTCGGCATTTTCATCCACCCAGACCGGCTCTCCGCAAACAATCATCGAGCGGCCAAATGGCAACGGAATAGTGGTCTTATCCCATGTCTTATGCAAAACATGATTCCGCGAAAAAGCATATGCAAAAGGCATTATTGGCCGACCGGAGAGTTTGGCCAGCAAAATAATCCCCTCGCCTGCTTCTCGCGCCTTGCCATGAGCAATATCGGCAATCATCGATGCCGATTGTCCCTTTTTCAGCGCATTTTTCAATGTCAGAAGTGCACGCGCACCACCTTTTTTCGCCGAATTTCCTTCGCCACGACCACCAGAGCCACGCACAGTTATAAAGCCGAATGTCTCGGCAATACGTGCATTAAGCTCCGCATCCGCACTGCGTGAAAACATTGCCACGACTTGAAGATCGTGCGGGCGAACCACAGGCGCCATAATGTGCTGGCCATGCCAGAAGGTTATGATGGAGGGACTGTGTTCACTCAAAAGACCTTTTATATCCGCAGACCCTTTAAGGGCCGGATTGGTCAGGTGCACGAATTTCAGATAGCCGGAAATCAACTGCACCAGCGCAGATTTGACAAATGCAGAGCGCGCCAGCGGGCCGCGAATGCGGCGCCACACGCGCTTGGCAAAGCCATCCGAGCGGCTGCGCGCATCGGCTTGCGATGCGCGCTCTGTTTCGGCCACCTGATCTTTATGCGGAGTGGACAAAAGCGTTTATTCCGCCTTAAGGTCCACGCCTTCCGGGTCCAGCAAGCGGTGCAGATGGACGATGAAATAACGCATATGCGCATTATCCACGGTCTGCTGCGCCTTCGACTTCCATGCAGTCTTTGCAGTTTCATAATCCGGGTAGATTCCGACAATATCGAGATTGTCGAGATCGCGGAACTGAACCGTTCCAAGCTTGGTCAGCTCACCGCCGAACACCAGATGAAGAAGCTGCTTTTTGTCGCCTTCGGCACTCATATGATCATTCCTTGAAACAAACCCGTTCGCCGCATGATTAGCTCAATGGCCAGTCCGCGACAACACTCAACATTTCCTGCAAAAGGTTTCCACTCGACGCCACCAGCGCGCCATGTTGCAGCGTCTGCCCACCATAAATGAGCGGTCGGGCATCATGGTTCAAGAGCGCACCACCCGACTCACTCAAAATGAGGTCTGCCGCAGCCAAGTCCCAATCATGAGAATTGGGCCGAATGAAGGTACCAGCAATATCCCCACGTGCAACCATCGCGATACGATAGGCCAGTGACGGGACATAGGGATGAAGAACCGCCCTGTCGCGCCAGCTTTCAGGCATAACGTCGACCATTCTCCTGGCGGAAGCGATAGAAATTTTTTCATCAACAGGCGGCAGCCGGGTTTGAATAGGCATACCATTCTGCGATGCGCCAAATCCCTTGCCAGCCTCAATCACCTCATTAAGTGCAGGGCATTGCAACACACCGGCAATCGGCTTTCCGTCTTCGACAATGGCAAGACTGACACACCACTGCGCCTGCCCGTTGATGTAACCGCGCGTTCCATCAATCGGATCAATCACAAAGGCACGGCTTCGCACCGCAGCGGCGCGATCATCAGTCGTCTCTTCCGAAATCCAGCCATAATCGGGGCGCGCTTCGAGCAGCACGTCCTTGAGATAGCGATCAACCGCAAAATCTGCTTCGCTGACGGGAGACTGGCCATCTTTCATCCAGACTTCCGGCGACTGGCCGAAATAGCGCATAGCGATGCGGCCAGCCTCCCGCGCTGCGTGACGCAGGAGTTCCAGCTCGTTCTGAATATCTCTTCGTTTCTCAATTTCCGGCAAGGGTCATGCCTTCAATTACAAGAGTTGGGGCGGTCATACCAAAATTCCGATCAATATCGGAGGCGGGAGTCATGTTGAGGAACATGTCCTTCAGATTGGATGCAATCGTCACTTCGCTGACCGGATAGGCGAGAGTGCCATTTTCAATCCAGAAGCCTGACGCGCCACGGCTATATTGACCGGTGATCATATCGACGCCCTGACCAAACACTTCCGTCACATAAAACCCTGTACCGACCGAGCGGATCAACTCTTCCGGCGATTGGATACCCGGCTCAATGGCAAAATTTGTTGAGGCAGGCGAAATATGTGAACCTGAACGCACGCCACGCCCATTGCCCACAAGGCCCAGTTCACGCCCACTCGAACCGGATAACAGCCAATGGTTCAGCACACCGTTTTCAACCATGGTCAGAGCCTGACCCTCAATGCCCTCACCATCGAATGGACGCGATGAGGCCCCGCGAATACGCAGTGGGTCGTCGGTGACGTTGATTCCTGCTTTTAAAATCTGCTTGCCGAGACTATCGCGCAGAAAACTTGTCTTGCGCGCAACCGAAGCGCCATTGATGGCGCTGGCAAGATGCCCCGCGATACCACGTGCCAGACGCGGATCAAAAACAACGGTCACGGGCCCGGTTTTGGCCTGCCTTGCGCCCAGACGGCGAACAGCACGCTCACCAGCACGTTTGCCGATATTTTCAGGCGTATCGAGATCAGCAAAATGAAGGCGCGAACTAAAATCATAGTCACGCTCCATCTTCGTGCCCTCACCTGCAATTGCAGACACAGAACGACCAAAACGCGTTGCCGCATATTCCCCTGAGAAGCCGGATGAAGTGACGAGTACCAGTCCGCCCATGCTGCGCGATGCCCCCGCACCGCCTGAATTGGTAACACCGGCAACAGCGCGTGCAGCCGCTTCGGTTGCCAACGCATCTTCTGTAAGGCGGGCAGTGTTAATCTCAGTCGTGTCAAACAGATCAAGATCACGTGGTGATTTTACCAGCAGTGCCGGATCGGCCAATTGTTCGAATGGGTCCTCCGGGGCAACGCGTGCCATGGCAACCGCCCGCTCCGCCAATTGCATTGGATCACTTCCAGCATTGGCCGAAACACTGGCGATACGACGGCCGACAAATACGCGCAGAGAAAAATCATCGCTCTCCGACGATTCGGTTCCCTCAACCTTGCCAAGTCGGACAGAAACGCTCACCGAGCGCGCGCGGATCACAACTGCGTCAGCATGATCAGCCCCTGCGCGCTTCGCAGCTTCAACAAGACGGGCTGCGCGATCGACGATTTTTTCCGAAGAATTATTTGAAATCATTACATTATCCAAGTCCACAGGGGCCTAACTTAACCAGACTGGCAACCACGATATATAACCAACCGTAACGGGATTTTGCGAAAATATCGTCAAATCGTTCGACATCAGACTGATTAGAGCCATATCTTGCTTCTATATTGCCGAAATCCGGGGGCTTCAAGGCAAGGCCGCCACATTCTTCAAATTCCAAGAGCATAACATGGTCGCAACTGGCGGAAGTCTCTACTTACAGGCCCTGGTAATTCTGGGTGGCGCGATCATCGCAGCGCCTTTGTTCAAGCGACTTGGCTTGGGCACGGTTCTGGGTTATCTCGCCGCCGGTATTGTTATTGGTCCGATAGCGCGTCTCATCGCGGACGGTGAAGATTTTCTGCATTTTTCCGAACTCGGCGTCGTGTTCCTGCTCTTTATTATCGGGCTTGAACTCAAACCGTCCCGGCTATGGGCATTGCGCCATGCCATTTTTGGCCTCGGCGCCGCGCAGGTGATCCTGACTGGCTCGGCATTGGCAGCGCTTGGCGTTTATCTCGCCGATCTGAACACAGAAGCTGCGATCATCATCGGCTTCGGCCTCGCATTGTCTTCAACAGCCTTCGCCATGCAGGTGCTGGAAGACAGAGCGGAGACCAACCAGAAGCACGGCCAGCGCGCTTTTGCGATCCTGTTGTTTCAGGATCTCGCAATCGTGCCGATCCTTGCGATTATCCCGGCACTCTCTCCCAATGAACCTTCACAAGCAAGCGCTGGCTTTCATCTCATAACGGCCATCGCAGCCATTGCAGCGCTGGTGATTGCCGGTCGCTATCTGATCAATCCGATGTTCCGCATCATTGCCAATACGGGCGCGCGCGAAGTCATGATTGCAGCAGCCCTTTTCGTTGTGCTGGGATCGGCAAGTCTGTTGCAGGCCGCAGGGCTGTCCATGGCGATGGGTGCTTTCATTGCTGGCGTTCTGCTGGCCGAATCCTCCTATCGCCACGAGCTGGAAGCCGATATCGAACCCTTTCGCGGAATATTCCTCGGGCTGTTCTTCGTGGCCGTCGGCCTTTCGCTTAACCTCACCGTTATCCTGCAATATTGGCAGACAATCCTGATCGCGGTTCCGATCTTCATGATCGTCAAAGCGGCCATTATCTATATTCTGTGCCGTATCTTCCGCTCAAACCACAACGATGCGATACGCATCGCATTCCTGTTGCCACAGGGCGGCGAATTCGCTTTCGTGCTGTTTTCGGCTGCGGCTGCGGCTGCCGTCATTTCGAACGCGCTCAGTTCTGAACTGGTGGCCGCCGTCACTGTTTCGATGGCACTAACACCGCTTTCTGTCGCCATAGGCACAAAACTGCTGATCAAAGACAAGACAGAAGACGTCATCGAAGAAAACTTTGAAGGTGCGGGCGCAGATGTGCTGATGATCGGCTTTTCGCGTTACGGACAGATCTCAGCGCAGATCCTGCTTGCAGGCGGCATCGATGTGACGGTGATCGACAATTCACCCAACCGCGTGCGTGCTGCTGGAAAATTCGGCTTCCGTATTTATTTTGGCGATGGCACCCGCAAGGACGTGCTGGAAGCGGCAGGCATTCGCAAAGCGAAAATCGTCGCCGTCTGCACGCATAAGAAGGAAATCACCAACCGCATCGTTAATATGATTCAGTCGGAATATCCCGATGTGCGCCTGTTTGTTCGTTCCTATGACCGTGAACACACGCTGCAACTGCGTGGGCAGGGTGTGGAATATGAACTGCGCGAAACCTTCGAGTCTGGTCTGTTGTTCGGTCAACGAACCCTTGAAGGTCTGGGAATAACGGAAACAATCGCCTATCAAATCCGTGAAGATGTACGCCAGCGCGACGAAGACCGCCTCCATGTGCAGGCATCTGAAGGAATCATGGCAGGCCGGTATCTGCTGTTCAACAAGCCGGTTACGCCAGAACCTCTTGTCAAACCTGCACGCGAAGGCCAGCGCATCGACAAGGCGGGCAGCGATATGGATGTTGTTGCACAGATCGATGAGGGCGCGCCTGCGAACTCGCTCGCAGCTGAATAATTTAAGATGCAGACGCCGCCACTGGCTTTCCACTGAGCACCGTATCAAGTGCGCGCTTCAACTCTTCGCGTATATCGGCGCTTTGTGACAATATCTGCTCGAACTTCAGGAAATCGAGCAGACCTATCCGCTCAACATTCGGGCGAAGGAAGATGTGCGGCGGACGATTGCGGAACTTGTTTTCTATAATCGAGCACATGGTGAGTTGGTTGGCACCCATCACCGCTTCAATGGTCGTCGGCATATAATCGTCTGGGCCCACAGGCGCTCCGACAACATCTATGCCAATCACAATATCAGCCTTATCGAAGAGCAAATCGAACGGAACAGGATTGAGCAATCCACCGTCCACCAGAATTCGACCATCGCGCCGCACCGGCCTGAACACCGGCGGAATGGCGCAGGAAGCAGCAATCGCCGAGCGCAAATCACCGCTTTGAATGTTGATTTCGGTGGCCGCATGAAAATCCGATGCTGTAATACTCATCGGAATTTTCAGATCTTCGACATTTTCCGGCAACGCCGCAGGGAGAAAGACGTCGAGTATTTTTTCAATGTTAAACTGGCTGACGCGAAAACCACCCTTGAGCAGCTCGACCCAGCGTTCAGGGCGCGCCTGCCACATACGACGCGCGACCTCCGAACGGCGATTGAAAATCGCTGCCATATAGTCGTGAATTTCCTTGCCGCTCATGCCATTGGCCATACCAGCACCGACAATCGAGCCGATGGACGAACCGGCAATGGCCACAGGCTTGATGCCAAGCTCGTCAAGAACTTCGATAATGTGGATATGGGTAATTCCACGCGCGCCACCGCCGCCAAAGGCGACGGCGATACGCGGTGTTGATGGCACGGTGGTATCCATGCTGTTCTTTCTGCAGTTAGAGCATTTCCAGCAAAAATGCGAGGCAGTTCTGCATGGGAGAATGCGTGAAAACAAACAGATAGAGCATTTCCTGTTTTGATTGAAACATTGGAAATGATCTAGGACTGTACCAACTTAAGACTGTGCCGGCCCATAAACCAAAATTGCAGGTTCTGCTTCCAGAAGCTTTTTGGCAATAGCTTTTACCTGATCAAGCGTAACCGCATCGATCAGTTCGGCGCGTTTATCAATATAATCCCGATCAAGCTCTGCTTCCTGAAGGCCAACGAGCGTGTCAGCAATCGACACAGACGAGTCCAGATTATTCACCGCATATGAGCCTTTAAGATAGCTCTTGGCAGCGGCAAGTTCTGCCTCCGTCGGGCCTTCATTGGCCATTTTCGCCACCTGCTCGCGAATAATCTTGAGTGCTTCCTGAGACTTGTCAGGGCGCGTGGCCGTCGAAATCGTCAAAGCCGAGACGTGATCACGCAGCGCCATGGACGAGGATACTGAATAGGCAAGCCCACGCTTTTCACGCACTTCTGCATAAAGACGCGAGGTAAAACCACCACCCAGAATATGGTTCATCAGGTAAGAGGCAAAAAACTCGTCGTCCTTGCGCGGCACAGCCGGATAGACAAGGCTGATCGATGTCTGCGGCATATCAAAGCTCAAGCTCGTCGTCGTACCAAGCGCGAGCTTCGCATCCGGCACAGGCACAAGCTCTGCATTTGCGGGCAGATCACCAAACACCTTGTCGAGCATTTCGCCCAGATCCTTCGGGGTGATCGAGCCGACAACACCAATTGTCAGGTGATCCCGTGCAAAATTCTTGCGGTGAAAATTGATAAGGTCATCCCGGGTAATCGATTGCAGCGACTTGACCGTACCATCATCAGGGCGACCGTAAGGATGCTTGCCATAGAGGACTTCAGAAAATTTGCGCGAAGCGATCGTTGAAGGATTGCGCTGTGACGCTTCAAGGCCGGCAACAACCTGCTGGCGAATGCGATCAATCGCATCCTGATCAAAGCGCGGCTTATTAACAGCAAGAGCGAGAAGGTCAGCGACAGCATCGCGGTTTTCAGAAAGCATCCGAATGCTGCCTGCAACAGAATCAAGCGACGCCGAAAAGCTCATCTCCGCGCCGAGATTATCGATGCGTTCCTGAAAGCTATCGGCATCAAGATCGCCAGCACCTTCATCGAAGAGGCCCGTCATCAGGTTGGCAAGACCTTCCTTGCCACCCGGATCCTGCGATGTCCCCCCCTTGAATGAAAACCGCATCGAAACAAGCGGCACGGAATTATCTTGCACCAGCCAGGCTTTGATGCCTTTGGGCGAAACGACTTCCTGTATTTCAATTGCATTGGCCGGAAGGCTCAGAGCGGCCAGCAACAACATCGAGGTTACAACGGCGGCAATGGCATTTTTCGTCCGCAGAATGCTCAAAACAACAACATTACTCACTGGATTGCTCCTTCTGCGCCATTCACTCCTGCATTGCCCGCCGCTGCATTGGAATTTTCACTTGCATTTTCCGGCTCCGTATCGGGCGGCAACAGATAGCTCGTCACCGACTGGTCCTTCACAAGATAACGGCTTGCCGCGTCCCTGATCTGCTCAACCGTTACAGATTTGATCAGGTCTGGCCATTTCTGAATATCTTCAATGTTCTGACCAACAGACAATGCTGAACCGTAAATTCGCGCCATACCAGACTGGCTGTCCCGCGCAAAAATCACGGCCTTGAGAAAACGGTTGCGCGCCTGATCGAGTTCTTCTTGCGTCACACCATCTTTGATAATGCGTGCAACCTGCGCATCAACAGCCTTTTCCACTTCCGCCAATGTCTTGCCAGTTTGTGGAGAGCCGTAAACCGAGAACGTGCCGTCATCCAGCGCATCCCCGTCATAGCTCGCGCCGGTATTGGACGCGATGCCCTGCTTGACGATCAGTTCCTGATAAAGGCGCGAGCGCAGCGATCCGCCCAGAATCTCTCCCAAAAGGTCAAGTGCAGGTGCATCGCCCTTCTTTACATTGGGAAAGCGCTTTTCATTGGCGTAAGATGGTACAAGCCAGGAAATGCGGAACGATGGGGTGCTGACGCGTTCATCATGCAAGGTCACAATCCGCGCCGCATGTTTTACCGGCTCCTGCGGACGGTCACGCGGCAGGACCTCAGCTCGCTTCGGGATTTTTGCCCAGGTTTTCATGACAAGATCACGCACGCGCTCAGGCGTCACATCGCCAGCGATCACCAGCGTGGCGTTGTTTGGCGTGTAATATTGCTGATAAAAATCGATCGCGTCTTTGAGGCTGAGCTTTTCCATTTCCTGCCGCCAGCCGATTACCGGCACGCGATAAGGATGATTATAAAAAAGCGTAGCGTCGGTGTTTTCCATCAACATCGCTGCGGGATTGGAATCCACCCGCATACTGCGTTCTTCGAGGATAACATCGCGTTCTGTCTTAACCGCCTCTTCATTAAGCACCAGATTGGCCATCCGGTCCGATTCATACCCCATCACCATCTCAAGCGCGTCGGGCGTCACTCGCTGGAAATACGCCGTGTAATCATAAGAGGTGAAGGCATTTTCCTGACCACCAATGGCCGCGACTTTTGCCGAAAATTCGCCTGCCGGGTAGGTCTTGGTGCCCTTGAACATCAAATGTTCAAGAAAATGCGCAATCCCGGATTTACCCGCAGCTTCATCAGCCGAACCCACATGATACCAGATCATCTGCGTCACGACAGGCGCGCGGTGATCCGGGATAACGACGACTTGCAACCCGTTTTCAAGGGTGAAGCTGCTGATACCTTCGGATTGCTTTATTTCAGGAAGCTTTTGAGGCGACAGCGACGCTGCGGCCTCGGTCGTTGCAGCCGGAGCTGCCGTTTGCGCCTGTACGGAACCAGATGCCAGCGGCAACACCAGTGCAAAACCAAGTGCCGTAGACAACAATAAGCGCCGGAGTGAGGGGTTATGCACCAAGCGACATCTCCAATCAGTTTACATTTCACCCAGATCCTGAGTGAAATGGCTTAATATAAAATCAAATATTACCCCCGGACCCGGTTTTCCGGTTCCGGTAAGTCATTAGCTTTACTTCAGCTGGATGAGGCGAATGATGGTGCCACCATAATTCCGCTCTTCATGCACGACGAATCGTTCATCCAGTTCAAGCGATGCTTCTGCATCCTCTTCAAGCACGAGAAGTGCGTCAGGATTAAGCCAATTGCCTTCAAGTGCAGACAAAAGTGCTTTTTCACCCATCCGACGTCCATAAGGCGGATCGGCAAAAACCAGATCAAAAGGCTCCATTGTTCCTGCCTCGCCGAGCTTGCAGGCATCACGACGCAAAACTTTGGTCTGCCCCTGAAGTCCAAATGTTTCAATGTTCTGGCGAAGAAGACCGCGTCCTTCTGCCGATTCCTCGACGAAAACCGCATAGCGTGCACCGCGCGACAGCGCTTCAAGACCGAGCGCGCCTGTGCCTGCAAAAAGGTCAAGGACACGCCCGCCGTCCACTTTGTCAGGAAAACTATGCGCGAGAATGTTGAACAGGCTTTCACGTGTGCGATCCGTTGTCGGACGGATCGCATTTGTTGCAGGTATTACGAGCGTGCGCCCGCGGAATTTACCGCCGACGATCCGCACCACTACCCCCTGGCTTGCCACCGCGTGGCTTTCCATCGCCGGACCGGCCATTGCCTGGCTTGCCGCCTGAGCCACCACGATCCGGCCCCTTGCCAAAGCCGCCCGGCCCCTTCGACGGGCCGCGGCCTTCACTGGAGCGCGGACCGCTGCCACGTGGCCCGGATGGCTTACCAAAGCTCCGGCCTTCATAGCCGCCCGATGATCTTTCGCCGCCCTCACCCTTTAGTTCAGCGCGCTCACGCTTGCCGGGACGACGCTCTTGCTTGCGATCGTCGCGTCCTTCGGGCCGTGGTGCACGCGGTTCAAAACGGCCCTCGGCGCGCCGAGGACGCTCTTCACGCCCCTCATCACGGCGTTGTTCACCATCACCAAAGCGTCGTGGACGGGACGGGAAATCTCCCTCCGGGCGCGGACCGCGATGCGCAGGACGTCCTTCCGAACGACCTTCAGGGCGAGAGCCCTGCTTGTCAAAGCGCCCTTCAGAACGGCGCGGATCACCATCGGAGCGGCTTGCGCGCGCACCACGGCTCTCGGCACGAGCGGCCTTGATTGCAGCAGCCTTTTCACCCTGTGGGCGCGCGCCTGACGCCATCCAGACATTGGAATTGCCACGACGGCGCGGCTCAACCCTGTCTTCTTTCGTTTCTTTCTGCTTGCGACGTTCCGGCTGGCTCGAAATCCATTCGCGCTCCCGTGGCGCGCGCCGACGCTCTTCTTCCGGCTCACGCTGTTCCATTTCACGCGCGGTTCGTCCCTGAACAACCGTGTTGGAGAACTCGTTGAGAATGGGGGCATCGAAATCAGCCCCCGATTCCTCGACCAGCTTTTCACCAAGCTGGTCACGCAGAATGCGACCGCGAATTTCGCGCACGCCGCCTTCTTCCAGATCGCCCAGCTGGAATGGACCAAATGAGACGCGGATCAGACGACCAACGGTCAGACCAAGTGCACCAAGAATGTTCTTAACTTCGCGGTTCTTGCCCTCGCGCAAACCGATCGAAATCCAGACATTCGAACCCTGTTCGCGCTCAAGCGTCGCTTCAATGCTGCCATAAAAGACGCCATCAACGGCAATACCGTTTTTCAGCTCATCAAGCTGCGCCTGTGTTACCTTGCCATGGGCGCGCACGCGATAACGGCGCAGCCAGCCGGTGGAAGGCAGTTCAAGAACGCGCGACAGCCCACCATCATTGGTAAGCAGCAGCAGACCTTCCGTATTGATGTCCAGACGTCCGACCGAGAGCACACGCGGCATTTCCGCAGGCAGCGCTTCAAACACGGTCGGGCGACCTTCAGGATCGCGATTGGTCGTCACAAGACCTGCTGGTTTATGGTACAGCCAGAGACGAGTGCGCTCGGCCTGCTTAAGCTGTTTGCCGTCAACGGTGATGACATCGCTGCGCTTCACGTTCACAGCCGGGCTGTCTAGCACCTTACCATTCACAGAAATGCGGCCTGCCGCAATCATCGTCTCGGCTTCGCGGCGCGACGCAATGCCCGCACGTGCCAGACGCTTGGCGATACGCTCGCTGGTATCTTCGCCTTCCTGCGGGGCGCGCGATCCAAACGTGCGCGGCGCACCACGATCGTCTTCGCGACGCGGCCTGTCTTCGCGCGGCTTACCTTCGCGAGGCCGGTCGTTACGCGGACGCTCTCCGCGACCTTCGCCGCGTCCGAATGGAGGACGTCGACCGCCCTTATTGTCGTCTTCAGTGCTCATCTGGTATTGGCCTCTCAGCAGCGTTGCCTTGTCCTCTGTCGCCTTTTTAGGGCCATCCAGAACCATACGGTCAAAAACGCTGTATAAATCCGTTTGCAAATCGGTTTTGATTTCGTGACTTATGCAGTAACAAATCGCTCAATGGCTTGCGAGCAAAATTTCCCGCTCTTTGCCACGAAATGAGGTTGGCTTGAAAAAGGTTGCAGATATTTCACCACCCAAACTAGCAACACCGATGGATATTGCGCTTGAGGAAGCGAAATCTGCGGCCCTTCGCGGCGAGGTGCCGATTGGCGCAGTTGTTGTATATGAAGGAAAAATCATCGCGCGCACGGGCAACCGGACACGGGAATTAAATGATGTGACAGCGCATGCAGAGGTCCTTGCAATACGCATTGCGGGCGAGGCGCTCAAATCTGAGAGGCTGATCGATTGCGATCTTTATGTAACGCTTGAGCCTTGCGCAATGTGCGCGGCTGCAATCTCATTTGCCCGTATCCGCCGCCTTTATTATGGCGCAGCCGACCCTAAGGGCGGCGGCGTGGAATCTGGGCCGCGCTTTTACACGCAGCCCACATGCCATCATGTTCCAGAAATTTACACAGGCTTTTCCGAAGAGAAAGCGCAGAAGATACTCAGGGATTTTTTCCGCGAGAAGCGGTAATCATTTGGCCTCTCGGGCCACACGGCGCCCGGTCATAAGCTCCAATGTGTTATCCCGCATTGCAAAATGATGCACAAACACCATCAGCACATGGCCAACAATGGCCGCCAGGAGTAACCAGCCAAGAAGGCCATGAACTGCAATGGCAGGCGCGGTCAGCAGAGTATTCGGCACTCCCGTGCGTTCAAAAATCTGAATCCCAAGAAACGAGAAGCCACGGCCATTACCATAGCTGCGCAGGACTGCAACCGCAGGCACGACAAACATCAGCCCATAAATAACCAGATGACCAAGACCCGCCAGCTTGCCCAAAACACCAGACTTATGCGGGCGCCTTGATAAATTCAGCAATCCCCACACGCCTCTGATCAAAACCAGCAAAAACAACGCAAAGCCAACCTGAAAATGTGTTGGCCATATCAAATTATAAATTGCTGTGTCTTTAGCAAAAAAGCGAAGGATTGTTGTGATGAATTGCCAAACAAACAGTACAACCATCAACCAGTGCAAAGATCGGCTGACCGCCCCATAACCATCGGAGCCGTCTAAAAAAGGATTGTTTTTGTTCACAATAGATACCTTAATTTAAAAAATAATATAATAACGAATAGCCAATAACTTCACTTTGATTGAAATCACACATTGTTCAAAATAACCAAAATTAAAAATATTTAATATTTTGCAGCGCCCATCAAACGGTATTTATATCTGCTTAAGTCAGACCGGCCTCTGAGGTCTTTGCTTTGAAGCATAATCTTAGAGCACTTTCTGTTTTAATCAAATCATCGAGAATGCTCTATCTATTTGTTTTCACACATTATCTCACGCAAATCCGCTTCGCACTTCTGCTCGACATATGCTAAAGTCATGCGCGCCTAAAAAAATCAGCTGAAAGAATAATCTTTCAGCTGATGAACCATTTAAACATGTATCAGATAATCAATTCCAAGGCAGAATATCGCGCCAACTCTTGCCGCCGCCACTGGCGGCTTTTTTGCGTTCACGCTCTTTCTGGGCCTCATCCTGCCCCAACTCACCGGCGGCAGCTGTTGCCGCAGGCTGGCGATAACCCAAA
This sequence comes from Ochrobactrum sp. S1502_03, assembly GCF_044435015.1. Taxonomy (NCBI): domain Bacteria; kingdom Pseudomonadati; phylum Pseudomonadota; class Alphaproteobacteria; order Hyphomicrobiales; family Brucellaceae; genus Ochrobactrum; species Ochrobactrum sp. S1502_03. Next base: position 26,460 of record NZ_JAYEXN010000009.1, read on the forward strand.
GGCGGTTCACTCAAATATTTACGCGTTGTAGAAGACCCTTGTGACTGCTGCTCACGCGCTTTTTTCAGCTCGGCAATACGTGCCGGATCTGCTGTTGGCGTGCGCGTTTCGTATTCTTCGCGGCGGCTGTTGCCGCGCGGAAGCATTCTCGCATTGTCCGCAACTGCAACATCCTGATCAATTGGAGAAACAAAGTTCGGGCTGTCGCGATTTGCAGTAATCTCATCACGCAAACGCTTGCGGCGCTCTTCCGGCGATTCCGGCCAGGCAGGATCGCTTGCGCTTGCGACACTTTCCTGCGGTGCAGGCAAAATGCCCTTATCGCCCTGTGCAGGACGTACAAGATCAGGGCGCGGCTTATAATTGATACGCTCTTTATTCTTGCCCTGACCGAAGCTTGCCATGTTCGACATATCGTCAAGCAGCTGCGCACCAGCGGTCTTGTCGGTTCCGTAGGTCGGCGACGACACACAACCGGACAGCGCGAGCCCCGCAACTGCCGTCATCAATACCAGAACTCGTCCTTCAATCTTCATTAGCGCCACTTCTTTTACGCCTGTCGATTTTCTGTTGCCAAAGGCTTCTTTAATACCCTTGCCGCAAGAAACCGGCAACTCCAAGGCAGATTGCAAGTTTATCTCAAGGAGAGCCTTGTACATGAGAGCGTCTCTACGGGCAATCGCGATATTAACCGCTATTTCACCATACGCTCAATTTATAAAGCAACCCCTTGGGCGAAAAAAGCCCGGATGCAACCGCAACCGGGCTTTCATTGGTTGTTATACGGAAAGCTTACCCAAAGCCTTCAATTCATGCAGTGCAGCCGCATCGCGTGCCGAGACGTCCGGGAATTCCGGGTCGGAGCCGACATCGGTGGTGTAACGCCATGACCGGGCACATTTCTCGCCTTGCGCACGAACCGGAACAACAGCAACCCCCTTAACGTCATCAAGCACGAAGGCTTCAGCAGGGGCTACAGCATCGCTAACCTCGATACCACTGGTGATGCAAATCTCAGCAAAATCCAGACCTTCAAGCGAATCGGCAAGGCTCTTATCTGCGATATAGACAACAGGGGCTGCTTCCAGCGAAGAACCGATGCGCTTGTCGGCGCGTTCAAGCTCCAGAGCACCCGTTACAACACGGCGGACATTGCGAACCTTGCGCCACTTTTCTGCCAGCACATCGTCGCGCCATTCAGACGGAATTGCGCGGAACTGTTCAAGATGCACTGAAGCCGCCTGCGGATAGCGATCCAGCCATGCTTCTTCGGTCGTGAAAGGCAGCATGGGTGCAAGCCATGTGGTTACACGATCAAAGATCGCGCGCACCGTCTGGAGCGCCGCCTTGCGGCGGGCGCTCGATGGCGCATCGCAATAAAGCGCATCCTTGCGGATATCGAAATAGAAGGCCGAAAGTTCGACATTCATGAAATCGATCAGCGCGCGAGCAATACGCTTGAAATCAAACGCATCATAGCCCGAACGAACGACTTCATCGAGTTCGGCCAGACGATGCAGCATCAAACGTTCCAGCTCCGGCAGTTCAGCATGCGGCAGCGTTTCGCCTTCATCATGGGCAAGGGTGCCGAGCATCCAGCGGATGGTGTTACGCAGCTTGCGATAAGCGTCGATATTGGTCTGGATGATGTTTTTGCCCAGACGCTGATCTTCCCAGTAGTCCGTAGTCATGACCCAGAGACGCAGAATATCCGCGCCCGAATCCTTGATCACGTCCTGTGGTATCACGGTGTTGCCGAGCGACTTCGACATCTTCTTGCCGTTCTCATCCATGGTGAAACCATGAGTGACAACCGCATTGTAAGGCGCACGGCCACGCGTTCCGCAGCTTTCCAGCAGCGACGAGTGGAACCAGCCACGATGCTGATCCGATCCTTCAAGATAAACATCGGCCGGCCACTTCATATCCGGGCGATCTTCCAGCGTGAACGTGTGCGTCGAGCCCGAATCGAACCAGACGTCGAGAATGTCATGAACCTGCGTCCAGCCTTCATGTGCGCGACTACCCAGGAAGCGTTCACGCGCACCTTCGGCAAACCATGCGTCAGCGCCTTCTTCTTCAAAAGCCTCAAGAATGCGCTTATTGACGGCATCATCCTGCAGAATATTGCCTTCTTCATCCGCAAAAACGCAGATCGGCACGCCCCAGGCGCGCTGACGCGAAAGCACCCAATCCGGGCGGCCTTCGATCATGGCACGCAAACGGGTCTGACCGGCAGCAGGCACAAAGCGCGTTTCTTCAATGGCTTTGAGCGAGCGCGAGCGCAGCGTGGTTCCATCACCAAGGTTCTTGTCCATATAGACGAACCATTGCGGCGTGTTGCGGAAGATAACCGGCTTTTTCGAGCGCCATGAATGCGGATAAGAATGCTTCAGACGGCCACGTGCAAACAGCTTGTCACGCGCAATGAGCTGCTTGATGACGGATTCATTTGCGTCACCCTTCTTGCCGTTATCATCGATAACGCGTGCAGCCCCACCTTCACGATCCGGGCCAAAGCCCGGCGCATCCTTGGTGTAATAACCATCATCGCCGACCGGGAACGGGATACTCGGATCAATGCCGCGTGCTTCAAGTTCACGCGCATTGTCCATCCAGGCTTCAAAGTCTTCGCGACCATGGCTTGGTGCCGTGTGAACGAAGCCCGTACCGGCATCGTCGGTGACGTGATCACCGGAAACCAGCGGAACGACGAATTCATATCCGCCACCAAAGCCTTTGAGAGGATGGGAAAGCACGCTCTTTGCAAGCTCGTCAGCCGAGATGTCGCGCAGACGCTTGAACTCGAGCTTGGCTTTTTTGGCGCATTCTTCAGAAAGCTTATCGGCAAAGATGAGCTTTTCTCCCGGCTGAGGGCCAAAATCATTCTCAGCGGCAATGACTTCATACAGACCGTAAGCAACGCGCGAGGAGTAAGCCACCGCACGGTTTCCCGGAATGGTCCAAGGGGTTGTCGTCCAGATAACAACGGAAGTACCTGCCAGTTCGCCATCACCGGCAACCGGGAATTTCACCCAGATCATATCCGACTCGATATCGTGATATTCGACTTCAGCCTCAGCCAATGCTGTGCGTTCGACAACCGACCACATAACCGGCTTGGAACCACGATAAAGCTGGCCGGACGCTGCAAACTTCAAAAGTTCGCCTGCAATCCGTGCTTCTGCATGGAAGTTCATGGTCGTGTATGGGTTTTCAAAATCACCGCAAATTGCAAGGCGCTTAAACTCTTCCGACTGAACCTTGATCCAGTGGCTTGCAAACTCACGGCATTCCTTGCGGAATTCGTTGATCTCAACCTCGTCTTTATTCTTGCCCTGCGCGCGGTATTTTTCTTCGATCTTCCACTCGATCGGCAGGCCATGGCAATCCCAGCCCGGCACATAATTCGAGTTGAAACCGCGCATCTGGAACGAGCGTGTGATCACATCCTTGAGGATCTTGTTGAGTGAGTGGCCGATATGGATGTTGCCGTTCGCGTATGGAGGACCATCATGCAGCACATAAAGCGGCCGGTCTTTTGCGTCTTCACGCAACTTTTTATAAAGGTTCATTTCCTCCCAGCGCTGCACCAGAAGCGGCTCGCGCGCTGGCAGGCCCGCGCGCATCGGAAACGCGGTCTGCGGAAGGTTGAGGGTTTTGGAATAATCGATCTTGTCGGTCATTTTATCGTTTGCCTGTAATCCCGCACGGCAATATGGCGGGTGAAAATGCTTGAAAACTCTGAAAGCTGCGAGGCATAGCCAGTCATTCCCGGACCTTCCTGCCATGCACTGCGCTTTGCGCAACGCCATCAAGGCTTAGAGGAAGGCCGGGCCAATAATTCGTATGGCCACAATAATATGCCGAAAATCCGTCATCATGGGCATGCTTTTAGCAATGACCTTCACAGGAATAAAGAGGCAGGGCGCAATAAACTTGCAACCCTGCCCCTGAAAAACTTTACAGATTGGCGTTGTTTGCTCAGTCGAGCGAGAAATCGAAGCGGTAAGTCGCTGCAATCCCGACCATAAACTGGTTTGCTGAGCCGTGCTGCTTTACGATGCTCGAATCTTTCGCAGGCCCCTGAAGGCGACTATACTCACCAAACAGGCTCGTATCTATCTTGTCAGTTGCACGCCACGTTATGGCACCACCAACGCCAACAGATTCCCAACCGCCACCTGGACGATATTCCTTAACACCTGATGCAACAGCTTCTTCAGCACTTACACCATAATAGGTCTTGAAGTAGTCCTTGGATGCAAAAGTTGCACGCGGACCAGCCGAAACGCGGACAACAGGCGTCACATCGTAGAAAGCATCTGCGGCAACCTCGGCAACAACGCCCTTATGCGCACGGATCCCCTGACGCACTTCACCACGCAAACGCAGCCAGTCGGTCGGGTAAACGTCAACGAAACCACCGACTTCACCGCCAAACTTGGTTTCCTTGATGCCGTCAATATCGGTATCACGCTTGAACAGAAGCTTGCCCACGCCTCCCGCGCGGAAGCGATCCGTGTCGATCAGCGCAAAGGACACATTGTCATTGCGCGAAGAAAAACGCTCGGCCTCACCCTGGCGCCCAAGCGAGACCAGTGGCTGTGCGGAAAAACGATATTTGTTGGAGCCTTCAAACTTCGGCGCAATCAAACCCGCAGCCCCGACCTTAAGATACCAGTCACCGGACCAGAAATACTTGCGAGCTGGCTTTACGTCCTCACTCACATAAACATCGGTCTGCTGCATATCTGCAGCCATGGCCGACAGAGAACCTATGAACAATGCAGCGCCCGTAACAAAGGCAAGGGAAACAATACGCGTCACTTGAAACTCCGATAAACAGTTCCCAAAAAATTAGGGGTATTTGAGACTGTTTGAACGGAATATGTAAAATTTAAATTAAATCTAAAACAGAATATATAGTAGCTATTTCTAATATAGTAACAAGTTTACTGCAAGAATGACAGAAGACGATCAAGTTGAGACAATGGCTGCGCGCCTGCAAGCACGGCCCGTGCTTCTTCTTCATCATGTTTCATCTGCTTGATCAGCGGATCAAGGCCGTCAAATTTCACTTCGCCGCGCAGATAGGCAAAGAAAGACACTTCAGCCACTTCGCCATACAGATCGCCGGAAAAATCAAAGACAAAGGTCTCCAGCAATGGCTTGCCGTCGCTGGCAACGGTCGGGCGACGGCCAAAACTTGCGACACCATCATGCAATGTTCCATCCGCTCTGCGGAAACGAACTGCATAGATGCCGTGTTTGAGGCTGACATGGTCATCAATTGTCATATTGGCGGTTGGAAAGCCAAGTGTGCGCCCGAGTTTTTGACCGTGAATGACTTCGCCGCTGACCCGGTAGCGATAGCCAAGCAAACCAGCAGCCTCCGCGACTTCTCCTGCACAGAGAAGCGAACGAACGCGTGTTGAAGAAACAAGACAGCCGCCTTCGTCGCTGAAGGCATCAACAAGCGACACGCTGAAGCCTGACGATTCTCCCGCCTGTTGCAGAAATTCCGGCGTGCCGCGCCGACCTTTGCCGAAATGGAAGTCATATCCAGTGACAACACAATTGGCGTATAAACGCTCGACAAGGATATTGCGCACGAAATCTTCTGCAGAAAGCGATGCAAAATCTGCGGTAAAGGGGTGCTCGACCACAGCATCAAAACCCATAAGCCGCAAAATTTCCGCCTTTTCCACCGCATCGGTCAGGCGTTCCACAGGCTCATCTGGCTTGAAGAAGCTGCGCGGATGCGGCTCGAATGTGAGCACCAGTGCGGGCAGAGCATTTTGCTTTGCAAGTTCCAGCGCACGCTCAAGCACGGCCTGGTGGCCGCGATGAACACCGTCAAAATTGCCAATCGCCACCACACAATCACGCAGATGGTGCGGCAGGATATCTGTTCCTGAAAGACGCTGAAAAGCAGGGTTTGTCATGGTCGAAGCAGATTCTCGAAACTGATATCAAACAAGAGCGTAAAGTGACGCAATGGGCGCATGACCATGCTTCTTCAGAAAAGCGTCCATCTTGTCGAAGTCGACAATGCCATCCGCAGCATAATCCGCGGCATGTACCCCACCGGAAATATAAAGAACATCAAGGCCGAAATTTGCAGCACCCTTCACATCGGTCAGCACACCATCGCCGATTCCGAGAATGCGCTTCCTGTCGACTGCCTGTCCGCGAATTTCTTCAACCGCCTTCGCAGCCGCTTCATAAATCGGGCGATGTGGCTTGCCTGCAATCAGTGTGCGCCCGCCAAGCTGGCCGTAATCTCTCGCCAAGGCGCCAGCACACCAGATCAGGCGCGATCCGCGCTCGACCATAATATCGGGATTGGCACAGATAAATGGCAGATTACGCGAACGCAGACGCTGTAAAAGCTCGGCATAATTGTCCGGCGTTTCCGTCTCATCATCATATAGACCCGTACAGACAACACCCGATGCTTCAAACTCTTCTACCAGCTCGACATCAAGTCCATCATAAATAACCAGCTCGCGCTCACTGCCGATATGGAAAATCTTGCGTGGTCCCTCGGTAATGAGATCCCGCGTGACATCGCCAGATGTGACCACGCGATCATAGGCATCTTCCGGAACACCGAGCAGCGTCATTTGCGCAATCACACTTGGAAACGGGCGCGGTGCATTGGTCACCAGAATAACGGTCAGTCCCTTTGCACGTGCACGCTGTAAGGCTGCAACCGCCTGAGGGAAAGCGACTTCGCCATTATGCAGCACACCCCAGACATCACAGAAGATCGCGTCATATCCATCCGTCAGATCATCAAGGCGTTCAGGCAGTTTCATCTTTTTCCTCAATCTTCCTATTGTCCGGTAGGCTCAGAAACCAAATGTCGTCAAAAAAATCCACAGTGGGCTCCCTCTACAAGACACAGCCTGATCTGTCACCCGGCTTGAAGCTCTCTGCGTCCAAATGAACTGACAAATAAATCAATTGCGTTAACCAACCGAGCCGTTTGTTGAAGACAACCCCATAAATGGCGTTATTTTTCGACCTACCTTGTCAAACACCTGTATAGTCCCCACCTGTCGTACAAATCGCGTTCATGCTGTCAGCGCGTAAGAAGCAAAAATTTATTTTTTGCATTGTCAAAAAACGGCAACGATCCTTGACAAACAATAGGGGCGCTTCTATCTCAGTAGCACGTTAGCACTCACACAAGTAGAGTGCTAACAAGCGCGGATCAGCTGATCCGTTAACAGGGTTCAACGTCTATAACACCAAGGGTTATACCATGGCTGATATCAAGTTCCGCCCGCTTCATGACCGCGTCGTCGTTCGTCGCGTTGAATCGGAAGCTAAGACCGCTGGCGGGATCATCATCCCGGACACCGCTAAAGAAAAGCCACAGGAAGGCGAAATCGTCGCTGTTGGCGCTGGCGCTCGTGACGAAGCAGGCAAGCTGATCGCTCTCGAAGTTAAGGCTGGCGACAAGGTTCTGTTTGGCAAGTGGTCAGGCACCGAAGTCAAGATCGGTGGCGAAGACCTGCTGATCATGAAAGAATCCGACATTCTCGGTATTGTTGGCTAACGCCTCAGGCTCGATATCGTTGGCTAATTCAGCCCAGAACGGTTTCGTTCTTACCAGAAATCAATTCACCATAATCTGACCGGGACAATTCCCAGGAGAGTAAAATGGCTGCAAAAGACGTAAAATTCGGTCGCACTGCGCGCGAAAAGATGCTGCGCGGCGTCGATATCCTCGCTGACGCTGTTAAGGTTACGCTCGGCCCTAAGGGTCGTAACGTCGTTATCGACAAGTCCTTCGGCGCTCCACGCATCACCAAGGACGGTGTATCGGTTGCCAAGGAAATCGAACTCGAAGACAAGTTCGAAAACATGGGCGCACAGATGCTGCGCGAAGTGGCTTCGAAGACCAACGACACTGCTGGTGACGGTACAACCACGGCGACCGTTCTCGGTCAGGCTATCGTTCAGGAAGGCGCAAAAGCTGTTGCTGCCGGCATGAACCCAATGGACCTGAAGCGCGGCATCGACCTCGCAGTCACTGAAGTTGTTGCAAACCTTCTCGGCAAGGCCAAGAAGATCAACACTTCGGAAGAAGTTGCTCAGGTTGGCACGATCTCCGCAAACGGCGAAGCCGAAATCGGCAAGATGATCGCTGAAGCGATGCAGAAAGTCGGCAACGAAGGCGTGATCACGGTTGAAGAGGCCAAGACCGCTGAAACCGAACTCGAAGTCGTTGAAGGCATGCAGTTCGACCGCGGCTACCTGTCGCCATACTTCGTCACCAACCCAGATAAGATGGTTGCTGACCTCGAAGACGCATATATCCTTCTGCACGAAAAGAAGCTCTCGAACCTGCAGGCTCTTCTGCCAGTTCTCGAAGCTGTTGTTCAGACCTCGAAGCCACTCGTCATCATCGCTGAAGACGTTGAAGGCGAAGCTCTTGCAACGCTCGTTGTCAACAAGCTGCGTGGCGGCCTGAAGATTGCTGCTGTTAAGGCTCCTGGCTTCGGCGATCGCCGCAAGGCAATGCTCGAAGACATCGCGATCCTCACCGGCGGTCAGGTTATCTCCGAAGACCTCGGCATCAAGCTCGAAACCGTTACGCTCGACATGCTCGGCCGTGCGAAGAAAGTTTCGATCTCGAAGGAAAACACCACGATCGTCGACGGTGCAGGCCAGAAGGCTGAAATCGACGCGCGCGTTTCGCAGATCAAGCAGCAGGTTGAAGAAACCACTTCTGACTACGACCGTGAAAAGCTTCAGGAACGTCTTGCTAAGCTTGCTGGCGGCGTTGCAGTTATCCGTGTTGGCGGTGCAACTGAAATCGAAGTTAAGGAAAAGAAGGACCGCGTTGACGACGCCCTGAATGCAACCCGCGCTGCGGTTGAAGAAGGTATCGTTGCTGGTGGTGGTACTGCTCTGCTCCGCGCTTCGACTCAGATTTCTGCCAAGGGTGCAAACCCTGACCAGGAAGCTGGTATCAACATAGTTCGTCGCGCTCTGCAGGCTCCTGCTCGTCAGATCACGACCAATGCTGGTGAAGAAGCTTCCGTGATCGTTGGCAAGATTCTTGAAAACGGCTCCGACACCTATGGCTACAACACTGCCAATGGTGAATTCGGTGACCTGATCAAGGCTGGCGTTGTTGATCCGGTTAAGGTTGTTCGCACCGCTCTGCAAAACGCAGCATCGGTTGCTGGCCTCCTGATCACCACCGAAGCCATGATTGCTGAACTGCCTAAGAAGGATGCAGCTCCTGCTGGCATGCCTGGCGGTATGGGCGGCATGGGCGGCATGGATTTCTAAGAAATCCATAAAGCACGCCCATGAGTAGAAAAGCCTGCACCGCAAAGCGGTGCGGGGAGCGGCATGGGTTTCTAGGAAATCCATAAAGCACGCCCTTGGTTTAAAGCCTGCGCCGCAGAGTGGCGTGGGCAACAGATCAAAAATAGAAAGCCTCCGGTTTCGACCGGAGGTTTTTTATGCGTATTTAAAGCGGCGATTGTGCTTCACGCATAAAATTTGACGAGCACGAAGACGTCGAAATTAGAAGAAAAGTAATATTAATGCGACTTTGCCACATCATGTAAAACTTTGTGATTTATAGAAAAATTAACTATCCCAAGCTTTAATCCCAAAGCGATAGTTATTTTAGTATTTTCTGATTTACATTCCCCGGTTTTCATGATCAATCCCTTCGGATCCGAGATGGACTTCCTGTTTGCCCCCGCACTTTGGAAGTCCTGTCTCAGGCAACAGGAAAGGCAGGCGCAAGCCTGCCTTTCCACTTAAGTTCGCTCCCCACACACATCCAGCATTAACTTGCCCTTCGATATTAGCGCGCTATCCTTATGCATAAAAAGGAGATGTGCATGCGCAAGGAACTGCCGATAGGCACCGCGCCAAAAGATGGCCGCAAAGTCACTGTGGTCTGGATTGATGATGGCGATCAACGCAATGAATCCGTAGGCCAATACCGTTCGCTCGATAGGCTGAAAGCGAGCGGCGGCGACTGGGACGAGACCGACACCGGATGGTGGATCTTCACAGACAGCAAAACCCAGCAAAAGATTGAGCCGACCGCGTGGATTTCGGAAACCGACGACAGCGATGATGACAACGAGAATAACTAAAATCCGTGCAAGAATTTCATTTGATAAAATTTGACTTTTTTATTCATATTTTATCAAATGATTGAGAGCTAGGGCTTTGCCATAAAAGCATTCCGTAGCCAATAATCTCGCAATGCTGTTATTCTCGATTCTACAGGCGGGCATTTTGCCGCCTGAAACAAGCCGGAGACTGAAAATGACTGCCACGCGCACCGAAACAGATACGTTCGGACCGATTGATGTTGCCGCGGACCGTTATTGGGGTGCGCAAACGCAACGCTCCCTACAAAACTTCAAGATCGGCGGAGAACGTATGCCCCTGCAGTTGGTTCATGCACTGGGTGTGGTCAAGCGTGCGGCAGCTGAAACCAATATCGCGCTTGGCAAACTTGATCCGGTTCTGGGACAGGTCATCGCAGTTGCAGCATCTGAAGTGATTGAAGGTAAGCTTGATGATCATTTCCCGCTCGTCGTCTGGCAAACGGGGTCTGGCACGCAGTCCAACATGAATGCCAATGAAGTCATCTCAAACCGCGCGATCGAAATGCTGGGCGGTGAACTTGGCTCGAAAAAGCCTGTTCATCCCAACGATCATGTTAATATGAGCCAGTCGTCAAACGACAGTTTCCCGACCGCTATCCATATCGCGACCGCTGTTGAAGCCGTAAATCGGCTTTACCCGTCACTCGAACATCTCACCAAGGCTCTCAAAGCCAAGGAAGAAGCCTTCAAAGACATCATCAAGATCGGTCGCACGCACACGCAGGACGCTACCCCCGTCACATTGGGGCAGGAGTTTTCGGGCTATCGTGCCGCTCTTGAATATGCCCGCCATCGCATTGAACAGTCGCTTGCCGATGTCTTCCTGCTGGCACAGGGGGGAACCGCCGTCGGTACGGGCCTGAATGCACCGAAGGGTTTCGACACGGGCTTTGCCGATGCAGTGAGCGAAATTACCGGCCTGAGCTTCAAAACGGCGCCGAACAAATTTGAGGCGCTTGCAAGCCACGGTGCTCTTGCAAATTTCCACGGCAGCTTGAACGCATTGGCCGCAGATCTTTTCAAGATTGCAAATGACATCCGCTTCCTCGGCTCTGGTCCGCGCTCTGGTCTCGGCGAGCTGTCGTTGCCAGAAAATGAGCCCGGCTCATCAATCATGCCCGGCAAGGTCAATCCGACACAGGCAGAAGCGCTAACCATGGTCGCAACACAAGTCTTCGGCAATCAGACCACTGTAACTGTTGCTGCCAGCCAGGGACATTTTGAACTTAACGTCTTCAAGCCGGTCATTGCTTATAACGTCTTGCAGTCGATCCGTATCTTAAGCGATGCCATGGTCTCCTTTGCCGACCATTGTGTGGACGGTATTCAAGCCAATAAAGATCGCATCAAAGACCTGCTGGAACGCTCCCTGATGCTGGTGACGGCACTTGCACCGGCGATTGGCTATGACAATGCGGCAAAAATTGCGAAAACCGCACATAAGAATGGCACTACCCTGCGCGAAGAAGCATTGAAAAGCGGCCATGTATCCGAAGAAGATTATCAAAAGCTGGTTCGTGCAGAACGCATGATTGCGCCGGAATAACTGTCTACGAAAAGCGAACAAACTGTCGAGGAATATCTATCTTTCCTTGACAGTCCGTTGTGGTTATTGATTGCCTAGCTTAAATGGAGATCCCCTATGTCCTCAATCACTCCCCAGAGCAATGGCTTGGCCACGCTCATCGCACGCGTCTTTCTTTCGATCCTGTTCATCCTTGCTGGCTTTAGCAAGCTGACTGCAATTTCCGGAACAGCCGGTTATTTTGCAGGTCTCGGCCTTCCGGTTCCAACGGTGACTGCCGTTGTGGTTGGTCTGGTTGAGTTCCTCGGCGGCCTCGCCATTCTCGTTGGCTTTCAGACCCGCATTGCTGCTGCAATCGTGGCTCTGTTCACCATTGGCGCAACGCTTGTAGCGCACATGAACTTCGCTGAAGGCATGAACGCTCTGATGGCACAGAAGAACCTCGCCATTGCTGGCGGCCTGATCCTTCTCGCACTGCACGGTGCCGGTTCGATTTCGATCGATGCCAAGCGCAGCTGATCAGCCATCAACACCCTGATGTAAAAAGCCGTGCCTCACAGCGCGGCTTTTTAGCATTTTCTGCATCAAGACACAGAACTGTTACTTAAAATCCACGCTGATTGCATGGGACAGTCTTGTAAGATATTGCAACCTCGTATTTTGATTTTGGAAAGACATATCGCCCTCCCAAGGCATGTCTCATAACTTAGCTTGTAGAGAAAAAATGGCCGTTTCCCCCACAACGAACAATCAGCCGCGCGCTGGTGCCCATTCGGGCAATAATTACAGCTTCGCACTTGCCAGCCTCACGATGCTTTTCTTCATGTGGGGCTTCATCACTTGTCTCAATGACATTCTGATCCCGCATCTCAAAAGCGTCTTCCAGCTTAACTACTTCCAGTCGATGCTGATTCAGTTTTGCTTTTTTGGCGCTTATTTCATCGTCTCGCTGCCTGCTGGCGCGCTGGTGAAACGCATTTCCTATAAATGGGGCATCGTCACCGGGCTTGTTGTCGCCGCCGTCGGTTGTGCGCTGTTCATTCCGGCAGCATCCTACCAGGTTTATGCTCTGTTTCTCGGAGCGCTGTTTGTGCTGGCATCGGGCGTCACTATCCTTCAAGTGGCAGCCAATCCATATGTCACGATCCTCGGAAAACCTGAAACAGCAGCCAGCCGCCTTACGCTGACACAGGCTTTTAACTCGCTTGGCACAACTGTCGCGCCATCCTTTGGCGCACTCCTGATCCTATCCGCAGCGACGAGCGATGCTGCAAGCTCTGCGCAGGCAGATGCTGTTCAGTTTCCTTACCTTTTGCTCGCATTGGCCTTCGCTGTCCTTGCAATCGTTTTTGCAATCCTGAAACTGCCTGATGTTCAGGAAGAAGAAACAGCGGTCCTCACAAAGGAAGATGGTTCAGCATGGCAGTATCGCCATCTGGTATTGGGCTCTATCGGTCTGTTTGTGTATGTTGGCGCTGAAGTCAGTGTTGGCAGTTTCCTTGTGAACTTCCTCAATGATCCGAATGTGGCTGGTCTCGCAGAAGCCGAAGCTGCGCACTACGTTTCCTATTTCTGGGGCGGTGCCATGATTGGCCGTTTCATCGGTGCGGCAGCAATGCGTTATGTCGATGATGGCAAGGCGCTGGCTTTCAATGCGGCCATGGCGATTGTTCTACTGCTCATCACAGTCGCAACGACTGGCCATGTTGCCATGTGGTCGGTTCTGGCGATTGGCCTCTTCAACTCGATCATGTTCCCGACGATTTTCAGTCTTGCACTGCATGGTCTTGGCAAGCACACCAGCCAGGGGTCCGGCATTCTGTGTCTGGCAATTGTTGGCGGTGCGATTATTCCGCTTATTCAGGGCGCACTGGCCGATACGGTTGGGATTCATTTGGCATTCCTGATGCCAATTATCTGCTACATCTATATCGCCTATTATGGCCTGATTGGCAGCAAGCCTAAAAACTAAAAACTAAAAAGCCGGTCTGAACTTCAGACCGGCTTTTAAAATTCTATATTATCTTTTTATCCAGCCAGACCCTTTCGGATACGCGAAACGACATCCGCGACATGCGGGTTTTCTTCGCTCCGCCGCGCTGAAACAAGACAGGCCTGCGAGCGCAGGATGACCCCATCCTCAAGCACTTTGAGCTTGTTTGCCGTTAGTGTCGAACCTGTTGATGTAATGTCAACAATCATATCGGCAGAGCCTGCGGCTGGCGCACCTTCGGTGGCACCCAGACTTTCAACAATACGATAAACCTGAATACCGTGCTTCTGCGAAAAGAACTGCTGCGTCAGACGCCAGTATTTGGTTGCAATGCGCAGGCGGCGGCCATGACGCTGACGGAAATCGGCCGCCACATCATCAAGATCAGCCATGGTGGTCACATCGCGCCAGACCTCTGGTACGGCAACCACGACATCGGCATGACCAAAGCCAAGCTCTGCTTCAATGGCCACGCGCTCATCGGCATGCGCCAGCGTTTCCCGAACGAGATCCTCGCCCGTCACGCCAAGATCGACGCTTCCATAACCCAGTTCACGCGCAATTTCAGAGGCGGAGAGGAACAGAATATCGAGATTGTTGTCACCTTCGACGCGTGCGCGATAATTGCGGGAATCTTCCGGCAGAATGACCTTGTATCCAGCCTGTTGGAGAACGGCGAGCGTCTGCTCTTTCAACCGTCCCTTGGATGGCAATGCGAGCGTTACACTCATGATTGTTCTCCTGCCAGCATCTCTAACCGGTCAAGCCATATGGAAAAACCAACCCCCGGAATGTTTTCGGATGCGCCAAGCATGGTCAACAGGCGATCATAGCGACCGCCACCCGCCAGAACCATATCCTTATCGCTACCGGCACGGCGAATTTCATAGACAAGGCCCGTGTAATAATCGAGCGGACGGCCAAACGAAGCGTCATAAACAATGTCTTCGGCAGCAATGCCCGCAGCGATGATCGCATCGGTACGCGCTTCAAATTTTTGCAGCACAGCACTTAGATCAAGCGCATTATCGGCTGCAAAGGCGCGCAGTGTGATGCCTGCCGCTTCCAGCGAAACACGGATTGCAAGAAACCGCTTCAACACATCCAGAGCCGAAGCTGGAAACCGCGTTGCAGCCAGATCTTCTTTTTCGATCAGGCGACGGGCGATTTCCACAGGCGTGCGGCCTGAGCCGGGTGAAATGCCGGCTTCGAGCATTTCTACCTCAATCACACGCGCCAATCCTGCCTCGTCACCTTCAGCAACCAAACCGGCCAGCTGTTCAGGCAGTGGATCGGTGCGCTGTTCGCCTGTCAATTCAGCGAAGGCTGCTTCCATCGTCCGTTCGTCGCCAAACGCACGCAGCAGCTTTTTGCGCCAGCCCTGCGGAAGACCCAGAGCTTTCAGCATACCTGCAAAGACGGCCTGATCACCGAGAACAATTTCAAGCTGCACACGCGCTGCTGATTTAACGCAGGCTATCGCATCGGCAATTGAGCGTGCATCCGATAGGGCCTCATCGGTTGCACCAAGATCTTCAATGCCGGCCTGAAGAAACTCCGCTGCACCATCGCGACGCTGCCGAAAAACTTCACCGAGATAAGCATAACGCTTCGGTGTTGCCGCATTGAGTGCAATATGGTTGCGGCAGACCGGAATGGTGAATTCAGGACGCAGGCAAAGACTGTCGCCATTTTCGTTTTCAGTCAGAAAAATACGACGGCGCAGATCCTCACCTGCCATATCCAGAAACGGATCAGCAGGCTGGATCAGCGGAATATCAACCAGTTCCGCTTCGCTTGCGTTAAGTTGATCGCGAAGCGTCGTGAAAATCGGTGAAGTACGTGATCCAGTCATTGCCCTATCACTTTGCCTGCTGTGCGCGATCACGTGCCTGCGCGTCGAGTATCTCGCGAACGGCGTCAACGATGCCGTCTTCCTTAACCGTGACCTGCGCCGGGCGGCTTTCGCGCCAGGTTGCGTTGTCCTCAATCTCGGCGGAAATACGCTTGCCCTCAATCAGATCCTTGATCTGAACTTCGCCCGCTTCACGTTCCTGCGAACCCTGAATGATGACGCATGGCGCATCGCGGCGGTCTGCATATTTCATCTGCGCCTTCATGCCGGAGCCGCCGACATACATTTCAGCGCGGATGCCAGCCTGACGCAGATCAGAAACCATCTTCTGATAGCGGCCAAGGCTTTGCGCATCCTTGTCCATCACCAGCACAACGACCGGGCCGACCACATTGGTGACATCCAGCTTGCCGAGGTTTTTGAGCGCCGTCATCAGGCGCGAAACGCCGATGGAGAAGCCCGTTGCCGGAACTGGCTCGCCGCGGAAGCGCGAAACCAGGCCATCATAACGACCGCCGCCGCCAACCGAACCGAACACAACCTTCTGGCCATCTTCGTTGGTGACATCAAACAGAAGCTCAGCTTCGAACACCGGACCGGTATAATATTCAAGACCACGTACAACCGATGGATCGATCTTCACGCGCCCTTCATAGCCTCCAGCGTCAAACAGAGCTTCCATATCGGCCAGCTCTTTCACGCCTTCTTCGCCCTTCGCATTACCGGCAACAACGGCTTGCAGATTGGCAATCGTTTCAGCACCGGTTGCGCCACCCGCAGCGGTAAAGGCCAAAACCTTTTCCACGGCCGCATCAGACAGTTCAGCCCCCTTGGTGAAGTCGCCGCTTTCGTCGAGACGCCCCTTGCCCAGTAGAAGACGCACGCCGTCAGGGCCGAATTTGTCGAGCTTATCGATGGCGCGCAACACGTTAAGTCGCTTGCCCGCATTCGCATCACCTTCAAGGCCAATGGCTTCGAGCACGCCGTCAAGAACCTTGCGGTTGTTGACGCGGATCACATAATCGCCGCGCGAAATGCCAAGCCGCTCAACCGTATCGGCCATCATCATGCACATTTCAGCATCAGCCGAAACATTCGGCGCGCCAACCGTGTCGGCATCAAACTGCATAAACTGGCGGAAACGACCCGGCCCCGGCTTTTCATTGCGGAAAACCCAGCCATTGCGATAGCTGCGATAAGGCTTTGGCAGGCTTTCATAGTTTTCAGCCACAAAGCGTGCAAGCGGTGCAGTCAGATCATAACGCAGCGACAGCCACTGCTCATCATCATCCTGAAACGAGAAAACGCCTTCATTCGGGCGATCCTGATCAGGCAGAAACTTTCCAAGCGCGTCGGTATATTCAATGAGCGGCGTTTCCACCGGCTCAAAGCCATAAAGGTCATAAACCTCCCGGATGGTTGCGATCATCTTTTCGGTGGCGCGCAGATCATCCGGCACCCGATCGACAAACCCGCGCGGCAACCGCGCCTTCATCTTGTCCGCTTTATCGGCCATTTTTCCGCCTGCTCATTGATTTTGTTCACGTTGTATCGGCAAAAACCGACAATTCATTGCCGGTTTCCTAACGCATCAAAACGGGTGCGGCAAGTGCAGGAGAGTGTTTAAAAACGCAGATTACCGTGTGGCAATCGCAACGGCTGCACCGGCCATCATTCCGGCACTTGTGCGATTTGCAATTCGCATTGCGCGCGGGCTGCGCAAAAACCGACGCGCCTGTGCCGCAAGCACCACCCATGCGCTATCAACGGCGGCCAGCACGGCAAACATAACAAACAACAATTCAGCCCATCCAACCATGGAAACATGGGTAATATCGATGACAGTTGGCAGGATCGCAATATAGAAAACCATGATTTTTGGATTGCCAAGCGTGACTGCCAAAGCACTGAAGAACAGCTTCTTCGCCTCACCATCCTGCGGGATGGCGTTTTCATCTGCTGTTGTCTCGACAGGGGCAATCCACATTTTCCAAGCCAGATAGATCAGATAAGCGACCCCGAGATATTTAAGCACAAGGAATACGGTGTGAAAGCTGTTTGCGAGCGCCGACAAGCCCCACACAGCAAGCGACAGCCAGATGGCATCACCAAGCCACAGACCGAACATGAATGGAAACACGCCCTTATGACCGCGGCTGATAACGCGCGCAACAAGCGCGCCGACATTTGGCCCCGGCGTACCCGCCGCAACAACCAGAATACCAGCGAAAGCCACAAGTGATGTCAGATCCATTTTTATCTCCTGTGATGTCGTTCTGCCAGAAAACCGAACCCGGTGCAATCAGCCCCTCTTGTTATTGAGGCCGTTTCAATTCCTGCCGGAGTCTTTCAATATTCTGGCGGCAATGGCAGCCCTCAATGTGATCATTGACCAGCCCCATGGCTTGCATGAAAGCATAAACGGTTGTTGGCCCGACAAAAGACCAGCCCCGCTTCTTGAGGTCTTTTGAAATACGGGTTGAAACGGCTGTGGTGGGATTGGCAGTCAAGGTCGGATAATCCACCACCAGCGGACGGTCCGCAACACCCGGTTCAAACGACCAGAAATAAGCCGCAAGCGACCCCTTTTCTTTAACAAGCTCGATTGCTCGCTTTGCGTTGTTGATTGTCGAAACAATTTTACCGCGATGGCGCACTATGCCCTTATCATTCACCAATCGCTCAATCTCGGCATCGCCATAAAGAGCAACACGATAAAAATCAAAGCCATCGAAGGCCGCACGGAAACTCTCCCGCTTGCGCAAAATCGTCAGCCATGACAGGCCGGATTGAAATCCCTCAAGGCAGATTTTCTCAAACAGGCGCTTGTCATCCGTGACCGGCACGCCCCATTCGTGATCGTGATAAGCGATATAATCGGGCAGCTCACCGGGCCAGAAACAGCGCATCTTGCCATCCGCATTGACGATCAACCCGGTCTTTTGCTGCACGCTATCACCCATTTCTGCCCCCTCAACCTTCATCAATTCTTTACCATGTCGCGCAACTTCGCGCTAACCACGACTTTAATTTCAAGAAAACGCCCGCTCCAAAAGCGGCAAAATTTACTTTTATGATTCCTTTGCACGGCACAATGAGCCCATGAAATTCGGGGCTGTTCTCCTGACAGCAAATGTCAGGAGCGCGACGGGCAACCGCGTCGGCGAGAATGCAGGACGCAAAACAGACGGATTTGGCTCATGAAACCACGTCATCTGCTTTTGATAGGATCATTTGCGGCTATTGCCGTTTCAATCGTAACCACCGGCATGGCTTTTGCCAGTGATCGTTACAGCACGCAACCACCGGTTCGCGTTGACAATGAAACATCGCAGCGCTGGGTCGCCCAGCTCAACGGACCAGATGTCCGCGTCATGACGCAGCCTGTTGTTGCACAGCCGCAAAAGCGCACAATAATCCGGCAAAAGCAGCCGCCAAAGGCACATTATCAGAACGCGAGCCAGCAGCGCCCGGCGGCCAATCCGGTAAAGGTTGTGCGTAAGAAGTCACAGCTTGACCCGATGTATCTTCCACAAACCGTCTCTTATTCCGGCGGCGAAAAGCCGGGAACCATTGTGATCGATACCGGTAAGCGCTTTCTTTATCTGGTGCAGAGCAACGGTCAGGCGCGGCGCTATGGCATTGGTGTGGGAAAGCAGGGCTTTGGCTGGAAAGGCACGCAACGTGTAAGCCGTAAAGCCGAATGGCCAACCTGGACACCGCCAAAGGAAATGATCGCCCGTGAGCGCAAAAAGGGACGCATTCTGCCCGCACAGATGAAGGGTGGCATCAACAATCCGCTTGGTGCACGCGCACTGTATCTGGGTTCTACACTCTACCGTATTCACGGCACAAACCAGCCATGGACCATTGGAAAAGCCATGTCATCAGGCTGTTTCCGTATGCGTAACGAAGATGTGAGCGACCTTTACGGACGTGTTCCGGTGGGAACCCGCGTGGTCGTACGCTGATCAATTTTCGTTTAAAACGCCGCAATCAGGCCGCTGTTATCCTTATAACAGCGGCCTTCTTTGTCATTTAGTTGAAACCTTTGGCATCTTTAGTAAGGAAACCGCGCTGATCGCCAAGAAACCCGTCGGAAATGGCTTTCACTTTTCAAACGAACACCCATATGCTGAAAACAGCGAAATCAAAATGTATGTACGTAAGAGGGAAGGACCATAACATGACCGTAACGGCGATAAAGCTCAACGACGGCAATCACATTCCACAGCTGGGTTACGGTGTCTGGCAAGTTGGCAATGATGAAGCCATTGCCGCTGTGAGTGAAGCGTTGAAAGTCGGCTATCGCCATATCGACACCGCTGCAATCTACGGCAATGAAGAAGGCACCGGCAAAGCAATCAGAGAGTCGGGTATCGCACGCGGCGACATTTATCTGACAACCAAACTCTGGAACAGCGATCAGGGTTATGAATCGACGCTCAAGGCTTTTGATACCAGCTTGAAAAAGCTTGGCACCGATTATGTTGATCTGTATCTTATCCATTGGCCGATCCCGGCGAAGGATTTGTTCATGGAAACATGGCGCGCTTTCATCAAGTTGAAGGAAGAAGGCCGTGTAAAATCCATTGGTGTTTCGAACTTTCGCACGGCCGATCTTGAGCGCATTCTCAAGGAAAGCGATGTCACGCCAGTTCTCAACCAGATTGAGCTGCATCCGCAGTTTCAGCAGGACGAGTTGCGTCTGTTCCACAGCAAGCACGACATTGCAACGGAAGCCTGGAGCCCGCTTGGACAGGGCAAGATCCTGGAAAACCCTGTCCTCACAGCAATCGCTAAAGCACACGGTAAATCCGTAGCGCAGATCATCCTGCGCTGGCATATTGAGACCGGCAACATCGTTATTCCGAAGTCGGTAACACCTGCGCGGATCAAGGAAAATTTCGATATTTTCGATTTTAGCCTCAACGGTACAGACCATGATGCCATCACCAAGCTGGATAAAACAGATGGCCGTATCGGACCAAACCCGAATACGTTTTCAGCGGGTTAATCGCGACATTGAAAGCCGGGCAGCAAGCCCGGCTTTTTCTTAGCGCAGAAGCTTCAGACTGCCGGTAAGTGAGCGCACCCACTTTGCCGGACCTGCAAGCCCCAGGCCGTCAATGATTTCTGTCGCAAGCTCCTTTTGCGGCAAAGCCGCTTCATATTCAGCATAGATATGCAGCGGACGGGCAAAGGCTGGAAAAGCAACCACAGCCTGCCGTTGTTCATTAGTTGCCGCCTTCAACAAAATGGCTCGAATTGTGTCTGTATCAGCCTGAAGAATCGGAACAGGCCGATCTGAACTGATATCAATAACGATGCCTGTCTTATCAATCAGTTGCCGGGCTGCGATAAACGGTAACCTGGCACCAAGACCAATAGAGACAGCGCCAACCGTATTGGCCAGCAAGCCCAATGGCAGTTCCGGGTTGATAATGATTGCGATGCGTAAATCTTCTTGCATGAGAACCCCCTGTGGCAGATATTTCTCAACGAGAAATACACCGCATCCACAGGGCAATCCTGTCTATCTATGCTCATGAATTAAAGAATATGGTAGATGCTGTCAGAAAAACGTAAAATTCAGGTAGATTATTATGGCCGTGCTCGACCCTTCCGATGTCAGGATTCTGGATGCATTGCAGGAGGATGGACGCCTGACCAATCAGGCTCTGGCCGATAAGATTGGCATGTCCACCTCTCCGAGCTGGCGAAAAGTGCGCAAGCTGGAAGAGGATGGTGTGATTGCTGGTTATCGTGCAACGCTTGACCGCAAGTCCATCGGCCTTGGCGTGATGGCTTTTGTACGCATCAAGATAGACAGCCACAGCGAAGCGGAAGCTGAACAGTTTGCTGCTGAGCTGATGGGGATTAATGAAGTTATCGCCTGTTACAGTATCGCCGGCGACGCCGATTTTCTGCTACAGGTTGTGTCCCATGATCTCGACACCTATGCCGATTTTGCCATGTCAACGCTACGCCGCCTGCCCCGCATCAAGGAAATGCAGACGACCTTCGTTCTGAAAGAAACCAAGGGGTTTAAAGGCTTCCCGCTGCATTATATCAGCTCAGTGAAATCCAGCACCTGAAAGTGCGGCGGGCTTTGGTCCACCATAGGCCCAATCAAGCAACTCTATTGTATGCACAATCGGCAACTGGCTGCCGGTGGCGATCTGCGTCATGCAGCCAATATTTCCTGTGGCAATCAAATCGGCACCAGTGGCCTCGATATTTTTGACCTTGCGGTCGCGAAGCTTTGTCGCAATTTCCGGCTGCATGATATTGTAAGTGCCTGCCGAACCACAGCAAAGATGTCCCTCCAAAGGCTCGCGCACGGTGAACCCTGCCTTTAACAGCAGATCTTTTGGCTGACGCACCACCTTTTGACCGTGCTGCATTGAGCAGGCCGAATGATAGGCAACGTTCAAATTCGCAAGTTTTGACGGTACTGGCATTTCGATTGAAGCCAGATATTCGGTTACGTCTTTTGCCAGTGCAGAAACCTTTGCCGCCCTGTCCTTGTAGGCAGGATCAAGCCGCAGCATATAGCCATAATCCTTGATGGTTGTGCCGCAACCTGATGTGGTGACAATGATGGCATCAAGGCCACCGGCATCAATTTCACGCGTCCAGACATCGACATTGTGCCGTGCCTGATTAAGGGCCTGTTCCTCACGTCCCATATGATGCACAAGCGAACCACAGCATCCTTCACCTTTTGGTGTGATGACTTCAATACCAAGCCGGTTAAGCAAACGCAGGGTCGCCGCATGAATGCCGGGGTTGAGGACTGGCTGCGCGCAGCCATTGAGGATTGCAACCCGGCCCCGCTTTTCCCCCTTTGCAGCACTCATCGTTTCAATTTTGCGCTTTGCAGGCAAACTTCTGGGGGCGAGTTCCAGCATGGCAGCGATGGGCTTTAACGTATCGCTTTTGCCAAACAGCGAGGCAAAGGGACGCCCCAGCCTTGCAAGCAGCAAAGCCGCACGAAAACGCGCCGGATAAGGCAAAATCTGCGCAAGAATGCCACGCAGAAAGCGATTCATAAATGGCCGCTGATAGGTCTTTTCGATATGCGCACGCGCGTGATCAATCAGATGCATATAATTGACGCCTGAGGGACAGGTTGTCATGCAGGACAAGCAGGAAAGGCAGCGGTCAACATGGCGCACGACTTCTTCGTCAGCCGGACGATTATTCTCCAGCATATCCTTGATCAGATAGATGCGTCCGCGCGGACTATCGAGTTCATTGCCTAACGTCACATAAGTCGGACACGTCGCTGTACAGAACCCGCAATGGACGCATTTACGCAGGATTTTTTCTGCCTCATTGACACCGGGATCAAGCAATTGCTCTGGCGTGAATTGGGTCTGCATGGTTCACACTCCCGCCTGCTCTGGGTAAATACGTCCCGGATTAAGAATATTCTCCGGGTCAAACTGATGTTTCAGCCGCTGTGAAAGTGCTGCAAGTGCAGCAGGTTGCGGCTCGAATACATCGATATTGGTTCGCAGACGTTCCGGCGCACGTACCAGCGTTGCATGCCCTCCGCCATGTCTGGCAATCAGCGCCCGCAAAATCTGAGCCTCCGCTTCCGCTTCCATCCGCAACCAGATCAGCCCACCCTGCCAGTCATAATAAGCATCCGCACCCGCATAACGGCGGAACGCATCCACCATTTTCCAGCCTTGCATCGGTGCCATCGACACACGCCAGACTGCGCGTTGATCGCCATCTTTCACAAAAGGCAACACATCGCGTACCTCGCGCCAAAGCTGACGCGACGGACTATCATCCAGCAAATCGATGGTAATGCCACGCCCCAGCAATGCCTGCAATTGGCTGCAACGGTGTTTTACCGATGGTGCAAAGCCTTCAAGGCGCAAGATTGTTGCAGCTTCCCAGCCGAGCTTGCCATCAAGAAACCGATTGGCGACAGTGGGCGGCAAATGGGCCGCAGATGCCACCTCCTCGCGTGATCCCATTGCCAGAGCCATCACACGGGTTGCAGCTTCATCATCCAGCCCGCGCACGGCAAGCGTTGCCACAGTTTCAGGCGCTGGCAGCACTTTGAAGGTGACTTCGGTCGCAACGCCGAGCGTTCCCCACGAATTGGCCATGCCCTTTGACAAATCATAACCGGTGACATTCTTGACCACGCGTCCGCCGGATTTAAACAACTCTCCGCGCCCTGAAACAACCCGCACGCCCAAGATATGATCGCGTGCGGCTCCCGCCTTCAACCGACGTGGCCCCGACAGATTTGCGGCCAACACACCGCCAATGGTGCCCTGCCCCGCTTGGCCACCAAGCAGGGGGCCATAATCCATCGGCTCAAAGTGAAAGCACTGCTTGTTATCGGCCAAAAGCGTCTCAATCTCGGCTATGGACGTTCCGGCTTTGGCGCTAAGCACCAGTTCGTTGGGTTCATAAAGCGTGACACCGGTTAACCCGGAAACATCCAGCACCGCAGCTGTTGCCATTGGCCGACCGATAGCGCGCTTGCTGCCACGACCAATAATTTCAAGCGAACTGGCCCCTGTCAAAGCCCATTGCACGGCTTCAACGACACCTTTTTCATCCTGTGGTTTGAGTATATTCATGTCATTCATCATCAAAACCACAGTTCAGAAACGGGGAACATCAGGGAAAGCCAGCTCGCCGCGATGCACATGCATACGGCCAAGTTCAGCGCAACGGCGCAATTGCGGGAAGACCTTGCCCGGATTGAGCAAGTGCTTAGCATCAAACGCACATTTGACCCGCATCTGCTGATCAAGATCAATCTCATTGAACATAACCGGCATCAGGTCTCGCTTTTCAATGCCCACACCATGCTCGCCGGTCAACACTCCACCAACCTTCACGCAAAGCCGCAAAATATCCGCACCAAAATCTTCAGCAGCCTGCAATTCACCGGGAACATTGGCATCATAAAGGATCAGCGGATGCAGATTACCGTCCCCCGCATGAAAAACATTGGCGACCCGAAGCCCATATTTTTCCGACAGATCGCGCATACCGGACAGCACACGCGGCAATTCCTTGCGCGGGATCGTCCCATCCATGCACAGATAATCCGGCGAGATGCGCCCGACCGCCGGGAACGCTGCCTTGCGCCCGGCCCAGAAAGCCAGCCGTTGCTCCTCTGATTGCGAAAGCGTGCACGTGGTCGAACCATTTTTAAGTGCAATGCTTTCGACTGCGCCAATCAGATGATTAACCTCGACTGGTGGACCATCCAGTTCGACAATCAGCAACGCCTCAACATCCAGCGGATAGCCAACACGGACAAAATCTTCCGCAGCCTGAATGGCAGGACGATCCATCATTTCCATGCCGCCGGGGATGATGCCAGCGCCAATAATATCGGCCACACATTGACCCGCCTGCTCGCTTGAGGGAAAGCCAATCATCACGGCCCGTGCCGTTTCGGGCTTTTTCAGAATGCGAACGCTGATTTCCGTTACAACACCCAGCAGGCCTTCCGACCCCGTCATAAGGCCCAGTAGATCATAGCCCTCACTATCGAGGTGCTTGCCGCCAAGTCGCAAAACTTCGCCTGTGATCAGCACCATTTCAATGCCGAGCAGATTATTGGCCGTAAGCCCATATTTCAGGCAATGCACACCACCCGCATTTTCCGCGACATTGCCGCCGATAGAACAGGCAATCTGCGACGACGGATCAGGCGCATAATAATACCCCTCATGTTCAACGGCCTTTGTAATACCAAGATTGGTCACGCCCGGCTGCACCACGGCCACACGATTGGGATAATCGATTTCCAGAATACGGTTAAAACGCGACATGACCAGAAGAACCGCATCGGCCAGCGGCATCGAACCACCCGACAGCGATGTGCCAGCACCGCGCGGCACGACGCGAATTTCATTCTCATAGCAATAGCGCAGAATCTGCGATACCTGTTCGACCGCCTCAGGCAGAACCACCACAAGCGGCAAGGTACGATGCGCGGTCAGACCATCGGTCTCAAACACCCGCATAGCATTCGTTGCATCGACAACACCCTCGCCCGGCACGATTCTCCGGAGATCGGCAACAATCTGCTCCCGCCGGCCAAGAACTGCAGCGCTCGGCTTTGGCATAATCAATCCGCTCATGTGATACTCCGCCTCCCCAGTCTTTTTATACTATGCCTTGATGAAGTGGTAATAATATTTTACCAATCAGAAAATAGCGAAACAGTTTTTACGCTGCGGCATAATCGCCTTGCGATCTCTCACGCGCCTCGGCTAGATGAGTCACAAGAATATCTGCCGGGAGGAATTGGAAACTATCATGATGAGCAGTCTGGCCGATATGGAGATTTTCGCACGCGTTGTCGCAACCGGAAGCATGTCGGCAGCCGCACGCGATCTCGGGCTGTCACCAGCGGTTGTTTCCAAACGGCTGGGCCGTCTTGAAGAGCGCCTTGGCACGCGCCTTTTACAAAGAACGACCCGCCAGATTGCATTGACTGAAGCAGGGCACGGTTATCATGAGCGTGTGCTGGCCATTCTGTCCAACATTGAAGAAGCGGAAGCTTTTGTGGCGCGGCGCTCGGCCAATGCGCGCGGCACCTTGAAAATCTCGGCCCCCACCACATTCGGACGCATGCATATTGCCCCCTATCTGGTGCCGTTCATGCGTGCCAATGCAGACCTCACCGTCAATATGCAGCTCTCTGATGAAATGGCGGATATTGTCGGCGATGGCTATGATCTTGCGATTCGTATTGGCGAATTGTCAGATTCGACCCTCGTTGCGCGTCGTCTGGCACCCGTGCGGCGTATATTGGTGGCTTCGCCGCACTATATTGCCGAACGTGGCATGCCCGAAAAAATTGAAGATCTACACGCGCATATCTGCCTCGCTCCGCATAATAATGATCCGTGGCGGCTGGAAGGACCAAAAGGACCGATCACCATTCGCCCGCAAGGCCCGTTACAAACCAATTCGAGCGAATTGGTGCGCGAGGCCGTGCTTGCTGGCCTTGGCATCGCACAGCGTTCAACATGGGACATCGGTCCCGACCTTGCCATGGGTAAGCTGGTGCAAGTGCTGCCGGAATATGCCGCATCGCGCAATGTCGCTGTTCATGCTGTGTACCCCTCCAAGCAATTCCTGCCGGCAAAAGTGAGACTTTTCATCGATTATCTGGCTGACCTTTATGGGCCCGTTCCCTATTGGGAAAGCGGCAGTTCTCCACAAGGCCTCTCTAAATAATAGACGGGACAGGCGTGATTGCTTATGAACGCCGTCGGCTTATAGCCGCATCGGCCAAAAAGTTGATGCCATTCGCCTGAAAATATTAAGGAATGAAAATGAAGACAGCTCCCCGCCTTATTCTTGCACTCGTCGTGGCCGTTATCGTCGGTTGTGGCTTCATGTTTTACGACAAGTCCCGCGGCGCAGAATGGGTCGTCTCCCCCCAGCAGATCGAACAGGCGAAGGCCGAAGGTAAAGCCGGTTTCGAAAGCCGTCCGGGTACCGTAACCGTTCTTCCAATCCGCAGCGAAACGGCCGACGTGCTGCCATTCAAATGGGCAATGTATGGCCTCGTTGCCGGTCTTGTTGTTTTTGTCTCTGGCCGTAAGCGCAAGAAGACCTGATAACAATCCAACCGTTTAAAGACCCCGGAGGCATCATTTCCGGGGCTTTTTTTATAAATTCTATAACCCGTTGCCCGCTCGATGGCTTAAGGATAATTTGTAGCCATGACAGAAGCAGAAAATGGCATGGCCGAGACAGTTTTTTCCCGCATTCAGGCAAGCCGCACGGCAGATGATGTTGTGCATCAAATCGAAAGCTTGATTCTTGAAGGCGTACTTCGCGGTGGCGACCGGCTTCCGGGCGAGCGTGAGCTTGCGCGCCAGCTCGACATTTCGCGCCCTATTCTGCGCGATGCGCTCAAGCGCCTTGAAAATGCGGGGCTTCTGACATCACGGCACGGTGGCGGCACATTTGTGGCCGACGTTATCGGGGTGGTGTTCAGCGCCCCCGTTGCGAAACTTTTCGCTGAGCACCGTAAAGCGACAACCGACTATCTCGAATATCGCCGCGAGATCGAAAGCATTGCAGCCGAATATGCAGCCCTGCGCGCAACATCGGCGGACAAGGCCCTTCTCACCGAAATTCTGAGCGCAATGGAAGCCGCAAACACTGCAAAAGATCTCGAACAGAGCGCGCAGCTTGATGTCGAGTTTCACAATGCAATCGGCGAAGCGGCGCACAATATCGTGCTTCTTCACACATTGCGCTCTTGCTATCAGCTTCTGAAAGATGGCGTTTTTTACAATCGCGGTCTGATTTACAGCTATCCTGGCGTGGCCGACATGCTGCTGTCACAGCATCGCGCCATTTACGACGCCGTGATCGCAAGCAACCCGAAAGCCGCGCGCGATGCGGTTCAAAAACATATCCGCTTCGTCGAACAGGCAACCAATGATCGCGAACTCAATGACGAGCGTGAGCGCGTGTCGCGATTGCGCTATCGTCAGCGGGCTGGAAAAGACGCGAAAGAAAGCAGCGATTTATGAGCGGCGTGACACTCCAAGATGCAAAAGGGCCGGAGGGTGTCCGGCTTTATGCAATCGGCGACATACATGGTCGGCTTGATCTTTTGCAGGACATGCATGGCCTTATCCGCGCCGATCTCGACCACCGTCCAACCCATGACTGGCGCATCGTTCATCTGGGCGACTACATCGACAGGGGGCCAGACTCCAAAGGCGTGCTGGATTTTCTCATCCATGCTTCAACGCATGATCCGCGCATTCTCTCTCTGATCGGAAATCATGATGATGGTTTCCTGCATTATCTTGCAACTGGCGACACGAACGGGATTTTTGCGCTTCATGGCGGCAGCGACACCGCTCGATCCTACGGCGTGGACGTCGACTACACGGACTCTGCGTCGGCTGCGGCAGGCTATATGCAGCTTAGGGACAAAGTTCCCCAAGCCCATATCGACTATATCCGCTCAATGCCATCATCGGTGAGTTTTGGTGATTTCTTTTTCTGTCATGCGGGTGTGAACCCGGTGGTTTCGCTCGATGCTCAGGACCGAGACGATCTGATGTGGATCAGAACGGCGTTTCTGAAGTGGACCGATCCACTGGAAAAAGTCATCATCCACGGGCACACGCCGCAGAACGCTATCGACGTTCAGCCCAACCGGGTCAATCTCGATACCTATGCCTGGAAAAATGGAAAGCTTTCGGCCATCGTCATTGACGGCGTGGAAAAGCGTTTTCTGGAAACAACGGGTAATGATTAGAGCGCCGCGCTAATCCAATCAGATCGAAACGCGCTCTAGCGAGCGCTGGAAATGCCGTAACCGTCCGTGGAGGTCATGCTATTACCGGCATCGACGGTAAAAATGCCAACTGCCATGAACACGATCGCAGAAACCATCAGAACGGTCAGAAGGGCGGCATGCTTAGCGGTCATGATCGAAAACTCTTTCGAGGGTTACCGGGGGATCTGGAAACCGAGTTTCGACAGGGCCAAAGCTTGCACCTTGACCGACCATTTGCCACCCGGAACGAGGCACCAGTTACACCTGAAAAAAGTTACCCGCAACTGAACACCGGAACTACAATTGTCTCTTTCCAATGGAAAAGTCCAAATGAATGGCCGCTGTGGCAAAGTCGCAACGCATTGATCACGTATGTCTCACAAAAGCGGAAACCCGTCGTTAAAACAGACGTAAAAGCTAAAGCTAAAGCGGTCGCGGTTTAGATCAAATCGATCCAAGCCTTTGCCAGAGCAGCGCCGGCTTTATCCGCAGCAATGCCGGAGCGCTGTAAATTTGCAGGCAATTGCGCCGGCCACTCGGGCGCGAAGGCAGTTATTGAATCGCCCAGCGATTCACTCCATTCAACGACGAGTTCACTATTCGCTTCAAAATGAAACTGTGTGCCATAGACAGCACGCCCAATCCGATAGGCCTGATGCACTGTCATATCGCTAACCGCCAAATGAATGGCGCCTTCGGGCAGCGAGAATGTATCGCGGTGCCAGTGAAAAATGGGAAAGGATAATCCAGCTTCCGCAAGCACTGGATCGCTTTTGCCATCGTCAGTAAGCCGGACCTCATGCCAACCAAATTCCATAGGGCGATCCAGAATGTTCTCGCCACCATAGGCGCGTGCGACAAGCTGGCTGCCAAGGCAGATACCAAGCACAGCCTTATCTCTATCGCCAAAGGCACGAATGAGATTGAGCAAATCAGGGAAATACGGACATGCGCCGTCAGCAAGTGCGTTCTGCTCGCCGCCGAGCACGATCATCGCCTGATAATCGCTGTCATCGCGTGGCAGGGCCTCCCCCTGATAGGCGTGGCGCAGATCAATCGAGAACCCCGCCTCGATCAATAGAGGCTCAATCTGGCCAAGACCTGAATCAAGATAATTCTGAATGACCAATACGCTCATTGCCAAGCTCCGCTGCCAATCTTATAAGTCAGTTGCTAACATGAAAAAAGCCCGGACAACAGCCGGGCTTTCTTTCTCGCAATAGGCGTTTTCAGTTAATTACCGAAACGCTGACCGTGCGGCCCGCAACCAGATGAACGTTCTGCGGCACATCCTCAATCTTCACCCGCACGGGCACGCGCTGCGCTAGACGAACCCAGTTGAATGTCGGCGAAACATTGGCAAGCAAACTTGTAGAATCGGTACGCTCACGATCTTCGATACCGCCAGCAATGCCTTCAACCCTGCCCTTAAGCTGCACTTGGCTACCCATCACATCGATCACAACCGGGTCCCCAACCTTGATACGCTCAAGCTTGTTTTCTTCAAAATAACCCGACACATAATATGAGTCCGTGTCGACCAGTGCTGTGACGGCGGAACCGGTGGTGACGTAATCACCCGGCTGGAGCGAAAAATTGGTGATCACGCCATTCACCGGTGCCCGGACAGACGACCGTTCCAGATTGAGAGAAGCAAGATCCCGATCAAGCTCGGCCTGACGATAAGCGGCTTCGGCCTGCTGTGTCGCCGTCTCGATCTGCTCCATCTTTTGCTGCGTGACGGTGGTGTCGTTAAGCTTGCTATACCGGGAGAGATCCCGATTGGCCATATCAAGCGCTGCCTTGCTGCTGGCAAGCTTTGCGTCTGCCAATTGCAGCGCCAGCTTGTAGCGAGCCTGATCAATACGGAAAATCACATCACCCTTTTTGACGTTCTGATTGTCATGCACCAGAACTTCGCTCACAAGACCCGCAACATCGGGCGCAATGCGCACAACATCAGCGCGAATTTTACCGTCGCGGGTCCATGGTGCATTCATGTAATAATCCCAAAGATGCCAGCCAAGCAGCCCTGCTACTGTGACCATGACGAGGGTAAGAAAGACCCGACCGGAATGTGCAAAAAGCTGTTTCATAGCGGTATTCCATTCAGAACAACGGCGCTCACGCCGAGAATGCAGAAGTACATGGCGGCATCAAACAGGGGCCTGTGCCACACAAAACGATAGAAGCGGACGCGCGCCAGCAAGCGCTGCATCAGCGAATTGGCAAAATAGGCGCCCAGTGCCAGAACCGCGAGGCTCGGCAGATAGATGCCATAGATGTCGAATTCCGGTCTCATGACTCTAAAATTTCCATTCTCTGAACATGTCTCATGCAGCATCCGGCAGTTCCAGTTGCGGCTGTGGTGGCAACTGGAAAGGCGGTGCCTTGGGAAAGAGGTTGAAGCGCAGGGCGACCAGCGCCAGACGTGGCCGTTTGGCGATTGCAGGCGATCCATGATCGATGATCACGGCGATAGCGTCGTCGATAGCCGCAAGAAGCCGCTCGTCAATATCGAGACGCGTTTCAGCTTTCCTGTTGCGCAGAAGCGCGCGATAGTGAGCACCGACGCCGTCGAGCACCCTGTCGACCGCTTCACGGCAAGCTTCAGGCATCTTCGCCCGATATTGCTGAAGATCGATCGTATTCATGCCGTTACGCAGATCGCGCAGCAGATCGACCTTGGCAATGTCGGCTGACGGGATCAGTGCAAGCCTTGGCGTCATCATGCCGATGCGATCAATCATTCTGAGCAGCAAGCCGTTCATACGCTGACGGCGATGGCGACCCGGCTTACGTTCAGTTGCAAGAACAAGATCATTCCAGCCTGCCTTGACGAGGCGCTGCACTGTCCATTCAGCCCCTACCGAACGAACAATTGAGGTAACGACCGCTGCAATGACAATACCAACGACCGTTGCCAGGTTTGCGTTGGCAAAGCTTACGAAATCATGCGTGAGACGGCCTTGCAGCATCAGCAGCATCGGCAGATTTATGCACAGCACCATGCCGAGCATGAATTGCGACGGTATTGCCAGAAGCAATCCGGCAGGGATCAGAAATAGGCCCAGCACGAGCATAAGCGGCAAGAAACTATCGACCAATGGCAGCAGTGCGAACTCAAAAACAAAGGCCGCAACAATTACGATCATCAACAATTGGCCAAACTTGCGCATAACCGGGACGGGATCATCCATCGCTGCAAAAATACAGCAGAAGATACCCGCCATCATCGCAGCCGCACTGCCCTGCGACCAACCCGTTGCAATCCAAAATGCGGTTGCAACACAGGTCGAGACGAAAGCACCAAAGCCCGAAAGAAAGGCTATCCCATAATCTCTGTGCTGCGGGCGGGTTTTCAGATGTGCATCATAACGACGCCACCGAAGCGCATGTCGGGAACCGGAAAAAATATCCTGACGCAGTGTAATACAGTCGCTCCATATCTGAACCAGATCTCTCACGCGTGCTGCAACATTAAATGGCAAGAGCTCATTCCATGTGCAGGCGTCCTTACCAAAGCGTTCAATTTCATCGATATAGCCCAACAAAACCGCACGGCGCTGCTCGGTTAAATTCTCTCCGCTTTCAATCCAGCTGCAGGTTTCATCGAGCAATTTCTGCACTGCCGGATGCCAAGGCTTTTGTCCTTCACCAGGCTTGAAAAGCAGCACATCGTGCAAGCTCGAAATGATCGGCAGAACGGCGACCATACGCTGCTGCAGCACATGCAGAAGCCTTGCAACATCGCGGATAGACGATGTGTCATAAGCCACATGCGTGGTCAGATTGCGCAGCTCCAAAGCATCTGCCGCCAACCGCTGACGGTCACGCAGAAATTCGGGACTATCGCCATTGCCCCGCAACGCTGCAACGGCAAGCTTTGAACCATCGCGCAGCCAGTTATCAATACGCGCAACAAGAACCGGGCCGCTATGACGTGGAAACACCAGACGATTGACCACCGCAGCGCATATGATGCCGATGGCAATTTCTTCAACACGGCCCACCGCATAATTGAAAGTGGTTTCAGGGGCCGATACGACGGCAAAGCTTGCAATGGCGACGGTATACCCCGCCAGCATAAACAGATAGCTGCGCGGCGTGCCGTCAAGCAGGCTGATTGCCAGACAAAGCCCCATCCAAAGACCGATGGCTAAAGTGAGGAGTTCTGGAGAATTGACCAGATGCGGGACAAACAGGATGGTAACCGCACCACCGATGATCGTGCCGATCAGGCGATAAAAGCCCTTGGATGTCGTTGCACCTGAAAGCGGATGCGCAACAATATAGACAGCAGCCACCGACCAATAAGGATTTGGCAAATCGGCCAGCAGCGCAATCCACAGCGCGAGCATGGCCGCAGCAAAGGTCTTCAGCGAGAAGACAACGTCCCAAAATCGTGGCAATGTTTCAGCGGGCTTGATCATCAGTTTTACAAATGCTTGTTCATTAAGTTTGCTCAGGATGGCTGGCTCTGGAATTTATCGTGAAGCTTGCGCAGCACATCCAACGCAACATCCACGGCATCGGGGTCGAGATCACCAAGAAATGCCGTGCGCAATCTCGTTGCCGCTTTTTCAACCTTTGCAGCAAGTGCTCGGCCTTCATCCGTCAACTCAATGAGCTTGACGCGGCGGTCATTCTCATCGGCAATACGACGGATAAGATTTTCTTTTTCCAACTCATCGACAACACGAACGATTGTGGCGCCTTCAATGCCGACACGCTCGGCAAGCACGCCTTGCGGAACGCAATCGCCATGGCGCAGGAGCGTCATAAGCGGGATGGCTTTTGCATCCGACAGACCGTGCTCTGACATCGCCCCGTCAAAAGCTTTTCGCCATGCGCGCGCATTTGCTGACAGCAACGGTGCGAATTCGACCCAGGCCTGTTTCATAACTTACATTCCATTCAAATCGATAGGTTCATATCTATATGGATGCAATCTTATTCAATTCCAATGGTTTTTTGTTAGGATCAACTCATTGTGTACGCAACTGTTGCCCGTGCTGTGCGGCAACCAAATCGCTTGACCATTGCCCCTGCCCTCTGTCATCGATGCGATCATGCGCGCGAATTATAAAATGCAAAGACTTTATCTCGAAGCCAGCCTTGGCGATGGTGCTCACGTGGAAGCTCCAACGCAGGCCGCCCATTATCTGACTCATGTTTTGCGATTAAAGGACGGCGACGAAATTCTCGCCTTTAACGGGCAGGACGGCGAGTGGAAAATGCGCCTGCGCCCAGAAGGCAAGAAGCGGTTGTTTCTTGAAGCGGTCGAGCAGACTCGCCCACAGCCCGCGCCTTGTGACCTCGTTTATTGTTTCGCACCGCTGAAACAAGGGCGGCTCGACTATATGGTGCAGAAGGCCGTGGAGATGGGAGCAGGCGTTTTGCAGCCTGTGATTACACAGCATACGCAGGTGCCTAAGCTGGGCACGGACCGCATCAGGGCCAATGCCATTGAGGCTGCCGAACAGTGCGGCGTTCTCGCGATACCCGAATGCCGCGATGCGATCCGCTTTGACCGCTTGCTTGAGCAGTGGGATGCATCGCGCCGCCTTATCTTTTGCGATGAAGGCTATGAAACGGACGACCCTCTGACCATTCTAAGCAGTCTTGAGCCAGCCGCCTATGCGGTGCTGATCGGGCCTGAAGGGGGATTTTCGGAAAGTGAACGTCAGCAATTGCGCAGCCTGCCTTTTGTGACAGCGATACCATTGGGACCGCGCATTTTGCGTGCCGATACAGCGGCTGTCGCAGCGCTTACCCTTGTGCAGGCAGTGCTGGGTGACTGGAAAACATGAATATGAATGCAAGAAAATCCAATCATCAATGAAATTGACTTGCGCGATTTGACAAATTTGTCCAATCACGCTGACAAAGAAAAATTCGTCTAGGGATAATATGAATGGCGCGCGACACGACCGATGAAACAGCACTAACCGGTGTTGAAGAACTCGCAGCCTATCTTGCTGAGGGAGCCAAGCCCAAGGATGCATGGCGCATCGGCACCGAGCACGAGAAATTTCCTTTCTACGTCGCGAACAACAGCCCCGTTCCTTATGAAGGGCCAAGTGGCATTAAAGCCATTCTCGAAGGCATGAAAGCCAAGCTTGGCTGGGAGCCGATTATCGACGAAGGCAATATTATCGGTCTCGTTGAGCCAACGGGACAGGGTGCTATTTCGCTCGAACCGGGTGGCCAATTTGAACTGTCTGGCGCGCCGCTTTCCTCTATCCACCAGACGTGCCGTGAAGTGAATGCTCATCTTTCGCAGGTGCGCGAGATTGCGGAACCACTTGGCATTCGATTCCTTGGCCTCGGCGGCAGCCCAAAATGGACATTGGCCGAAACGCCTGTCATGCCAAAGTCACGTTATAACATCATGACCAACTACATGCCGAAGGTCGGCCATGAAGGGCTGGACATGATGTATCGCACGTCGACCATTCAGGTGAATCTCGATTTCAGTTCCGAGTCCGACATGCGTCGCAAGATGCAGGTTTCGATGAAGCTCCAATCGATTGCAACGGCCCTGTTTGCAAGCTCGCCCTTCACGGAAGGCAAGCCAAATGGCCTTCTGTCGTGGCGCTCCAACATCTGGCGCGATACCGACAATCAGCGCTCGGGCGTGTTGCCGTTTGTCTTCTCCCAAAACTTCGGTTTCATCGACTATGTCGAATGGGCGCTCGATATCCCGATGTATTTTATCCTGCGTGATGGCCATTATCACGACTGCACGCACGTCACCTTCCGCCAGTTCATGAATGGTGCATTAAAGGGTGAAGTCAGCGATCCGGTGCCGAATATGGGCGACTGGACCAACCATCTCTCGACCCTGTTCCCGGAAGTGCGTCTGAAACGCTTCCTCGAAATGCGCGGAGCCGATGGTGGCCCATGGCGCCGTATCTGCGCCCTGCCCGCTTATTGGGTTGGTCTGCTTTATGATGAGGAAGCGCTCAGTGCCGCAGAAGATCTGACCAAAGACTGGACCTATGAAGAGGTGCTGGCGCTGCGCAATGATGTACCTGCAAGGGCACTCAATGCTTCGTTCCGCGGCAAGCCTGTTGCGCAGATTGCACGCAAGACGCTGGAAATATCGCGCCTTGGCCTGCTCAACCGCAAGCAGCTTAATGGCGATGGCTTTGATGAGACGCATTTCCTCGCACCACTCGAAGAAATCGTTGCCGCAGGCATCACCGATGCGGAGCGGATGCTCAAAGCCTATAACAGTGTCTGGGCAGGATCGGTCGAGCCGATCTTCCTCGAATACGCTTATTAAACGCTAAAGACGCTCGCGCTTATCTTCGACCGTAGCCAGCGGTGCGCCGGGTCACTTTCCCGGCGCTTATGCCATATCTGCACAAACGGTATCGGTGGCAACGCCACGGGCACAGGCAGGACGGCCAGATTGCTATCCTTCGGAAGATTCTTCAACCCGCCACGCGCAATGGTCAAAATGAGGTCTGTACCGGAAATCAGCTGTGGCGCAACGCCCCAATGCGGAACAACCACTGCGACATGCCGCGTATATCCGGCACTTTTCAAGCTTTCCTCAATTTCCGTCGGCGCATCACCGCGCACCGCAACAAGCGCATGCGGTCGCTCCAAATATGTTTCAACATCCAATACCCGCCCCTCGATGCTTCGGCGGTCAAGCAAACAGACATATTCGTCCTGCATGATGACATCTGCCGCAATCTGAGCCGGCAAATGTGGGAACACACCAAACCCCAGATCAATCTCACCATCCAGAATGCGCGCGACCATGCTTTCACGGCTAAACTGGCTGACCACCAGATCAACCCCCGATGCTGTCCGGCGTAAATCCCTCACCAGTTCAGGCAGCAAAATGCTACCGCCATAATCGGACATGGCTAGATGAAAACGATGCTGCGTGGTTATAGGATCAAAACCCTGCGGACCAAGAACACTGCGTATCCCTGACAGAACCTGCGCAAGCGGCTTCGTTATCTCCATTGCCTTGATGGTCGGAGAAAAACCTGCCCCCTGGCGAATGAGAAGCGGATCATCGAACAGCTCTCGCAAACGGGCCAGCGCATGGCTGACGGCTGGCTGACTCATATTCAACCGTACCGCTGCGCGCGAGACATGGCGCTCTGTCAGAAGTGCATCCAGAACCACAAGCAGGTTCAAATCGACACCGCGCAGATTATTCATCTTGTGCATAATAAACTCTGCAATCTGAATTTCAAATTCAGTTCGTTTATATCTAGATTTGAGCCAGATGAATACAGAAAAGGCTATCTTCATGCAGGCTCAGGGATCACTCACATTTTTAATCGCCGCCCTTATCGCAGGTGCGGTTGTACCGTTTCAGGCAGGTGCCAACGCAGCTTTAGGACGTGCGCTCGGTCATCCGCTTTGGGCAACGATTGTTTCATTGATTGTCAGCATCATCTGTGTGTTGCCCGTCTTACTGGCGATGAAAGTGTCACTCCCCACTTTCAGTGGTCTCGTAGGACAACCGAAGTGGATATGGATCGGCGGCATTGCCGGTGTGCTCTACATTACCGCCGCCATTCTATTTGCCCCAAAACTTGGTGCAGCCGGTTTCATGACTGCAGTTATCGCCGGACAACTCATCGCCTCTGTGCTGATCGATTATTTCGGCATCATGGGATTTGTATCAAGAGAAATCACGCCATCCCGTCTGATCGGCGTCCTACTCGTCGCCATTGGTGTCATCGTCATGCAGGCGCCATCCCTATGGCGCGGAATGCAGGCACTGACCGCATCCGGACAGAACTAAAACCAAAGGAACGCAAAATGAATACTCAATCCACCCAACAATCACTCACTCTTGGCGAAGGGGCTACCCCTGTTCAAGTTCGCTTTGCCCGGCCAACGGATAAATTTAATGAAGTCATCGCTTTCTATCGTGATGGCCTTGGGCTGCCGCAACTTGGTGCCTTTGAAGCCCACGACGGATATAACGGTATCATGCTGGGCCTGCCCGGAAAGAGTGTACATCTTGAATTCACAGAACATGAAGCAGGCAGTCCTTGCCGGGCTCCGTCGGAAGATAATCTGCTGGTGATCTATATAACCGACGAGGCGGCTTATGACCGTTTGAACAAACGGATGCAGGGCGGAGGCTATGCGCCTGTGGAGCCAGAAAATCCTTACTGGCTCAACCGCAGTTTCACCTATGAAGATCCCGATGGCTGGCGTGTGGTCGTCTGCAAGGAAACAGGTATTTAAAGCGCATTCCGAAAACCGCTTCGCACTTTTCGGAATGCGCTAGCCTCACTTCAAATAAGCAAAAGGCGCGGAAGTCCGCGCCTTTTGCTCGTTAAGCCGAAACCTGCGTTCCCTTACTCGGATCAGGAATGACCACAATCGTGCTGCCATCGCGCACATTGTTATAGAGATCGATGACATCCTGATTGAGCAAGCGGATACAGCCAGACGACACTGCCTTACCAATGCTCCATTCTTCAGGCGATCCATGAATACGATAGATCGTGTCACGTCCGTCTTTATGAATATAGAGAGCGCGTGCGCCGAGCGGATTTTTCAAACCGGGCGGCATACCACCATTGGCGATGCTGTAAGGTTCCAGCGCAGGCTGGCGCGCTACCATTTCATCCGGTGGTGTCCAGCGCGGCCACTGCCGCTTATAAGCGATAATCGCACGGCCAGCCCATGAAAACCCATCACGTCCAACGCCTATGCCATAGCGCATGGCGCGGCCATTGCTGCGCACATGATAAAGATATTTGTTGGGCGTATCGACGATAACGGTGCCAACCTTTTCAGTGGTCGGATAATCGACTTCCTGCCGCCAGAATTTCGGATCGACTTTGGCAACATTCACCGCAGGGATTGGAAACTGCTCATAGGGCATCGCTTCATACATGGGCGGCACAGCGCGTATCGGAGCAGGTTCAGGTTTGACCTGGCTTGCCTGCTGCGCGGTCGAAACACAGCCCGATAATGCAACAGCACTCGCACCGATGAGAAACGCGCGGCGGCTCGTCACTATACGGCCATGGGGAAAGTTACGCGACATTCAAAAACTCTTTCGCTTCATCCAATTAAGCCATTTGGCTCGCTAAACGAACGAAAGAGAAAACCAAACTTAAGTCAGCCTTAAGAGTGCTCATTTATCTGCAACCTCAGCGAAATTGCGCTCTATGTGTTGCTAAAAGAGCGTGTCCTGCCCGCCAGAACCAGACGAAGACGTTTTTCGCGCCGCGCCTTTCGGTGATGGTATCTCAGGGCCATGTCCCGCTGTTGCACAGACATCGCCATCACGGAAGCGGATCGACAAAGCATCCCCTTCCGAAATACTTGCCGCTTGTTTGACCGGCTTGCCATCCGCATCAAAAACAACCGCAAAACCGCGATCCAGAACGCTTTCATAAGAGAGTGTCCGCATCAGGCGTTCCAGTTCCTGCCCACGGCGTTTTGTGCGCTCAATCAACAGGCTGATCGCCTGATCTCGACGGCGATCAAGCTGCTCGACAGTGTTTTTTGCAAGCGTTGCGCGGCGCAACAGCGGCGCCGGCGTCAGTCTTTCGGCACGCCGCGCAAAAGCAACACGTCTTTCGCGCAGGAAGACTTCCAACGCACGCGGCAAGCGCTGGGCAAGCAATTTCAAATGACGCTTTTGCTCATCAAACCCGCGTTGCAGCAAACGTGGCGACAACTGACGCGCACGGCCCTCGAACTGAACGCGTTTCTGTTGCGTGTTCACAAAAAGCCCGCGTGTCAGACGTGACGCCGCCTCATCAAACCGCCGCCGCGGCAAGGCCAGCAACTGATCGGCAGATGGCAGCGCGCGACCGGCCGCACGATAGGCCTGACGCTTCAGGTCAATGAAACGCGACATGGCCGACGCCAGCCGCGCAGACTGTGTTGCAACTGTTGCAACCAGATCGGCTTTGACCGGCACTGCCATTTCAGCAGCGCCTGTCGGCGTTGGCGCACGCACATCAGCAGCCAGATCGATCAGCGTCCAGTCCGTTTCATGGCCAACGGCCGAAATTACAGGAATATGCGATGCGGCAACTGCGCGAACGACGATTTCATCATTGAAGCCCCAGAGGTCTTCAAGACTGCCGCCGCCACGCGCCACAATCAGAACATCAGGGCGCACAATCGCGCCATCTTCGGTCAGTGCATTGAAACCTTCCACCGCTGCGGCCACTTCCGCGCCACTGGTTTCACCCTGCACGCGCACAGGCCAGACAATGACATGCAGTGGATAACGATCCGAAATGCGGTGAATAATATCGCGGATAACCGCACCTGTTGGCGATGTGACAACACCAATCACCCGCGGCATGAATGGAAGAAGCTGCTTTGCTGCGGGATCAAACAGGCCTTCCGCAGCCAGCCTGCGCTTGCGTTCTTCAAGCAGCGCCATCAGCGCGCCTGCACCCGCCGGTTCCATCTGCTCAATGACAATCTGATATTTAGAAGAACCAGGATAGGTCGTCAGTTTACCCGTGGCAATGACTTCCATCCCCTCTTCGGGGCGGAAGCGTAAACGCCCCATGGACCCGCGCCAGATCACAGCCTCAAGCCGCGCACGATCATCTTTAAGTGCAAAATATGCGTGTCCTGACGAATGCGGTCCACGATAGCCGGAAATTTCGCCGCGCACACGCACATGCGAAAACGTATCCTCGACCGTGCGCTTCAAAGCGCCGGAAATCTCGGAAACGCTATATTCCGCTAAATTGGAGGCGGTGCCACCCGGTATCGAATCTGAACCCATACTCATTCTGCAATAGGTAACAGCGGACGTGCATTGGTCAACGGGGCAAGACGCCACCCCGTCATCTTATGCACCATCACCAACCCGGCAATAATTCATTGCTGCGCACACGGCGTGTCCGGACAGAAGGAAAGGATGCTATTTCTGCAGACGCCATCGCAACCGGCGCAGGCGATGAAATATTATCAAGGCTTTCAATGATATGCTGCGCCAGCGCATCCACAATCGCATTTTGTTTGGTATGACCACGCATAATGCCAATACCAAATTCGGGCAGCGCGCCAAAACCGTCCGCTTCACCCAGAACACGCATGCCCGGGCGCAGTGCACATTCCGGCAAAACCGAAACCGCCAGGCCTGATAAAACCGCAGCAGCCAGAACTGTTGCAGACCAGCTTGTGATAATAATCCGATAATCGCGCTCTGCCTGCTCCAGAAGACTGATTGCCGCATGACGCCAGATGCATGTTGGGCGCCCCACAGCCAGCGGAAGCATCGCTTCTTCGTGAACGGCATGATTGGCCGACGCTACCCATAAAAGCGGTTCTGTTCGCACAACTTCAGAGCGGCGCTTGTCATCACACTGCGTCACAAGCGCAATATCCAGCGTTCCCCGGCGGATCATCTCATCGAGATTAACGGTCGGCTCACAAACCACCGAAAGCTCGACACGTGGATTTGAACGCGCAAAGCGCGCCATGATTTCGGGCAAAAACCGATCAGCATAATCATCCGGCGTTCCGATACGCACATGGCCTTCGAGTTGCGTATCGTCAAAAGCTGCAATGGTTTCGCCATTGAGCAACAACATCCGGCGCGCATAGATCAGCAATCGCTCGCCATCTTCAGTCAGCCTGTTAATGCGGCCATCCCGCTCAAAAAGCGGTTTTCCAATGCGCTCCTCAAGACGGCGCATCTGCATGGAAACAGCCGATTGCGTTTTGAAGACAGCATCTGCTGCCTTGGTAAAACTGCCTGTGTCGGCAATGGCAATGAAGGTCTGCAATTGGTCCAGATCCAAAGGCGCACTCATCAGAACCATCCATCATAATTATTGAACTGTTACATTAAAAACATTCGTTGGAATAATCAATTGGCTTGTTGGATAAAGCCGACGTCGCAGAGAATGGAGACGCGAAAGCGAATGACCTGACGATACCAATATTTTAAAGACGCGCGCTTAAAGGAGAGCGGCAATGACAGCGATCAGCAAGACCACGATGACACAGTTACCGGCAACGAGTGCAAACGCCTCCGCGCTCAAGCAAATGGTAAAGTCCGTGTTTGTGTCGGTTCTGCGTCGCTGGACGCCTTTCCGAAATCGGCGCCATGTCATGCGCCTCAACGAACTCGATAATTATCTGCTCAAGGATATCGGGCTTCAGAGCGGAGACATTTATACAGTGATTCATACGCGCAGCGCAGAAGATCCGACGCGCGTTCTGTCCAAGCTTGCAGATGCGCGCTTACGCGTGGAGGCAACCCGCCATATCTGCTGAATGAACATCTGGCAGGCGCCACCTTCACAGCCGGGTCCCCTCTCGGCCAGCCTGCCCCTTTGCCCGGCTTGCATCTTTGCTGCCGGGCTTTTTTTATTACCATCCGTTTCAGCTACCGATGCAATACCAAGGCCTCCCCGGAGCAACAAAGAAATAACTGAATTTACCACATTTTTTTAAAAGAAGGGCTTGCACTCATCGTTTGAGTTCGCTAGATGGAGGCCGTCGACAAACAAAGCTTCACGCTTCTGTCGAAAGTGCTGTTCAGATCAGTAAGACTGACAAGCAAACCCTGCTGGGGAATAGGTTAACGGTAGACCCACGGACTCTGACTCCGTTAGTCCTGGTTCGAATCCAGGTTCCCCAGCCATTTGATTTCATTAGATAATTTGCCTTACAAATTCGGAACCGGTTAAAGCGGTTTACACCTCAGTTTACAGACTTGTGTTTATTTTCAAGCTTTCGGATGGCGGATTCAGCAAGTTTAGGATCACGGTTTAGGTAGTGCGCATCGAGGATTGATCGCACATCACGCAGACTGTGACCGGTGATGGTTGCGATTTCTGCTTCTGTGCATTCGGCCAAAGCCAGCCGGGTCACCGCTGTCCCGCGTAGATCGTTGAAGGTTAATCCAGATACACCAGCTTTGATTCTCGCCTTGCGCCATGACGTTCTAAATCCGTCGCTCGTCCATGCTTCACCATCCAGATTTTTCAAAATCGTGCCTGTGCGATTCTCGATTGCATCGAGCATCGCCTTGAGAGGCGCACCAACAGGTATGACCACACGCGCGCCGGTTTTCGACTGCTTCAGTCTAATCTTAGTGCCGTCATAAGCAGTCCACTCCAAGCGCAGCAGATCACCTTGGCGTTGTCCGGTCCATAACGCCAATTGTAGAGCAAGGTGAAGGTGCGTGGGTGCCAATGCCATGAAGGCATCTTCATCATCTCCCGCCCATACATTCTCGGATCGATTGCCGCGATAAACGCGACCACCCTTTTCGCATGGATTGGCAGGAACCTTCCCTAAAGGCAGCGCCCAAGAAAGAATTCGGGCGAGCACTTGCCATGCATAATCTGCCTGCCGACGCGATTTCTTTGCCAACTCGTCTCGCCATTTCATAAAGACGGCTTTGGTACGGATGTCAGCCAGACCGTTTATCGGAAAACTACCAAACTTCTTCTCAATGACTTTAATCTGTTTAATGTAATCTGTCTGAGTGCGCGGGGCGAGATCAGCCCATATTGTCGTGTCCTGAAATTCATTCAGAACAGATTGCAGCATCGTCGAATCTGGCTTCCTCTTCGCCGAAACCAACGAATAATAAGACTCGGTGAATTCATCGCTGCCCGGCTCGCCTTTAATGCGTGGGCC
Organism: Ochrobactrum sp. S1502_03; assembly: GCF_044435015.1. Lineage (NCBI taxonomy): Bacteria > Pseudomonadati > Pseudomonadota > Alphaproteobacteria > Hyphomicrobiales > Brucellaceae > Ochrobactrum > Ochrobactrum sp. S1502_03. The sequence goes on from NZ_JAYEXN010000009.1 coordinate 69,942, forward strand.
TTTGCGCCATGCATAATAATAATAACCCGTCGTACCGTCAGCGAGCTTCTTCTTAACCCGATGAATTCCCTTCATATTAATTCGCATTTTCTACAAGCCATTTATCAAGCGAGTTTGCAGGCGTCGGCTTTTCTTCGCTAGCCAAGACGATAATCTTGCCAGTCTGATCAACCTCTGCGCGTGTAACTTTCAGTCCGGCTGCTATTGCGCCCTTAATTGCACGCGTCACGTCCGCTTGTTTGAAAGCAACAGGTCTTTTCATAATTCACCTCATACGCGCATTGGCATCAGCACAAAAAGCGGCTTCTCGCCGCTATCGGGCGCATCTGTAGTTGTGATTTTGCAGGGTGAGCCGGGCGCTTCGAGTTCAAAGGTGAGTTCCTTAGAACCAAGTGCCTCAAGAATATCTAGGCAGTAACGACCGTTGAAACCGATTTCGAGATCATGCGGCGCTCCATTGGTGATGTTGATGCTGTCCTGTGCTTGACCATTGTCCGGATTGTTTGTTTCCAGCTGCAGCTCGCCAGCTGTAAAGCTGAACTTCACGGCGCGCCCGCGTTCTGACGAAAGTGTCATGACCAGCCCAAGTGCTGCTGCGAGTGCTTCACGCTCAACGGTGTAGGATTTGTCATTATTAGCTGGAATGACCCTCGGATAATCGGGATAGTTGCCGTCGATCAGCTTAGAAGTGATCACAATGCCTCCGGGCATTTCAAAGCGGATTTTTTGCGTCGACAGACTAATTGCTACGTCGCCCTCTGCGCTTGCAAGGTGCCTGAGCAGGCTGACTGTCGCACGAGGAATGATAACGCCTGGCATGTCTTCGCTGCCTTCAGGCGGGCTAAGTTTAACCAATGCCAGGCGATGGCCGTCAGTCGCAACAAACGCCAGATGATCGTCTGTTCTGTGAAGGTAAATGCCATTCAGATAATAGCGGGTTTCCTCCGTGGAAATTGCGAAGCTGACTTTGGCAATGGCTGTCGTGATATCCGCGCCCGACAGATTGAAGTGGTGCGTAAACTCACCTGCTGACATTTCTGGAAAGTCGGAAGCTGGCAGAACCTGCAGGCGGAATTTGGAACGGCCTGCCGATACATTCACATGCGCGTCGTCGCCATCAAACTTAACAGTTGCTCCATCTGAAAACTTGCTGACAGCATCATGCAATAATGCGGACGGCATTGTGAAAGGCACTAATGAACCGATGTCCGGAGCCTCGACGCTTGCAGTCACCTCCATATCAAGGTTAGTGCCGGTAACAGAAAGACGACCATTCTCAGCGGTGATAAGCACATTGCCAAGAATTGGGATTGTGTTGCGTTTTTCGACGGCTCGATTGACCGCCTTCAAGGCGGGGAGCAATGCTCCCCGCGCGATTGTAAAACTGGTTGCGGACATCAATTGACCTCCGGCTTGCCAGCAAAGGAAGGCAATTCTGTCTGCTTTGTTAGTGTCAGCAAATCAGATTCTACTTGCTGTGTAATCACGAGATCTGGACGATAAATGTTATAGAACCAGACAACTTTCTGGTTACTCATGCGGTATCGCAACCGCACCGGGATGCGCACTTTTTCACCCATAAAGAACGGGGCAATAGACAGAATGAATATTCCCGGAACTTTAACCGGTTGTCCGTCCGCACCAGTGTGTGTTTCTTCCCACTGAATTTGTCCTTCGCCCGACTGAAGTTTGGTCTCTGTCTTGACCTGCGAGGACACATTGACCTGCATTTTGCGAGATAAGTTTACAAGCTGAGAAGGTGCCGCCACAGTCGTGTTAAAGTCGCGCTCAATGGTGGCAATTTCCCCATCAGTTGGCGAGGCAAGGTCAGGAATGCGATCTTCTAAGAAGATTGCAAAATCCTGCTGCCCCATGATTTCAGCATCATTTTTAATCCAGAGTTTCCAATCGTCAGACAAGGGAAACTCATAGTGGATTTTGTGCTGACAATTATCGGCATCTCCGCCAGACGTATTGCGATGGTAGTCTATTACAGACGTGAGGCTTGGCTTAGTCCAATCGAGATTGGCAAATATCGCTGAGTCTTCGGTTTTGTGGCGATTGGTTAGATCAATCAGTGCATCCAAAGTTTGCACATGAGCAGTTCCTCGTTTGCGACTAGGAAACACGCGATATTTTTCGAGAATGTGATCAACGCCTGAAATTGATGGCTCGCTTCCTCGTGTCAATAGAGCTGGTACTTCTTTTGGAAGGCCAATCATTGCCTCCGTAGTTTCGATTTTAACCAGTTCAGCGCCGCTTGCCTTTGCGCCAAGTTCGGCTGCTGCAGTAATATCAATGGCGAGGTTGTGAACTGCATTTGTTGCAATAGGTGTCTCAGACATTTTAAATCCTACTAATGGAGCTTATTAAGCGGTGAATGCTTCGGAGGTGTTTCGTGTGGCCTCGCGTGGACCGCCGAACATGTCGATTTGTTTTGGGTGTTGTGTCGAAAGGCTTCCGTCTTCGAGCATCCAGAAATGCGAAGAACCATGAACGGGCTTAGGGCGCTTTGAAGCAATCTCGGCTTCGATGGTGACTGTGCCGTCCACCACTTCAATATTGAGTTTGAGCGTGACCGACCCTTTGGCTTTCACCTTGGGGCGGTCGCCTGTGTGTTCTTTCAAGGCGAGAAATGTTTCCAGCAATTCCTTTGACAGGCGAGGAACAACCTCGCCATTTTCAAGAATGCTGATGATGGTATTAGAGTCACGTATGCGCTGCATGGCTTCCTCTGCTGCTGTTTTATGAATGTTAGAAGTGCCTTATCCGCGCCATTCAGGTGCGAAAGGAATCTCGTCATCGAGATCACGAGAAAAACCGCCACCGCTCTGATTGGAGTAGTTTCCCGGCGATTGAGTGTTGTTTGACTGGTCGCGTGTTCTTATATCGCCGTAATCGTCTGGGCTTGGGGTGCCACGACCACTTCCATTGCCTTGCGGCAATAGTTGAAGTTCGCCACCAAAGGATTCCAGAACGGTTTCTGTCGAATATCGGGTGTTACCGTTTTGATCTTCCCACTTGCGTGTGCGGATTTTGCCAGAGATGAAAACGATATTGCCTTTTTTCAGATACTGTTCAGCTATCTTGGCAAGGTTCTGATTGAAGATCACCACGGTGTGCCATTCAGACTTTTCTTTCTTCTCGCCGGTGTCTCTGTCGCGCCAGACATCGGACGTAACAATGCGCATGCTGACAATCATGTCGCCGCTGTTGGTTCTGCGCACTTCAGGATCAGCACCAAGACGGCCAATCATCTCATGACGATTGAGGCTCATGCCGCCCTCCAATCGATACCAAGGTAACGGTTGAGGCGATCAAGCCATTGTTCTTCGGCCTTCATCGCACCCCATGGTTTGATGGCGCCGGTAAGCTTCGGCAAAGGCAGAATGCGGCCTGACAAATTGCGATGACCAGACTTGCCAAAAAGCGCGAGCGCCTCGGCCTGCAGCATGCGATCATCCATTTCGCAAACAATCTGCGGCAAGACAGGCGACAAGCCAGCCTTATGAAAAATAGGCCTATCCAGATCGGCCTTCATTCCGCTGACGGCATTGCGCACCCAATGAGGCGGAATGTCATGCATGCGGTAAAGCGCATCTGCCAGAAGCTCAGTCGCAGGCCGTGACTGATCACCAATCCAGGCTTCGTGCGCATCGTGCAACAGGAAGTAACCCGCAAGCACCGCATCACCTGTTTCATTGATCAAGGCATCGGCACCCATCACACTGTGCTGCGCAACAGAATAGGCAAGGCCACTATAAATCCCGTTGAAACGGGCAATCTTTGAAAGAGCATTCCCCAGCACCTGCCAATCGACATCGGCTTCGCTCGGCTCTGCCAGATTCATGAGACTGCCGTCAGGACGAAATGACAGAATAGAACGGCGACGTTGCACGGGCGCGGTGGCGTCATAAGGCGCCTGCTCCTGATCCTTTAAAGACTTGGCATTCATGCTGCTGCCCTCGCATGAGCAACGGCAATCTTTGGCAGCGACTTTTCTGCAGCCTGCGTCAGCCGCGCACGTTCAACCGGCAAAAGCGGCAACAGATTGAGGAATTGCGCCAGATGCACAATGCAGCGCTCACGCTGCGCAGCCCATGGATCAAGCATGAGCGCGGCACGGCCTGCACAATACCGTCCCCATGCTTCAAAAAATGCCGGTGACGTCAGATAATTCTCGGTCATGGGTGGGCGGCTGGGGATTGGCTCGCGCACTTTCATCGCCATGTCTTCGATGTTGTCATAAGCCTTTTTGCGGCTTTCAGCCTTCCACTGTGCTGCAAGGTTCTGCGCCTGAATGCCAAATTCCAGAATTTCGGCAGACGTAAAACCGGCGCGGGTGAGATCAAGAAATGTCGCAGCACCATGCGAGGCTGCCATTTCCTGCATAGTCCGCGCCATTTCGATGGCACGAAGATGTGGCGTATCCTCAAGGGCACGTGGATCATCATTGCGCACCGGAAATGCAGGGCGCTTGAAATGCGTTTTGATTGATTGCGGGAGATGCATCGTAGCCTCCATTTGATTTAATGGAGACATTAGTTGCCAAATAGGCAAATATTAGTCAAGCAATTTTTGACTTATAGGCAAATTATGTTTTTGCTGGGTACACCACGCTTGACGATACGGCAAAGAAAAAGCCCGGGCACAAGCCCCGGGCTTCCTATTTGGCCATCTTTCCAATTTCCATTAGTCCGATTTGGTGCGCTCAAGTAAAAAAGGTATGTCTTCCACCCCCTCCAAGAAAACACGGATCAAGGTATTACCCGTATTAAAGTGAACGATGTAGTTCCGACCTGACGAGGATGAAATCTTTATAAGGTTGGCTGGCATTCCAATAAGTTTGAAGTCAGAATCGTAGCGTTTTGCACCAACGAACTGCAGCCATTTACCATCTACACTATTAAAGACCCACGTTTCGCCTGTTACCAATGATTGCCAAGAGCCATCAAGTAATTCATGCCCTTTTTTTTCGTCATATGACATTGCTGGAGATGGTTGCATTAATGATGCTAGGCTCAGGACCCATTGATTTGAGAATGAAGAGCTGATTCAGTTTCGCTTGAGGAGACTGAACGATGAGCAATCTTTACTGGCTGAGCGAAGGACAGATGTCACGCCTTCGCCCCTTTTTTCCCAAGAGCCATGGACGACCACGCGTTGATGACAGACGTGTCTTGAGTGGAATTATCTTCATTCTTCGCAATGGGTTACGGTGGTGTGATGCCCCTCGGGAGTACGGGCCTTGTAAAACGCTCTATAATCGTTGGAACCGTTGGTGTCACAAGGGGATATTTGCTCAGATATTAGAAGGTCTGTCTTCCAAATCGTCGGTTGGAAAGACTGTCATGATGGATGCGACCTATTTGAAAGCTCACCGCACGGCTTCAAGCCTACGGTTAAAAAAGGGGGCGATGGACGACTGATCGGCCGGACAAAAGGTGGCATGAATACCAAGTTGCATGCCGTCACTGACGCCCAAGGGCGCCCCATCAGGTTACACGTCACGGCGGGACAAATCAGCGACTACACCGGAGCTGCAGCCTTAATCGAGGCGTTACCGAAGGTCGACTGGCTTCTTGCCGATAGAGGCTATGATGCTGACTGGTTCAGAAAATGGTTAAAAGACAAAGAGATAAAGCCGTGCATCCCGGGTCGCAAAAACCGTAAGAAGCCTATCAAGTATGACAAACGTCGATACAAGCGGCGTAATCGTATCGAAATCATGTTTGGCAGACTGAAAGACTGGCGAAGAATTGCTACCCGTTATGATCGCTGCCCGGTCGTGTTCCGTGCAGCAATAGATCTCGCAGCAGCCGTTATATTCTGGCTCGGAAAGCAATGAGTCCTGAGCCTAGGATTGCCACCCCAAATACACGTTTCGTTATACGCAACGCCTGCCCCTATTTACTCTGTGCGGTCATCTTGCGCATCATGTTAACACGCTCTGATGACGGCAATTTTTTCCATTGACCCATTCGTATTACCGACTGGATTGACCCCGCCCATGAGATTTCAACCCCTCGAATAGGTGGTGCGTTATGACTTTCCAAGTCAAACGTTCCAGGCAGCGATCCGCGTAATATTCTCTTCAGGTAGCGACGCCCATCTGATGTTTTCACTGCAGCTTCTGATCCAATAAGATGGTCTGGAGCACTGCTATGACGCCAGCATATTATGATATCGCCGGGATCATAACGAGGATACTGAGAATCACCTTCAATCTCGAAAGCAATGGCATCATCTGGAAGCGGAAAAAACGTTTCAATCTCGTACAGCCCTTCTGGAGGTATCTGCTCTTCGTCTGGTCGAATTTCCGCACCAGCTCCAATGCGCCCCATCACAGCAATCGCCATCTTCGGCTTTTCGTTGGTTGCGACCAGTAAATCTCTCGGCTCAACAGCCAATGCATGAGCGAACAAATTCATATTGCGGACTGAAAGATTCCGCTCACCGCTCTCCAGTCGCGATACATAGGATACGGAAAGACCCGTAGCCTCCGCCATTTGCTCAATCGTCATTTCGCGCTCGAGGCGCAATTCGCGGATACGATTCTCAACTTTTTTGTCCATGCGGCAAATATCCGTCAGAGAATCCACCTGAACCATAGCCAAATAGGCAAAATCACTATTGACTTTATTTTGCCTATTTGGCAATTTCCGCCTCATGAACACGCTCCAAAGCTATCTTAACGAAACAGGTGAACGGATTTCTGCTTTTGCAGAACGCATAGGCAGATCCCCTAGTACACTGACGCGCGCATTGTCCGGGGCCAGAAACCCAAGTGTGGATCTCGCTCTTGATGTGGAGCGCGGGACGAACGGCCGTGTCACAGCCAGTGAATTCATCTCTATTTGTATGCGCAGCAAGAAGGGTATGGCCGCATGATCTCCCTAGCTCGCCGCCTGGATAATGCATGTTGCGCCTTTCTGCACGGGCACTCACGCCGCGACCTGAATAGGGTGCGGCTGCGCCGTATTGCGTTGTTACTTTGCCGTGCGATCGCTCAAGAGCAGCGATTGCTTGACTGTGAGGGGAATGAACTGGCCCGCGACATCTTACAGCCTTCGGTGGACGCGCTTCGCCGCGACCTGGAATGCTTCGTTGAGAGCAAAGGCCGCGTCCCGAATAGCGCCTTTGCGCAATTCCTCCACATCCGTCGCGCCAGCCTGCAGAGCCGCCGTCTCCACGAGCTTACGCGCCGGTATGCGGTCGGCGAGATCACGCAGCTGCCTGAGCAAGATATCGAACGCCTTCGTGTCTCGACGCCCGAAGGATACGGACGCCTCTATGAAGGCCTCTTTGAAGATCGCAGCAAGGATGGTCTCCTTGGCAAGCTGTGTTTCAGCAGATGTGATCGGCATGGTTTTGCCCCCTTATTCAGACGGTTCGCCCGTTGCTTCCGGACCGGAAGAAACTGCGCGCCGCCTTGATGATCTGACCCGGCCAAACTGACACGAAAAATCCATTCCCTTAACGGGAAAAAACAGCGGCTTTTCCCGCCACGGGAAAACTTTGCCTTTTGAGGACTGAAGGATGACGATTGCAAACGAGGCATGGTTTTTGCGGATCAAATCAGCGCAGCGCGACCTGATAAAATATTGCGGCGGGATTGAGCGCGTTTCCGAAATCACCAGTATTTCTAAGAGTCATGTCGGCAGATGGAACAACACCACCGATACAGATCTTATACCGCTCAATGCCGTTTACATGCTTGAGCGTGAATGTGGTGTGCCGGTGGTAACAACCGCCATGGCCGCGCTGAACGGGCGGCGGCTCGCTGATCCCGATGACGATACGCGAGCAACCGGCAACCTTCTCGCGGCGCATTCCAGCGTCATGCGCAACGCCAGTGAATTGATGAGCGTGAGCGCACAAGCTTTTGCGGATGGGAAAGTCACCCATGCAGAAGCCACTCAAATGGACAGGGTCAGTTCAAGTCTTGAACGATCGGTCACGGATTTGCGGACCAGTATTTCGCATCAAATGGCGAACGCCCGACGCGGCGATCCGAGCCTCCGCATTGTGGGGGAAGAATAATGGCGGTCCGTTTCTCCAGCCGATCAGTCGAGTTTACAAGGCTGCTGCTCCTGCTTTCTGCTGTCAGCGCTGGCAGCACTATCGGTGGCATGTATGCATTTTTGCTCTGGTGGGCGGTGTCGCGATGACAGTTTCAGCAAGCGGCTTGTTTCGCGCTATGGGTAAAAAAGCAAAAACTGCGCCCGTTCTACTTGATGGACAGATTGTAAAATCTGACAAGCGAGAACGTGAAAAAAACGAATTTTACCCCACGCCGCCAGAACCGACACGTGCAATAATCCATGCGGAACTGACCCGGCTGCGCGACTTTGACCGCATTTGGGAGCCAGCAGCGGGCAACGGCGCAATGGTGCGGGAACTCCAGACTGTCGGCCTCAATGTCTACGCTTCCGATTTAATCGACAGGGGATGCGGTGCGGAAATCCAGAGCTTTTATGACTACGGGTCTGCTCCGGCCAAAGCGATTTTTACCAATCCACCCTTTATAGATTGCGGCTGGGGCACGCCTGCAATTCATGCCCTGGGGAAAGGCAAAGCGCGCTGGCTTTATCACGCCCTGGATCGACTGAATGTCGATTACATGGCCCTTTTGCTGAACTGGTCATGGCCAGGTGCTGGCGGTTTGGCTGCATTTTGGTCTGATTTTCCGCCTGCGCGCGTCTATCTCATGCGCTGGAAAATTGACTTCACCGGTCAGGGTGCCCCGCCAATGCTCAATGGCTGGTTCATATGGGACCGCCAGCATGTGGGCGAAACAGTTCTTCGCATGCTCGACCGTAAAGACGCACGCCAAGGCGAGCTTTTCATCGATGAGGCAGCAGAATGAGTGCTGTTGCAAAAACGGATTTCACCATTCTCGGCATGTATGTGGACCGCAAGCGCATTTGCTGCCGCATGAGGGAGGGCGAGGTTGCCCGCCGCTGCGCCATTCCGCTTGATGATGTCCGCCGCATAATCAGTGGGCGGCGCATCGGGCCTGAATCCACTCAAGCGCTCTGCAACTGGCTTGAACGCCCCATCAGCTTTTTTGACCGCAAAGAACTCGCCACCCGACGAGAGGTTTATCCATGAAAACGTTCGGCCAGCCCGGCAGCATCACGCCTGCAAGTTTTAATCCCGAACTGCCAACAGCCATGATCATCGAAGGATTGTTGCTATTGCGCGAAATGGGACTGACCCGCCGTCAGATGGTCAAAGCCACCGGCATGTCAGAATACAAAATCCGGTCTTACTTCAACACGACCTGCAGCCAATGGAAGCTGGATGACTATTGGGGCGTGAAAGGTCGCGACCAAGTGGGAGGAGCGCAATGAGTGCGGCCCTGAAGCTTTTTGTCGAAGATGCGCGCGCCGTCACAATCGCAGATGCTGCGCAGCGCCTCGGACTGAAATGCAACCCGCGCGGAAATGAGCACCCGCAACCCTGCCCCGCCTGCGGCGGTCGCGACACATTTGCCTACAACACCCAGAAGAACAAATGGAACTGCCGACAAGGTGGAATAGGCGGCAATGACGCCATCGGCATGGCTGCGCATGTGCGTGGATTGAACCCTAAAACTCGTGAGGGCTTTTATGAAGCGTGCTCTATCCTGTTGGGCTTGCCTGTGCCGGATGGTGGCGAGCGGGAAACCGATGACGACAAAACTGCACGCCTGAAGCGACTGGAAAAACAGCGCCAGCGCAATGCCGCGCTGCAGGCCGAACAGGCGGAAAAACACGCCGACTATCGCGAAATAGAGCGGAACAAGGCACGCGCCATTTATGGCCGTGCCTCCAGTCTGCGCAGTTCTTCTATGCCTGAAGGCCGGTTTTATCTCTCGGCCCGTGGGGCCTGTGTGCCCGGTGGTGATTGGCTTCGCATCAGCGCGGATGCGGCTTACTGGCATGCCGGGAACATGATCCATGAAGGCCCGGCCATGATAGCCCCGATCATTGGCGCCGACTTTGGTGTCATCGGCTGTCACATCACCTGGATTGACCTCAAACACCGCCCAAAATGCAGGCCATCAATCATCGACCCCGCGACAGGCGAAATATTGCCAACCAAGAAAATGCGCGGCTCCAAGAAAGGCGGATTGATACCGCTTGCAGGAAAGCCAGATCTGGCGCGCTGGGTTGGCGGTGAAGGCATCGAAAACACGCTGGCGGTTGCACGTGCAGAAAACCTGCGGCCTGACACCTTCTATTTTGCTGCTGGCGACCTTGGCAACCTCTCCGGCCCCGCCGATCCTGCTTCAAAGTTTGCGCATCCCACGCTCAAAAAAGAAGATGCCAAGGGACGCCCGCGCCCTGTCATGGTGCAGGGCGCAATCCCCCGCCCCGATCAAACCCCGCAGGATGGATTTTGGATCGGTGAGCATGTGCGTGATGTGGTTCTTCTTGGTGACGGGGATTCTGAGCGCATCATGACCGCCGCCGCTATGGCCAGAGCCAAGGCGCGCATAATCAAGCCAGACAGGCGGGTGGCAATTGCGTGGCCACCAGCAGGCATAGATTTTTCTGAAATGATGGCAGGTGCCGCGTGAATAAGCCAACCAAAGACATTCCAGCGGCTGTTCGTGCCATAATGGATGAAGCATCGCGGCAGGCGGAATCGACCATGGGTGCACAATCCGCGCCAGAGGTCTCACGCTCTGGCGATTTGCTGGACGCTCGTCCTTTCCCTTCTGAAGAACTGAGCGCAGAAGATGCTCTTGCGGAATGCGCCGGAGAACCGGAAACCGATATTGGCAATGGCAGGCGTTTTCTCATTCGTCATGGGCGGCGTGTGGTTCATGTGGCTCGCGTTGGCTGGCATGGATACGACAAGCGGCGTTGGAAGGAAGACGAAGACGGTTCCGTTGTGCGCCCGCTTGCTCAACGCACCGCCGAACTGATCGCCGATGAAGCGCGGTTGCTGACGGCAACAGAAGAAGAAGAAAAAGCGATCAACACAGCGCGCGAGGCGCGTGCTGAACGCAAGAAGATGGGAACACCCAAAAAGGATTGGGATGCGGAAAGACTCGCCCGATGGATCGCGTTGGAGGATGCGATAGACGAAGGAGAACAGACCAAGAAAAAGGTCGATGGGCGCAAATCCTCGCGTTACCGCCACGCAAAATCTTCTGCTGGCACTTCCAAGCTCAACAATATGATGACCGAGGCCGCGCCGCATGTTGCCAAGATGGTGGGAGACCTCAATTGCGATCTCTACGCGGTTAACTGCAACAATGGCACCTTGCGCTTCTTCCGCCGTGAGAATGAAGAATCTGACCCGGATTATCCGACATTCCATCCGTGGGAGGTACGGCTCGACCCACATGACCCCGCCGACTACATTTCCAAGCTTGCACCATTCGACTGGTCGCCAAAGGCAAGCGCGCCGGAATTTGAAAAATTCTTCCAGCGCGTGCAGCCGGATCGCGACATACGCGACTTCTTGCAGCGTTTTTGCGGTTACTGCCTGCTCGGACTCACCATCGAACAATGCCTGGTCTTTTTCTACGGCGCGGGCCGAAACGGAAAGTCCACCTTTGTTGATCTGCTCTGCCAGATACTCGGCGATTATGCCGTAACGCTTTCAATCGACAGTTTCGCCGGCGACAGCAAGCGGGGCGGCAGCGAGGCCACGCCCGACCTTGCGCGCTTGCCCGGAGCACGTTTCGTATCGGCTTCCGAACCTGAAATGGGGGTGAAGCTTAAAGATGCACTCATTAAAACCCTGACAGGCGGCGAGAAAATTCCCGTTCGGCGGCTGCATCAGGATTTCATAGAGGTCATGCCGCAATTCAAAATCATTCTGTCAGGCAACCACAAACCCCGCATCGACGACACATCTGACGGCATTTGGCGCCGTGTCAACCTTGTCCCATGGGAGGTTCAAATTCCGAAACAGGAAGTTGACCGGGATTTGCCGCAAAAACTCAGGGCGGAAGCCGCTGGCGTTTTAAACTGGATGGTGCAAGGGGCCATTCATTACCTGAATTCCGGCCTGCAGACGCCCGAAACCGTTTTGAACGCCACCAATGAATATCGCGAGGAAAGTGACCCTATCGGCGCATTTATCCGGGCTGCATGCGTTGTCACCGGAAATGAAGAAGATGTGGCTTCCCCGGCTGATTTATTCATCGGTTACTCGAATTTTGCAGGCAAGGAAGGAGCGCCGGAGTTCAAGCAAGGCACGTTTGCGCGCCGCTTCCCCGACTATACGCGCATGGCTTGGCGTGGTGATGATGATGTGATGCGACGATTTTGGAAAGCCAAAAGCGGAACAACCGTGTACAAGGGGATTCGCGTGAGCGATGAATTCGTGCGGCCGTCTTCGCAGCCCTCTGGCGAAGGTGGTGATCATTGATGCGGCCCTTCTCCCCTTTGTCAGGCCCGCATTTGAGGCAGATAGCCGCCCTTCATGCCCGAAATGGTTCATCATTTGGGATGCAAGGGACGCTACAGCGGCGGCGACAAGCTACCGCCCCTCAAAAAGGGTTTGGGTTTTCAATAAGTTATGCCGATAGGGTCGCAAGGGTCGCTAAACGCCCTTTTCACATGCGCGCGTATATCAAAAGGGATAGGGGCCAATACATATTTTTTTCTCATATATGTACACCCGTTTTTGCGTCCCTAGCGTCCCTTGCTCCCTTCTCCATATCCTTTTCCCTTTATTTTCAGCGAGTTAGTTATTCCTTCATTGGGAAGCAAAACTGAAAAATAGGGACGCAACCAAAAGAAATGGGGCGATAGCCCGGAAAGCAATCAAAAATGCGCACACTGACCATAGAAGAACTCTTGTCCTGGGCCTTCGTTCACGAATTGCCAAAAGGTGGCGGCAGCGGTGGGCTAGATAACTATCATTCAGCATGGCGACAGATTGAGACTTCGTCCTGGGGTAAAGTTCTGGGGTTTGCGGAACTCATGACACTGGTCGACCGTGATCGCCCTGAGCCGGGCATGTGGATTGAACAGGGCGCGCCACATGAGGATGCGCTTGAGATTGGCCGCGCTGTTGCTGACCTTGCCGGATTTGACGTTTCCTTCCCGGAAGGTTGGAACCCGGTAGCCGACTGGCACGAACAAGGCGATCTGACGCGGGATGCTGTTGCACGTGCTGTCGAGCGTTTCAGCCTGCGCCCTGCAGATAAACGAGGCGCAAGTATCGTTGCGCTCGTAATCTCATCGGCAATTCTTGGACGAACCCCCGATTTTGGTGCCTTGGAACCTGATCAGGGCCTAATCGAGCGCAATGGCAAACCAGCATGGTTTATGCGCCGTTTCGCCAAGGATGCATTCGGAAGGGAATATTCGCTTGAAGTTGATGGTTACAACCATCGCACCAAACGCCCACAGCATGGTGCTTATTTGAAATACGAATTCCTGCCCGACCCACTCTCCGATATTCTTGGTCGCATCGATTACCAGATTTGGGTTGCAGCACTTTTGCAGCTGGAATCAGCCCTCGCAAACAAGCTGACAAGCCATCGCCTGACATATTCAACACTTTCAGCGACACCATGGCTTGAAGAAAAAGACATGCTGGGCGTCCAGCTTTTCCGGGCTTTTGAAGGCATAAGCGCTCACCATCTTGAAAAATCTTATTGACGTGCGGCAGTAAGTTGACTTACACGTTGGATGCTAAAAAAGATTAGACGAAACCCCGGCGCACTCGCGACCGGGGTTTTTGTTTGGGGAGTTCATTCTTATGTTGAACGCCCGATGGGTGAACCTGGAAGGCCTGCGCAAATACGCTGATGGCATAGAGCGGCTGAATGCCGAATTCCCGAAAGTCTTGCCGCGCATAGTCAACCAGATAGGTCGAAGGGCGCGCACCCGTGTTGTCCGCAACCTGACGAAACAAACTGGGTTGCAGCGGCGGGTTATCGTCCGCGCCGTCAAAAACGTGGATACGGCAAAACCGGGAAAGTTGTTGTATTCACTCAAATCCCGTGGTGGATTTGTCAGATTGAAATACTTCAATGCTCGTGAGACACGAAAGGGAGTTGCGGCCAAGCCGTTTGGCCAGCGTCAAATATTCGGCGGTACGTTTATCATGGGTGGTCTGTTCCCATACCGCCATGTAAAAAAATGGAATTTGGACGGCCATGTTTATCGGCGGCTCGGCTATGGCGTTCGAAAGAACGGCTCAAAGGGAGAAAAGCTGACACAAGTGCGTTCTGAGGTCCGCATCCCTGATGAGATGATACGGGGCGAGACACGGGATGCATTCGAACGTGAGGCTGCGGTGACGATGCCGCCAAGGGTCGAGGCGGCCATTCGGAAGCTTTTGGCCTGACCCCTCCCCCCCCCTTTTAGGGACCGTATACCCCAAAAACCCACCCCACGGGCGGGCTCGACTGCCGGATTTCACCAGTAGGTCGTTTTGAAAGCGATACACGCATACACGTGCTTGCACGCGTGCATACACACAACATTGAACGGATCATCATGTCAGACGGCGATTGGATTTCGATATCGGAAGCCGCGCAACGGCTGACGGAAATGGGCGATCTTGTCGAACGCTCAACGCTATCCCGCTACATCAAGCAGCATGGCGAAGCGATAGACATCCGCGAAGAAGGCAAGGCGCGTCTGGTCGAATTCAACACTCTGGTTGCTCACCGGGGAGAGAATATTCGTATCCGCGCGACTCCTCCCACAGCGCGGACGCCTGCGGCGCAGGGCACATTCCGCCCTGCGCCGCGATTTAGCGGAAGCCAGTCAGATGGTGCAGCCAGAAAAGCGCAGGCCGATGCTGAATTGCGCGAAATGGATCTTGCCGAACGCCGCAAGACGCTGACCAAAGTGTCCGAGGTTGATCGGGCCGGTCGGGATGCTGTCGCTCTCATGCAGAGTGCTTTCGAACGTGCGCTTGAAACCGAAGCCGCAAATGCGTCTGTAAAATACGGCTTTGATGAACGTTCGGCGCGTATCGTGCTCAAATCATTCATGCGCAAGGGGCTGGACGTATTCAATCAAAATATCCTCGGAAGGATCGATGCCATGCGTCAGCGCGACGAGGCCGATATTGCCGATGAACTGAAAGAGGAAACTGAACTGCCATGAACGCCCTTGAACCACACGCGCAATTTAAAGAATTGCCGCGTGGTGAATTGGTGTTGTTTCGCGGACTGGAAGCTGCAAGCCGCCCGATTGAAAATCTGTCCATCTCAGAACATGCGGATCGCTATCGCAAAGTCTCACCTGAATCGGGTTCGCCCTGGCCGGGGGATTTTCGCACCGACCGTGTGCCCTATCTCCGAGAGCCACAGGATTGCCTGCATCCCGATCATCCGGCACGCCGTTGCACGGCACGGTGGGCGGCACAGCTTGGAAAATCGACGGCCATTGAAAACTGGTTTTGCTTCATTGTTGACCAGGCGCCCGGCTCCATGATGATCGTGTTGCCAACGCTTGAAGAAGCGACCAAGTTCAATCGCATCAAACTGCATCCGACGATTGAGGCAACGCCGCGCATCAAGCACAAGGTGCTGCCGGTCAACAGCCGTGATGAGCAAGGTTCGACCACGGCTTTCAAGCGCTTCGCCGGTGGGTTTTGTCAGATTGTGAATGCAGGTTCATCCAAAGGCTTGCAGATGGTCTCCATCAAGTATCTCGCCATGGATGAAATCACAGGCTATCTGAGCGATGTTGACGGGCGCGGTAGTCCTCGCGATCAGGCGCGCGCGCGTCAGAAAATGCATGGCGACATGGCGAAGGAGTGGCAGGGGTCGACACCCGGCATTGCCGGCAGTTGTGCCATTTCCGAAGACTTTGATGCGGGTGATCAGCGCTATTATTATCTGCCCTGCCCGCATTGCCGGACCTATCAGGCGCTCGACTTCGACAATATGCTGCCAGCTGACACCGACAACGGACTGCCGGTTCATTTCCGCTGCATATCCTGCAACGAAGTTATCATTGATGGCCATAAGCATGAAATGCTGCCGCAAGGAAAATGGATTGCGCGCCGGGTGCGTGAAGGGGCGCCACCTGTACCGCTGGCTATTCCAGAAGAGCAGATTGAAGTCTGGCGCTGCGCTCCTTGCGAGGGCCGTTGTCGTGACTGGCAACCGTCCTGGCATCTGTGGGCGGGTTATGCCCCGCGTGAACGTTGGGCTGATATTTGGACACGGTGGGCGGATGCGCAAGGCAACGTCACCAAGATGCGAACCTTCTTTCAGCAGGATTTGGCCTTGCCATATGACCCTGCTGGCATTGCCGTTGAGCATGAGAAAATCGTTGAAGCCGTTCGCAAGGAGTTGCTGCCGTCACGCGTTATCCCGTCATGGGCTGGGCTTGTTGTTTCTGCCGCTGACGTTCAGGGCTATGGCATCAAATGGATGGTTATCGCGCTGGGGCCAAACGGTCAGTATCAAATCATTGACCGCGAAATATTCGAAGGTGCACCCGATCAGAGTGATGAACCATGGATAGCCCTCGCCAATGCTTTTGAGCGTGAATATCCAACCGCAGGCGGTGGGACAAAAGGCATAGACCTTTCGGGCGTCGACTCTGGCTTTGCGACAGACCGCGTTTATCGTTTCTGCGCACCGCGTCCGAATGTCTATGCACTCGATGGGCGCGCACCGCAGGGCCTGCCTTGGCTTGGCACCCCGGTTAAACGGGACATCAAAGACAAGAACCGGCGCATTATTGCGAAGGTGCTTTTGTATCCGGTGGGCCTTTATGACGTAAAAACCGCTGTCGTCGCATCGCTTGCCAATTTAATCCTTGGAGCGGATGAGCGCGGACAATGGCCGCGTAACACTTTGCACATTGCGAACGATATCTGCGACGAAGACTTCGCTCAGGAATTGACGGCAGAAAGCCTGATCGATCCCGACGAGGAAGCGCTGTCTTCACCCTCACGCGGCAAGAGAAAACTGATCCCGTCAAAGGCGGGACGCATCTGGAAAAAGATCGCGGGGCGCAAAAATGACTGGTTTGACACCACCGTTTACGCCTTCGCACTCGGCTGGCACCTGGAACGCAAACTTCGCCTGACCGCCGAGCGGTGGGCCGACCTGCTGGTCAAGGTTCATGGCGTGCCAGCCGAGGACGATTTGTTCGGCCATGCCGATACAAGCGTTTTCGACAAACCGCAGAAACCCAAAAAACAACGGGACAGAACAGCCCGGCGCGATGAATGGAAAAAACGATGAAACTGGTAGAACGTATCAAGGGGCTGGGTCGTGCCCTGCGCTCTGGCACGGCTCTGTCTGTTTCATCGATGCGTCCGCTTGCTCGTATGTTGCGGGACACAAAGTCCGGTGCACTCGCCTCGCGTCAGGTTTCCATTGTCGATAGCCGCGATGAAATCCGCCGCAACTGGTCGCGTGTCGCGGCTTATGTACTGGATTTCATCCAGAATTCCGGCAAGCTCAAAGGTGCTTGTGATCAGGTCATCGCCGATACGGTTGGCGTTGAACTCATTTTACAACCGCAACCGGATCTTGAAGAGTTCGGTTATTCGCGTGAGGAAACTGCCGAACTCGTTGCCCAGATCAAAAAGCGCTGGAAGAAATGGGCGTGGAACCCTGCCGAATGCGATGCACGCGGAAAGTTCACCGTGCCGCAAATGGTGGATATTGGCCTGCGCTGGAATATGGCGTTTGGCGAAATCACGGGGATGATGACCTATATGAGCCGCGCAGAGCGGCGCAAATATGGGATCAAGTCCGGCCTCAAGGTCTGTATGGTCCCGCCAAACAAGCTTGTGCAGGATACCAATGAAACAGAAAACCTGTTTCAGGGTGTTTATCACGACGAGAATGGCCGACCCGTTGGGTATCTGTTTGAGGAAAAAGAGCGCGGTTTCAGCAAAAAAGTCCGCTACCCGGCGAAAGATGCGGATGGACGCCCGATCGTGTTGCACATCTTTGACCCTGTTGATGCAACAGACGTTCGCGGTATTTCTGTTCTCGCATCTGCGATGCGCAAACATGCACAGAAAGAAACGCTTGATGACGCCACATTGCAGACCGCCATTCTGCAGACGGTGTTTGCTGCTGTTTTAACCAGTGAAGCGCCATCGCGTGAAGCTTTCGAAGCAATTGAGGCGATTGATGACGATGAACTCAAGCAAGATTTGCGCGAGGATTTTGCAGGCTTCTTTCAGGCCAAGATGGATGAGGCGAAAAAGTCTGCCATCAATATAAACGGCACACCAACTGTTTCGCATCTTGGCCCTGACGAAGATTTGCAGTTCCGCACGGCTTCGACGCCGGGCGGCAGCTATCTCCCGTTTGCAGCAAGCCTTGACCGGGAAACGGCGCGCGCCATCGGCGTCACCTATAGCAGCTATGCGATGGACCATTCGAACGCGACATATTCCTCCGTGCGTATGGAAACAGCTACAATCTGGCCGATTGTGCTGCGCAGGCGTGAGCGTCTCGCAGCGCCGCTCAAACAGGCGATTTTTGAAAACTGGCTGGATGAAGAAGTTGGCGAAGGACGCCTCAAGCTTAAGGTCAGCTACGAGGTCTTTGCTGCCAATCGCGACAAGTTCACCTGGGCGCTTTGGTACGGCCCCGCCGCACCAACTGCTGATGATTATAAAAGTGAGCGCGCCGTATCGGAACGCATTTCAAACGGCACGTCCAGCGTTGCCATGGAATGCGGTGTGAAGGGCATTGATCCTGACGAGTTGTTCGAACAGCAGGAACGGGAGCACAAGCGTTATGTTTCAGCCGGAATGCGCTCCCCTTATGAACGCCCCAATCAGCAACCGCTTCCAGATGATGAGCCGGAACCTGAAAAAAGCGGAAAGAAAATTGCATGACCAATGTCAGAATCCGCAAAACAGAAATCGATCTGGATGATCCCTGCACCGCTGCGAAAAAGCTTCGCGGGTTGCGCATTCAGATTGTTGCCGGTGGCCAGACAGAAGTTGTTCGGTTTGGCGATGACGAAGTTCGCTACGGCAAAGCCAACATCGCCGCACTCGACCGGGAAATCGAGCGCCTGACAGCAGAGTGCCAGAGCATCACGGGCGGCACACGCCGCCGATATGCAAAGCGCATACGCTTTTGCTGAGCTAATCGGAGTTTAAATTATGGCTGTTCTTCAGGACGGCGAACTCGTTTTGTACGGGTTCGTCGGTGAAAACTATTGGGGTGAAGGCTTCACGGATGTTGAGGTTCTTTCAGCCCTTGCCGAGGTCGGGCGTGATAGCGACATCACCGTGCGCATCAACTCTGCTGGCGGTTATGCCTATCAAGGTATCTCCATCTACAACGCGCTCATGAACCACAAGGGCAACGTCACAGTAATTGTTGATGCTTTTGCGGGTTCTGCCGCCTCCGTCATCGCAATGGCTGGTAAAAGTCGCATCATGCGCGCCGGATCACTGATGATGATCCACGATCCAGCCTCTGTAACACATGGAAATGCATACGATCATGGGGCTGCACAACAGTACCTCGACAAACTCGGCGATCAGATGGCCGGGATATATGCGGATCGTTCGGGCGGCGATGCATCTGAAATCCGCTCAGATATGCGCAAGGAAATCTGGCTCACGGGTGAGGAAGCTGTAGAGCGGGGCTTCGCTACCGAGACAGATAAAATCAAGGCCGTCGCCTTCTCTGCTTTTGATTACCGAAAATATAGCAATGCGCCAGCTGCCCTCACGGCACTGGCCAAGAAAAATTCATGGTCCCTCGACCATGAAATGCACGCGGCTGCACCCGCCGCCGCGCCAACCAGTCAAAAGGAAGACAATATGACTGACAAGCCGCAGGCGGGCCAGACACCCGCCGATATCGCCACTGCAACCGCCAATGCCGAAAAAGCGACCAAAGAGCGGATCAAGGCGATCATGACCAGCCCGGAAGCCTCCGGGCGCGAGGGTCTGGCCAGCCACTTTGCCTATGACACCACCATGTCGGCAGACGATGCCATCAAGGCTTTGACCGTGGCCCCAAAAGCCGAGGCCAGCAATCAGTCCGAACCGGACCCGGCTCAGGATTATGAACAGCGCCGCATGTTGGCGTCTGGTCAATCCCAGCCGCAACCGCCGCGCAAGCCCGGCACACCAACCGCAAAAATCAACACTGGCGAGATTTACGCCTCCCGCCGTCAAGCGGCCAAGTAGGAGAAAACACCCATGGAAAACAAGGTTATGGGCCTGCGTCCGCTCGAATTCATCCTGCATGAAGGCGACGGCCATATCTCGCGCGATGTTGCGACAATCCCCGCAGGCACCGGCAAGCTTAAACCCGGCACCGTTCTCGGCGAACTGACAGCCGCCAAGGGCAGCTTCATTCCATCACCTGCTGGCGAAATTGCCGGTCAGGAAGGTGCCGAAACCGCCACAGCCATCCTTTGCTATGCGGCTGATGCCACTGACAACGATGCTGAAGCCGTCATCATCAATGTTCATGCCGAGGTGAAAACCTCGCTGCTGGTGTTTGACGCTTCCGTTAACGACGCTGCCAAGCAGGCGGCAAAACTCGAACAATTGCGCGCCGTTCATATCAAGGCGCGCTAAGGAGAAACCCATATGCCAACCCTTGATATTTTTAATGACGACGCATTTTCCGTGCAGTCCCTGACTGCTGCCGTCAACAATCAGCCTTATCGCCCCGGCCAGATCGGCGCTTCAGGCATGTTTGAGGAAGATGGCGTCACGACAACGACGGTCTCCGTCGAAGAACGTGACGGTTCGCTGAGCCTTGTAGAGCCGAGTGAACGTGGTGGACCTGGTGAAACCGCCACAGGCGAAAGCCGTAAACTGATCCCGTTCAATGTCGATCATTACGAGCGAAACGACTCTGTGAAAGCGGACGAAGTTCAGAATGTTCGCGCCTTCGGGACAGAAAACGAAGTTGAACAGGTAACGGACCGTGTCATGAGCAAGGTCGACCGTCACTTGCTCGATCTCGACATGACACTTGAACATCAGCGTGTCGGGGCGATCAAGGGCATCGTAACCTCAAAATCGGGGCGTGTGCTGCACGATCTCTATAATCGTTTCGGCATCGCCGTTCCCGCGCCTGTTTCGCTTAATCTTGCCAATGACGCTGCGAAAGTCGATGAAATCCTTGAAAAAGACGTTGCCTGGTCAATCGAAGATGACCTCGACGGCTTTTATGATCATTTTCACGTCTGGACCGGGCGCAACCTTCACCTGAAGCTCTGGGGGCACAAGCGCATCCGCGAAACCTTCCTTGCAACCAATGGCGCAGGCCAGTTGCGGGAAGCCATCCCTGACAAATTCACCGTCGGGAAGTTTGTGTTCGAGCGTTACAAAACGGGCTCGCGCGCAACGGCAAGTCTCGGTGCCGCCTATATCGATCATGATGAAGGCCGGGTCACGCCAATAGGTGCCCCCGGACTGTTCATCACGCGCTTTGCCCCTGCCGACTACATGGAAACGGTCAATACCAAGGGGCTTCCGCGTTACATGAAGCAGATCCCGATGCGAAACGACAAAGGCGTCGATATCGAAGTTCAATCGAACCCGATTTCGCTCTGCACCAAGCCCGGCGCGCTGCGCAGGATTACCCTCTAACCGACATCATGTTCACCGGCCCGCTTACACTGAGCGGGCCGCAGTGCTCATAAATGAGGAACACCCATGTCGAAGAAATCCACGATCCTTGTCGCGTTTCCTAACGGCGGCATAATCCCTGCAAATGTTCTGGAGATGAAGAACAATGTTAGCGTTCTTCCTCATCAACCAATCGAAGTCCCAAAGGTCTATGGCGACCATTTGATTTCTGACCGTATCGCCTATGATTACGCGGAGGCTGAAAAGCGCAAGAAGGCTATTGCGGCAGCGGCAAAAGATGCTGAAACCACGCGTGCAGATGCGGATGACCCGGAAGCCCTCAAAGAAGAAATCACCCGACTTGAATCCGAACGAGGAAAGCTTGTCGGTGATTTGCAGCTTGCGGACACCAAAATCACCGGGCTGGAAGCCGACAAACTTCGCCTTTCCGGTGAAGTCGGCTCTCTTCAGGCTGACTTGAACGACGCCAACCAGGCACTTGCGGATCAAGCTGACAAGCTTCGCAAGGAACTGGAAGCGGAACGCAAACATGTTGCTGCATTGACCGAACAACTGGCAGAAGCAACCAAGCCGCCTCAGCAGCAGCAAGAAGCCCTGAACATTGATAGTGATGGCGGCAAATCAAAATGACCTCTTCGCGTTTCGATGAACACCGCGTTGCGCTTTATGAAGAGGTCGACGCCGAGTTTGCAGAACCTCTTCGCGTTTTCCCGCTAAAGAACGGCCAGACAATCGCCGATCAGCCGCCTATCGAAATTGAGGCTGTACTGCGAACGGAAGATCGCACGTCCCTGCAGCCGGATGGTGGCAACAACAGCAATTGGAATATCAAACTTGCCGCTGGCAAGGCAGCAATCGCCATTGACCGCGCGCGATATCCGGCGATTGCGCTGCACAAAGGTTGTCGCGTCTGCGCGCTCGCGCGTCCCGGTCTGCCAATGTTTGAAGTGCAATATGTCGATCTGCGTTCGCACCGCCGTCTTTATGCCACCCTTGGCGAAGTTGCTGCCGGGAAAACAGGGAATGCCTGATTATGAGCCTTGCCCGAATAGCCCTCCGTGCCGCCGCCGTCGAAGCTCTGAAAGGCCGGACGCGTGCGCAGAACAATGTTCTGGATAGTGAAATCGGTATCATCGACAATGATGCTACGGGAAAAATCGAGATCGAATCCGACAGCTATTTCATCGCTGTTTATACCGATGCCGGGAAAGCGCAGGTCGGTGACAACGAACTGCGCGCCTTGCTGTTAAATGGGCGTACAGAAGTTCTGTTTGAAACGGGTGTTACGGCCAAAATGCTGGAAGTCAGCCCGAAAGATGGCACGGCTATGATGCCGGAAATCGGCATTCCCGACACAGACGGAAATTTTGAGTTCACCCTTGATCTCATCTCGCGGGAAATAGCACAGGCCCTCACCGACCCCGATAATGTCTGGAGCCAGATTTTTCTAAGCTTCATCTATAAAACGTCTTCTATCGAACGCGGGCGGGTTGGGAATGTCAGCGAAGGCATTCGCCTCGCCGCGCATCAGACGAAAATAACCGTCGATTTGATTGATGATCCAGAGCCGCTACGCGCGCTTGATCCTGACGCGCCGTTTGCCCGGTTTATCGCTATGGCAAAAGCCAGCGATGACGAAAGCTTGCAGAAAAAAGCAGCCTTCATCGAAGCCAAGATAACAGGCGAACGCGAACCGTGGGAACGACTGCAACAGGATCACGGCATGACAGCGCAGGAATTGCTGGCGCTTGGATTGGGGCCATTGCCATCTGATGTCATGCGCGAAACGCCAAGCTGGACCGAAAGCACAATCGACATGGATGGGGTTTCGCAAACGCAAAAGGTGCCATGATGCATCGCAATCTTGTTGGCATGAAAATAGACATCGAAATGCTGAAGACGGCTTTCGGAAAGTCTCTCAAAGTCGGGCCTGTCGCCGCAATCGATGCAGAAAAAGGCTATCGCATCAAGTTTGGTGAGGACGAAAACGGCCAGCCGTTTCTTTCGCCCTGGTATCCGCATCCTGAATCCGGTGGTGCTTCCAGCACATGGATGCCGCTTTCGCTGGGCCAGATAGTCGGCATGATCAACCCCAATGGCGACCCGCGTCAGGGATTGCTTATCAGGGGCGGTTTTTCGGATGCCAACCAGCCGCCAAGCAATGACCTTCTGGCCAGTGTGTTCCGGGCCTTTGGTGTAAACGCCACCGTTAAAGACGGAAAAATAACAATCCAGGGGGATTTCGTCGTTGAAGGCAACGTCGATTTCAAGGGCGGACACGTCAAGCATAATGGTGCCGACATAGGCGACACGCACATCCATAGCGGCGTTGAACGCGGTCGCGACAACACCGATCCTCCCGCAAATTAAAGGGCTGAGAAATGACCGTAAAAACCTATCGCGTCCGTCCGGGCGTTGAATGGGTCAATGGCGCACGCGTGCCTGCGACCCGCAAAGTGAGCCTGAGCGACACTGAGGCCCGTTTCGACCTCGACCACGGACGCCTTGAACGGCCTGAACCCAAACCACGCACGAAAGAAACTGAAGGCAATCAAGATGGTGGGGATTAGCCGTCATACGGGATTGCCGATCTCCAATCTGGAATCCGCCTATCAGGGTGTGGAAGTCATCCTTATGCGCCGCATTGGTTCGCTCATCCTGCGCCGCGAATTTGGTGCCGGTATTGTCGAGCTTCTGGGGCGCAAGATGACACCCAATCTGTTTGCCGCTTTCCAGTCTTTGATTGCAACCGCAATCGACCTCTGGGAGCCAAGGTTTCAGGTGCGGCGCGTGAGCGTTACCGGCAGCACCGATGAAATCAGGCTGGGCCGGGCCGGTTTTGTGATCCTCGCAGATTTTCGTCCGCGTGGTCATCTTGGAGACCAGACTGTCGAACGCGCCATTTCATTTAGTCTTTCAGTGTCGTCGGGGAAAGTGTTGGTGAAGCCGCTATGAGCACAGTTGCATTTGATTTTTCCAGCCTGCCACCGCCCGAAGTCATCAAGACATTCTATGTTGAGACGATCCTTGCAGACCGCATGGAGGATCTGCGCCAGCGTCTTGTAGCGGCTGGAATCGACTATGACGTCGGCCATCTGGAAACGGATTTACTCAAAACGGTTCATCTTGCAGATGCCTATCGTGAAACCGATTTGCGCGCTGCCATTAATGATGCGGTTAAAGCCAATTTGCTGGCTTTTGCCCTTCGCAGCGATCTCGACCATCTTGGCGCATTTTATGATGTTTACAGACTTGTCGGGGAAAAAGACGAGGCTTTCCGGTTTCGTCTTGTCATTGAGATTAAGGGGCGCTCCCCCGGTGGCAGTTCGTTTTGGTATGAAGCCGCTGCCCGGCGCGCTGATGTCAGAATCCGCAGCGTAAAAGTCTATCGCGAAGAATTCTGGCCAATCATCCATATTGCTGTTCTGTCGCAGGAGAATGGCGGCATCCCCGATCAGGCAATGCTTGATGCCGTTGAGGCAGAGGTCATGAGCGAACGGGTGCGCTTGCTCAATGACACATTGATCATAGAGCCTGCTGTTGCGACTGGCACAGATATTGAAGCGGACATCTGGCTGCTGCCTGATGCAGCATTTGGCATTCTCGACGCCTTGCCAGAGCTTCTGCGTCAGGCATGGCTCAATGAATCTGAAATCGGCTTTGATCTTGAACCTTCATGGATAGAGGCTCGCCTTCACGTGTCAGGCGTGAAGCGTGTCGACATTCTCTCACCAACAATTTCGGAAATTGCGCCACCAGGCGTGGCCATTTCGCTCGGCAATATCAAGCTCAATTATAGAGGACGGGATTATTGATGGAACCGCAGCATCTCCTCGGCGACGATGCTGCGCCGACCCCTCTGGAAAGAGTGCTCTCTGAATCTTTGGACAATCTGCCCGTGCTGATGCCCGGCGTTCAGGCACTGCGCGGCTTTAAGTTCAATCCACCGGATTCAGTCGTTCCCTATCTCATTGCAGAATACGGGCTGAATGAAATTGCCGATTTTTTGCCCGACCTTCGAACAGCACTTCGGGAAGGCATTCTCTGGCAGCGCCTGATCGGCACGCCTGCCGCATTGCATCGTGCGTTGCGCTGGATCAACCACGATGGTGACATTGAGGAGTTTCAAGCCACCAAACGCAAATGGTGGTGGTTTCAGGTCCATCTACCGTTTGAGGTTCGAAACACCGATTTCGTCAGGCCGATGACGCAACTGGTGAAGGCATCCAAGCCTCTGCGATCAGAGTTTGCACGCGTCACAAGCGGATGGGATGTCCGGGCCTTTCAGCTGAACAAGCATCGGCTCAATGGGGATGCTTTCCTCAATGACTGGTCCGGCATTCGCCGCTCACCACATGAGCCGGTTCTTTCGCTGCGCGTCAATCGCAGGCAACGGGTCATTGTGCCGACAGGCGGTCGCGTTGTTGTCCATCATACGCAGCACATTCTTATGGTGCGGAGCGTTGCCCTCAACATACCGCGCAATCAGCCTGCCACGCGCTTTGCTGCAACCGCAGCCGTGCGGGTTGATTATCGCAACCGCGCAACCGTGCCCTTCCAAAATGCGCCCTTCGTCAATCAACCGTTTGGCGCTCCGGTGCCACGTATTCAAACAGGATCAGAATAATGGCTGTGTTCACACAGGACGGTCGCACTGTCCTCGCGCAAGCGCTTCTCAATATGACTTTATTTCTCGCTGTGGGCGAAGGCGATCCGGCATGGGACAGCGAACCACTGCCAACCACGCCGGAAGAACAGGAAAGCCGGGACGCAGCCCTTTCGGGTCTTTCTGACCTTGTCAGCAAAGTCGGCATCACCCGCACCCGTGAGAAATTCTTTGTCACACCGGACAATGCAGGCAGCATCTTAATGAGTGACGGCGCTGCTTATTCGCAGAGCGAGACGCCTACGCCTTATGTGTTTGTGCGCTTCCAGCTTGAACTGCCCGATGCAGCCGACAGCACATTGCGCGAAACGGGCATCTTTGTGGGAACGCAGTTGGCAGAAAGCGTGCCAGCCGGTCAGCAATATATCGCAGCCGCTAATGTGGTGAGTTTCGGCAAATTGATTGAGGCGGATCGCTTTGCCCCCATCGTTCGTGACGGCTCCATCGGCCAGACCTTCAGCTTTATTTTGACCCTGTGAGGCGCAATGAACAGCATCATCAAACGCGAAGGCTATGGTAGCCGCTTTGATCGCTCCCAGAAGCGCCATGCCGTGGCCTTTCCCGACAGACCAATCTATCTGCAATCCAAGGATTTGAACGAAGCGCAGGATATTGCGCTCGATCACACCCGCCGTGTGGCCGACTATATCCTTCAGGATGGTCGCATTGTGGATGGCACCGACCCGGTTGTGACCGCTCCCGATGAGCATCATATCCGCGTGCAAATTCCAGCCTGCGCCATTTACTTTGGCGGCATCGTCCATGATGTGGCAGCGGCCGATTTCACATTGCCGAACAAAGGCGAGGTCGTGATTGGCGTTCGCCATTCCGATCGGCTTGTCACCGATATTGAGGACGCCGCGCTGAAAGGTGATATTGAAGGCACGGAAGCCTTTGCCGAAGACGGCCCGGCCCGTGTTGAAATCACGCTCACATGGGGCCATTCACTCGACGGCCATGGGGAAGATGTGCTTTCGGTGTTTCAGGTGCGCGATGGTGTTATCCTCACCACGTCAACCAACACCGACTTTTCCGAGATCTATAAGGCGATGGAAACCGTTACGCGCGAAAGCAACGGCTCATTCGTCAATAGCGGCTTTCTGGTCGCAGCCCTTGGCCCGAACGCCGAAGGCAAGCAGGTGTTTTCGGTATCGGAAGGCACGGCCTATGTGAATGGTCGCCGCGTCATTCGTCGCCAGTCGTTTCGCTTTGCGTATGAGGAAAACCCTGATCTGCGGATGATCGATGCGGAACCGCATCCGTTCACCGCAGTAACAGGCGGCACGCAGGTCTTTACCGTTTCAAAGACTCCGATTGCCGAGGTGCGCCGCATCACCGTCGAAAAGGAAACCACCGACACAATCGTCCATGGTCCTTATGCCGGTGTGACCGATCCACTGCCGCATTCCTCTGTTACCGCGATCCTCGAAATCAAATCGGGCACCACGGTTTACACCACGCCTGCCGACTGGTTGCTGTCGCAAGGGCAGATTGACTGGTCGCCATCGGGCAAGGAACCGGCGCCCGGTGCGTCTTATACGGTCAAGTATCGCTATAATGAGAATATCCAGCCCGATGCCGTGGACCGCGAGACGATCACGGTGACGGGTGCTGCCAATGGCACCAATGTGCTGTTTGACTATCGCTACAAGCTGCCGCGCATCGATGTGATTGCGGTCGAGCCATCGGGCGGCATGGTCTATCTGACGGGCGTCTCGGCGGTTTCGCGCCCGCGCCCGCCAGAAGTGCCCGCTGATCGGCTGGAGCTTGCCCGCGTCTATAATGATTGGGGCCGTCCGCCGCGCATTGAGATCACACAGGTGCGTAACTTCACCTATGACCGCATCACCCGCATGGAGCAGATGCTGATCAATGTTTATGATCTGGTGGCGCAGGAGCGGTTGAAGAATGACATTTCCTCGCGGGAAGTCGCAGCCAAGCGCGGTCTGTTCGTCGATCCATTCATTGATGACGATCTGCGCGATCAGGGTATTGCGCAGAGCGCCGCAATCGTCGGCGGCAAGCTTCGCCTGCCAATCAAGCCAACGCTGCATGAGTTTCCGGCATTCATGGAGATTCAGCATCTTGATTACAGAGAAGTGATTGTCATTCGTCAGAACCGCCGCAGCGGTTCGATGAAGATCAACCCGTATCAGACTTTCACGCCCATGCCGGGCCGCGCCAGTGTGGAGCCGTCAACCGACTTCTGGACAGAAAAACGCACAAGCTGGACGTCACCGGAAACGCAGGCCTTTGAAGCATCTGAAGGGGAATATATCAGCGGCATTTCGCTCGAACAGCAGGTCGAGAAGGTCCGTGAAACGATCATCTCGGCGGAATTCATTCGCACGCGTGATGTGAATTTCCGGCTGGAAGGCTTCATCGAAAATGAAGTGCTTTCAAAAGTCTGGTTTGATGACATTGAGGTCGCCTTCGCCGTTTCGGGTCCGGCAGACAGCGATGGGGTGATGACAGGTGAATTCACCATTCCCGCCAATGTGCCAGCCGGTTCGAAATCTGTCTTCTTCGAAGGCAGCGCCGGAACCGATGCAGGCTGCACCTATGTCGGGCGGGGCGAGATCACGGTTGAGGAATACCGGCTGACCAGTTCCCTGGAAACCTCGACCGAAAGCATGCCGCAGCCGGTTATCAACAATACCGTTGTCAACAACGTGACGAACGTCACCAACGTAACGAATATTGCAGCGAATAACGCCAGTTCTATTTCCAGCAGAGAGCCAAGCGGTGGCAGTCATGACCCGCTGGCTCAGACATTCACGCTTGCACAGTCGTGGTGTCTGGCTGGCATTCGTCTGATGTGCGCGAAAATTGGCTCACCCTCCAATTCCATTCTGGTGCAGATCAGAACGGTTGAAGTGGGACTGCCGACGTCGCAGGTGATTGCGGAAGCTTTTGTGCCAGGCACAGCGCTCAGGCAAGGTGAGACATTCACCGCCATGTTCAAATATCCGGTCTTTATCCCCGGAGGCCGTGAACATTGCTTTGTGGTTCTCACCGACGATGGTGAACATGAATTGTTTGTCGCGTCCATCGGCAAGATCGACCTCGACACCAATTCGATCATCACCGGCCAGCCGTTTACGGTTGGCGTGCTGCTGTCGTCATCCAACGCTTCGACATGGACCGTTCATAATGAATCGGACCTGTGGTTTGAAATGATTGGTTGTGCGTTTGAGCCGATTGAAAAGATCGTGCCGATTGGTTCATTCACGCCGCTCAAAATGTCGGATGTGATCATCCGCGCCGGTGTTGAATATCCTGATGCATCGGTTGATGTCACCATAAGACTGACCCGACCGAATGGCGAAGTGATCACGTCAGCGCCGCGCCAGATCATCAGCTTTGATCATTACATTCAGAACGAGACCATTCAGGTGTCGGCGGTTCTGCGCGGCACGGAACGGGTGACGCCGTTTCTGTTTCCGAATGTGCAGATCATTGATGGCGAGTTGCAGACCACAGCCGATTACGTCACGCGTGCGGTGGATGCGACCGATGCAAACCGGGTGCTTGTGACATTTGACGCGAAGCTTCCCGCCAATTCGTCGGCACAGGTGCAGATTGGCATTCCCGGCAATTACGAAACGGTCAGCGTATCAGGTGCCACTCCGCTGGGTGACGGTCTGGTCGAGCAATCATTCACGCGCACAAACTATCCAGCGGCCAATCTGGATGCACGCACGCGTCTTGTTTTGACAGGAACCCCAGCCGCGCGCCCGGAAATCTCCGGCCTGCGCATGTTGCTTTCAAAGGTGTAATAGATGGCAAAGACAACAAACTATGAGTGGGATTTGCCCTCGCCAAAAGGCCTCCAGCTTGGCGAGATTGCCAAGATTGCCACCACGTTTACCGCAATTGATGTGAAGATAAAGTCGTTCGAAACGGCTTTATCGACTCACAAACATTCCTTTGCTGATCTCACCCACAAGCCGACGACGCTGGGCGGTTTCGGAATAACTGACGGCATGACAGCCGATGAAGTTGCGCAAGCGATCAAAGCGGCTGTCGATAATTTGGTGAATGGATCAGGCGAAGCTCTTGATACGCTCAAAGAACTCGCCGATGCCCTTGGCAATGATCCCAACTTTGCCGCTTCTGTCGGTACTGCATTGGGTGTTCGCGTTCGTGTCGATGCCGCAACAAACTTCAGCCTTGCACAGCGGGCGCAGGGCCGAGCCAATATCGACGCGCTTGGAACAGTGGACAAAGGCGCAGCGGGTGGCGTGGCATCACTGGACGCTGGCGGGAAAGTCCCGTCTGCACAATTGCCTGCACTCACGACAACTGCAACCGTTGGTGCGGCTGTAGCCGGGGCAAACGGCAAGACTACACCCGCTGATGGTGATTTTTTCACTGGTGTCGAAGCTGGCGGCTCGACCATGTTTAAAACGACATGGGCGAACATCAGAGCTACGCTGAAAGCATACTTTGATACCATTTATCAAAAGGCGCTGGGCTTCACACCCGTAAGGCAATTCAACAGCGGAGTAGTAAGCGTCGGATGGGGCAGTAGTGGTCTGGAACTAAACGTTGATGCAACGTGGTTTGGTAATAATTGGCCGATCAGTATCAGCGGCCGAGCAAACGGCGGCGCAAATTGGGCCGATGGCGCTGCATATGCTAACACGCTGGGTAATGGCGGGTGGTCGCTTGACACAATTAAGGATCAGCTCAATTGGCGCCTAGCTGACGCTCGTTCGGCGGGATGGGTTGAATGGGACCTAAACAACAATACCGTCTCAAATGGCGTTTGGCTTGACTCAAACGGGTATTATTTAACGTCTTTTGTGAAGCAAAAAATCACGACTGGTGGGTATACATTTCCCGTTGTGTCCCGCTTTGCCGCACGCCAACCGCAAATTTATATCCCAAATGTTGGATGGAGAGCTTTAGGAGGCTGGTGACAGTATGAAAGAATATGGCGTCTTCTCCCGCGAACTAAGGACAGTCGTACTCGACGACGATAAAACAACCACGGCGTGGTTTTTGGTTGACGAAAAGGGCCGCGACGTAGTGCCATTAATTCAAGCAGACCCCAGCCCGTTCTATATTGCCGTACTTGAAAACGGGAGCATTTTCTCAATGTGGGATGACATTGAGCAACTACAAATCCCCGGCGTTCAGATAATCGGAATAGATAGCGATTTCGGCTACACATGGGGTGAAGGCGGTGATGTTTACTCTAAAATCTGGAATGGTACAGCGATAGTTGAACCACCTATCAACGATCCTGTCCCTGATGAAATAAGCCGCCGCCAGTTCTTCCAGCAATTGGCTACCTTGGAACTGATCACAAAGGATGAAGCCAAAACTGCGTTGCAGGGAGGCGCTATCCCCGCCGCGTTGCAGGCTCTCATGAGCCAATTGCCTGACGACGAACAATTTGATGCTGAAATGCTTATCATCGGAGCTACAACTTTTTCTCGGTTGCATCCACTCTCTGATAAAATTCGCATCTTGTTTGAATGGTCGGAAGAACAACGCGACGATTTTTGGCGAGCAGCCGCAAAGCTATAAAAAGGCCCCCCTGGCCTTTTTTATTTTAGCATGATCCGTAGAAGCGCCTCAAAAGTCGAATGCCTATATCGGATATACAGCCGTGGGATTCCGTATATGTCATCGTCCGGCTTGGCACTCCTACTGACAGTAGTCACCGCACTTTCATAACCAGCATCACGCACCATTTCACGATGAATGGGGTTGTTCCCACCATATGGATAGCAAAAATTCGTTATCGGCTTTCCAAGCATGTCCTCTAATTTGAGCTTGGATTCCGCGATTTGCCGCCGTGCTTCGGGATCGTCCGTTTCAGGTAGCAGAACATGGTCAAGTGTATGAGCCCCGACTTCATGACCTAATGCGTCCCACTCCCGCATTTGCAACATGTTCATGCATGGCGTGTCCGGTATCCCATCCTCTCGATCCCAAATATTGCTGCCACCAATCTGGTTGGCTACAAAATAGTTGGTGGACGTGAACCCGCAATCGGCCAGTACGGGTGCAGCATTTTCGAGCGTATTCAAAAAGCCGTCATCAAATGTGATCACCACGACCTTGCCTTGCTTTTTTCCTCGCAAATACGGCCAAGCATCACGAACGGATAACCCCTTATAACCTAGATATTTGAGACATAGCATTTGCCGACGAAAGCTATCGGGATGAACAAAGAGACCTTGGTAGGGGACCCTTCTTTGAGGTAATGCTGCTATCTGATGATAAAGAAGTACAGGGACGGCCATAAAACCTCAATTGCATCAAAATTCGCTACATGACAATGAACGGCGAAGGTATAACAGGTTAAAACATTATGAAGTGCTATATTGTCAATCTTGATCGCGCACCAGAACGAATGGAGCGCATGACGAAAATTTTACACCAACAATCAATCGACTTTGAACGGCTTGCCGCGATTGACGGCCATTTATTTACCGATGATGAGATTGACAAGTATCGAGCGCAACGTCAGCAAGGCAAGCCCATGACTGTGGGAGAGATTGCTTGCGCAGAGTCGCACCTGGCCATTTTTAGAAAAATTGTCGAAAGTGCGGACGAATATGCAGTCGTGATGGAAGATGACCTGCATTTATCCAGCGATGCGGGCTTTTTCATAAATTCAACTGCGTGGATTCCAACTGGCGCAGATATCATCAAGCTGGAAACAGTGAATGAGCCTACAATCGTTACGACAAAGGCGTTTGACCTAGACAATGATCGGAAGCTGGCCCAACTCGCCTTCAAACACTGGGGCTCAGGTGCTTATGTGATTAGCAAAGCCGCCGCACATAAGGCGCTACAGAACTACGTGGCCGGTTTGACACCTATTGATGATTATCTGTTTGACCCTACAGTTAATGATTTCTCGCTTTGGCAGATACAGCCAGCAATCGCTATACAAGACATAATTCTGATTAATGGCGCTACCCCACAAACTGGGTATTTAGCGAGTGGCATCGAAGATGGACGAAAAGTAGCTTCGATTGCGAAAAGCAAGAAGGTGGGAGCTATGGCGCGCATTAAACGAGAAGCATTGCGCTCTGTACGGAAAACCAGGCGTAGGCTCGCCACCTTATGGGGCATTAGAGTGTCTAGGAATATTGAGCGGACCGTTATAAGTTTCAGGGCATAAAAAAGAAATCGGCATCTAATTCAGTGCTGGTTCAGTCAATGAAAATGAGAAGGAATAGTCGATTGTGGTGCGACCGTTGGCCCACTCATATTCGCCCAGTATATGCCTAAGAATTATTATTCGCGAGAGCATCAGCTTTTGTAAGAATGAATGTCAAGCTTGACGCGGTGAATTTAGCTTGTCGCAAGTCTCTTTTGTGGTAGGCAGCCTGTTTCAACCGATGCATTCGCTTTGTTCGGGGCGCTGCGCGACGATTGTTACCACTCGCAAACTAACAGCTAGCCCGCATAATGCGGCCTAATAATATTCGATAGCCCGGCCATTGCGCCGGGCTTTTTGTTGCCGAAATCAGCCCGTGGCGGGGCATACCCTAAAATTAAAGGAGCGAACCCAATGTCGACACCGACTTTCGGCATGACTTTCACGCGGCCAAATGACGAACCGTTGCCGGTTCTCGGCGCAGACTTTTCTAAAATACTGCTCATCGAAACTTCAAACGATGCATCAGCTTCTGAATATCCAGAGGATACACCTGTTCGCATTTCCACAAGCAATGGCGATGCCGTTGAAGCCCTTGGCACCGGGTATCTCGCCGATGCTGTCAAAGGGATCAACGCACAGCTTACCGGACTGAATGCCGGGGCGGACGTAACCATCTTCCGCGTCAAGGAAGGGGCCGATGTTGCCGTCACATCTGCAGCGATTGCGGAATGTCTCGCGAATGTGTCCGAGATTCCCTCAGCCGTGAATGCCACACCGCACATTATCTGGGCTGGTCGAACAGCATGGCGTCCCGATGCTGACACCGTGAACCCTGTCGTTGCCGCCCTTCCCGTCGCATGCGAGCGCCTGCTTGCAATTGCCCCCGTCGATGTTGATGACACATCAGCAGCGCTCGCGATATCAGCGCGTGAGACGATGAACTCCCAGCGTCTTATGCCGATCGGGGTGGCAGCACGGATTTTTGAGGGCGCCAACATTGTCACGCGGCCAATGGGTCCGCGCATTGCAGGTCTCTTTGCATCCATTGACAATCAGCATGGTGGCAAGCCGTTTGATCCGATTGCCAATCAGCCAATTCAAGGGCTGGCAGGCCTTTCCCGAAACATCAATTTCTCGCTCTTTGATGGTTCGACCGAAGGCCAGCAGATGCTTGAGGGCAATGTGTCGATTGTTGCGCGGGGAGAAACCGGTGTTGATGGTGCCATTGCCGATGGCGGTTTCGTCTTCATCGGCACAGATAACACCGACACCGGTGAACTCTGGAAGCAGATCCATCAGGTGCGCGGTGCCGATTATCTAACGGTTAAGCTGGCTCAGATTACGCGCCAATTCCTTGGCCCGAAAATCACCGCCGACACGGCAGAAGCATGGCTGAACTCTCAGAAGTTCATGTTGCGGGATCACAAGGTTGATAACGACATTCTGGGTTTTGAGGTGAAATTTGTCGCCGACAAAAACAGCCCGGAACAGATCCGCCTTGGCCACCTCACGGTGAATATCGGCATTGAGCCTGCACCCGCCTTCAAGGTCGCCAACCATGAAGTGCGCCGTTACCGCCCCGCGGTTGATGGCCTCGTTGCTGAAATCATCGCGCGTCTTAACGCGACTGCTTAATCATTCATTCCACAGCCACCAAAAGGAACTACTATGCAGCCTCTCTATATGCTCGCAGCGGTAGATGTACGCCGTGCGGAACAAGCCGGCACATCCCGTGCGACAACTATTTCCAAGTTAACAATCCCAGCAATTAAATTTGCCACAGCGTCCCACAATCCTGGGGGTGGCGTTATGGCGGCAGATTTCGCTCTGCCTCGCATCGAAGCGCCCGAACCTGCGATGGAAATCAAAGGCTTCGATACGGATATATTCCGGGGAATGGGGAAAGTTGATCGATGGGTCTTTGCAGCTGCCGTCCGCGATAAAAAGACAGGGGCAACCGTACCAGCACGCGCAATCATTGAAGGCGCAATTGTTGAATGGACCCCCGATGAAGGCAGCCCGGAAGATTTTATGGGCTGCACCCATTCCTTCAAAGAAGTCACGCATTACGAATTTCACCTGAACGGTGAAGAGCTTTGGTACGTGGATTTTTGGGAACGTGTTCTTCGCTCAGGCGGCGTCGATCATTTCGGGGATGTCCGCCGCGCTCTTGGCGCTTAACTCAATACAATCTCAAGGTCACATGTTATGGAAAATGAAGAATTGGTTATCACCCACACACTTTTGGTGCCTGTTGCCGACAGCAACGGCGGACTGATTCAGGAATTGAAATTCACTGAACCCGACGTGGGGCACATGATCGATGTGGAAGAAACTGCAAAAGGTGACATCGAGCGCACCATGCGCATTCTTGCAATGATGTGTGGGCTGCCTTTCGATCTATTCCGCAAAGTCAAAGGTCGCGATATCACGCAAATTATCGTTAAGACCGAAAGTATCCTGGGAAACGTGAGATAGGACACGGTTCCGACTGGCGCGGTCTCGCTGTCCTATTATCCCACTACACCAACACACCCAGAAACATCGTTGACCGTTACACCTGCTCCCACGCAATACGGGAGCGGGACGCGGTTCATCGTGTGATGAAAGCGCTCCGCAATGTCCGTCATTGAAAGCAAACTGATTGTTAGCCTGTTTGACCGTGTGTCTGGCCCGGCACGCGGTCTGTTTGGTACCATGAACCGGTTGCGGGGCGCTGCAGATAATTTTGCAGCTTCCCAGCGTAAGCTTGCCTCACCAATCACGGGCACGCTGGGGCGCATTGCAGCGTTTGGCGCAGCCTATATCAGCCTTGATCGCGGCATTCGTTCGACAGCGGGAGCAGCAATCGAGTTCGAATCTGCCTTTGCAGATGTCAAAAAAGTCGTTGAAGCAACAGATAGCCAGTTCCTTAATATGCGAAAGTCGATCTTACGGCTTTCCACCGCTATACCGATAACGGCTTCCGGTTTTGCAGCAATCTATGCGGCTGCCGGGCAATCGGGCATTGCCAACGAAGAATTGGAATCCTTCGCAGAGGCGACAGCAAAAGTAGCAACGGCCTGGGAAACACCGGTTGGCGAAACTGGCGAGGCTCTTGCAAAGATCAAAACTGCACTCGGCAGAAACGTAACCGACACTGTTTTACTGGCCGATGCCATCAACGAAGTCGGAAATACATCGGCTGCCAACGCTCCTTCTTTGCTGGAGTACACCAACCGCGTCGCAGCATTCGCTGAAACGGCGGGCTTCTCTGCCGAACAGGCTTTGGCCTTCGGTGGCGCCATGATTGGATCTGGTTTTGAACCAGAGGTCGCAGCAACAAGCTTTCGCAATCTGACCAAGGCGCTCACCACAGGAGAAAATGCCACCAAACGCCAGCGAACCGCGTTCAAGCAGCTTGGGCTGGACAGTGTTAAAGTTGCAAAGGGGATGCAAAAAGACGCTGTTAAAACCACGCTCAGCGTTCTTAATCGGATAAAAAAGCTGCCTCAATGGCAGCAAATTTCCGTAATGGAAGCTGTTTTTGGCTCGGAAGCTCGCGCGCTGGCACCATTGCTCAAAAGCACCGAAGAGCTTGAACGACTGCTTGCAATGGTTGCAAACAAAACGAACTATGCTGGCTCATCCTTCAAAGAATATGAAACACGCGCGAAAACCACAGCAAATGCCCTGCAGCTTCTTCGAAACAATCTCGCCGCCATTGGCATTGAGATGGGCGACCGCATGTTGCCAGCAATCAACGACGGTGCAGCAGGTATACTTGATCTTCTGAAATCTCTGGGAGACAGAGCCACGCCTCTGGATCAATTGTGGCAGGCCATCAAGGGTTTCAGTTCCGGTCTTGGTTATGATGGCAATTTGCGCCAGATGATCAACGATCTGGGTGATCTTTTGCTAGGACCGGCCAATGGAGAGGAAGCTGCGGATAAACTCGGCAGAATTTTCGCACGGTTTAAGGAATTTGGCGCTTCTCTTCGCGCATTCAATGATGCCGTCAAGAATAGCCCGCTTGCTCATTTTTTGGGTGAGGTGCTCAAGTATGGCGGTTATCTCATGCTTGCAAGCGTGGGGCTTGGCATACTTGCGGGGACCGTTCGCAAACTTGCATCCGCGCTTTACTTCTTATCAGGGGCACGCGCTGCTGTAGGCATTTTACGATCTGTTGTTTCATTGGGAAGGAGTATTACAGGTGGTAGTGCTGCGGCAGGTGCTGTCGGTACAGCTTCAGGGGCTGCTGCAGCCAACATAGGTCGCGGCGGCGCTGCTGTGGGTGGTGGTTGGCTGACACGTCTTCTTTATGGCGGCGTAGAGGTTGGCGCCGTTAAAACAGGTGCTGCGAGCAGCCAGACAGGCCTGTTTGCAAAGATCGTCGGCAGTGGGCTGGGAAGCTTCCTGTCGCGCGCCAATATCTGGAGCACTGTTGGTTATGCGATCTATAAAGGCCTCGAAGCAAAGGGGCCATCCGATCCCAAATTGATAGATCAAGAGTATTTCATTCAGAAAATGAACGAATACAACTTGAAGCAAGGCAATAGCACCGGACAGCGTGAGGTGGCCCCCGCACCTAAGCAAGCGGCACCCTCAGAAACTGTCCCATTCAGTTTCAGACAACTTTGGAACGACCTGATAGCCCCGTCTCCAACTTACAGCGAACCAGAGAAAGTCACGCTTCTTGGAAGCCCCACGGTTGTGACAGAACCATCTGGCGTGCAGCAGGTGCAAGTTATGAACCCGCCACCCGCGCCAAACGTCAATCTTAGCCTTGTTATCAACGCCAAATCTGCCGCAACACCTGAAGAAATAGCCAATCTCGCCGCTGCAAAGGTTACGCAAAGCGTGCGATCAGCATTTGATGGCATTCATGCCGATCTCGAATATGGAGTGTCATAATGCTGTATATGCTTGGTACGCTGACCGTTGATACGCGTCCTTTCAGTATCGACAGCATGCAAAGAACCGCCTCGGCGGACATTGCGTCCAAAGCCCTTATCGGGGCTTTTCCAGCCAAAGAGTTCACCGGCGAAGGCGATGATGAAATCACCCTCTCCGGGCAGATTTTACCCACCAGGATCGGCGGTCTCGACGGACTCGAAATAGCCCATGGCATGCGCCGCAGCGGGACAAAATTCCCGCTTCAGCGCGGCGATGGCACACGTTTGGGATGGTTCGCCATCACCCGAATAACCGAAAACCACACTGACCTCACCCGTGATGGCGTTGGCTTTGTCGTCAAGCACACAATCGTCATGACCAAAGTGCAACCGGATGCGGGTGCCGGACAGCAGGTTATCACCGGGCTGCTGTCACTCTTCGGCATATTCTAGGAGCCGTGATGCAAACAATCACCGTGAAGGGCGAAGGGATAACCCTCGACCTGCTGCTTTGGCGTGCCTATGGGGTGCGCGGGCGAAGCCTGCTTGAAGAGGCATTGGCAATCAACACCGATCTCGCCGCCCTCGGCGCGATCATCCCTTTAGGCACAGACGTGCTTTTGCCGGACTTGCCAGCGCAAGGACCCGGCCAATCACGCCACGTTGTTTCTCTCTTTGAGTGAATGATCATGACAAATAGCTGGAAAGTGAACTGGAAAGTTCTTGTCGATGGCAGGGACATGACCAGTGCCATGCGCCCCTATCTCATCAGTATCGACATCACAGACAAGGATGGCAGCGCATCCGACACCTGTTCGCTGACATTTGACGACACAGATGGACAGGTGAAACTGCCACAAGACGGCGCTGCCGTTGAAGCAATCCTTGATGGTGTGTCCAAATTCAAAGGCACAGTCGATAGTGTCCGCTCCTCCGGCTCCCGTGGTGGCGGACGGACACTTCAAGTCACAGCCAAGGGTTTCGACAGCAGAGGCAAGGTCAAGCAGCCTCTCTTGTTTCACAAGGATGATGCAACCTTGCAGGAATTCATCGATGACGCCGCCAAGCGCTCCGGCATTTCAACGATCAAGCTTGATGCGGATTTCGCCAATATCCATCGTGATTACTGGTCTGCGGATGGTGAAAGCTTTTTGCACCTTGGTGAAAAACTCGCCCGTGAATTGGGCGGCTCTTTCAAAATCAGAGGTGATCAGGCTGTTCTTGCAAAACGCGGCGAAGGAAAGGCCACCACGGGCGCGAAGATGCCGGTCATTGAAGGCATTGTCGGCGTCAACGTCATTTCGTGGGACATTGCCCCCTACACGGGGCGCAGATCATTCACCAAGGCCAAGGTTCGATATTTCGACCGCAAAGCTGCGGACTTCAAATCCAAAGATATTGAGTTTGATCTTGATCGTGATTTGCCAGAATCCACCAACGTTGTTCGCACCACAGTGAGCGATGAAAGCCAGGCTGAGCATGTCGGTGAAGCCCGAAAACGGGAAGCTGAACGCGAGGGCGGCGAAGGCACGGTTGAAATGGATTTGACCGTTGAAGCACAGGCCGAGGCCACCTTCACGCTTTCAGGCGCACGCGCTGGCGTTGATGGTGAATATCGAATCTCAACGGTCCGCCATAAAGCCGATCGAAGCGGGGGCAGTACCACATCGCTGGAAATCAAACAGCCGGGGAAGAATGCCGGAAAAGACACCCGCAAGAAGGGCACCCAGCCCACTCCTCCTTCGGATACTTCTGACAGTACATTTGCTGGCATGAGTGATGATCCGCTCGATGATTAAGAGCCGAACCGAAAATTAAGTTGAGCGATTTCAGGAGTTTATGATTCTCTGTGGTTTACCAAGACTACGGAGGATCACATGGCCTGGACTGAAACCGC